>CALUQJ010000006.1 GCA_944322865.1 Candidatus Gastranaerophilales bacterium
AATGCTCCGGTTGCTGCATCATGACCTGCATCTTTAAGGGAATATTCTCTGCCGGCACTTGCTGCATCTGCTGCTTTGTGTTCTTCATTTGTTTCTATTGTAGTGCCTTTGGATGTGGTTTTGCCGGTGCCGGAGATTAATTGGGTCAATTCTGCGTTTGATAACGCAGTTAATTCTGCTCGTTTGGCATCTGCTTCTGCTCCGCTTAATCCTAGGCTTTTTATGTAATTGGTTATTTGTACATTGTTTGACATATTAATTCCACACACTTGTATGAATTTAAATACGACTTTGTTCCGGATTCTCTTTAATTTTTTCTTCTCTTCGTTAAGTTTTATTAATCAAACATATTAATAGCTGAGCACTTAAAAGTTGTTAAGTTAGTAAAGTACTATAAGGAATTACAGAAATCACTCCTGGTAAATTCAGACTAAAACGGCTTTATTAAAGGACTTAACGTCTTTTACATATTTCCCGTATATAAGCGTACATAGTTCCAGTATGTACGGAATACTTTTTTAACATAATTTTGAGTTTCAGAATACGGGATTTGTTCTACAAATTCATCGGTATCGTTATAATTAATTGATTGCCGCCAGTTCCATAACGATCCTATACCGCCGTTATATGCGGCAATTGAGGATACATCACGACCTTCCAGCATGCTTTTTAAATACGCGTAATAATAATTCCCGAGTTTTATATTAAAAGAATCGTTGAATAAATCTTCAGTTGATGACATCCCTAAACCGTAACGTCGGCTTATCTCAAATGCAGTGGACGGCATTAATTGCATTAAACCGCTTGCTCCGGCTGCACTCTGTGCCAGAGGATCAAAATAGCTTTCTTCCCTTATTACAGAAAGCATTAACGGCAGACTCGTTCCGGCTGCATCAGAATATTTTTCCACTGTTTCATAATAATTCACAGGGTACACGAGCCGCCAGCGCAAATCATATTTTGGCGGTTTATCTGATATTTTTTCCATGGCATCACGCGCCACAAGCATTGAATGCGCATAATCACCTTTTTTATAAAGTACCCAGCTTTTTATAAAATCATCATCGCCGTAAAGTTCACTAATTACATCAAAATCTTTCAATTCAACAAGCTTAACGATTATATTCTTACGTGTGTATTTATAAGGGTAGACAACAGGTTTCGGGGTAATATAATTTGTAATAATCGGACCTTCAAGCCGGTTAAGGTGTAGATAAGCTCTATAAGCATAATATGAATCCGGATATCTGGTTATAACATTGCTGTAGTAGTTGTTGTATTGCCTGTAATCGTTCAGACGTTCATATAATTTTCCCATCCAGAACATAACCATAGGGGTTGAATTTGCGTCGGGAAATTTTTTAAGATAATCCAGCCCTACTTTTTCTGCATCATAATATTTTTGTTGTTTGTATTTTGCAAAAAATATGTTTGATAATGCATCAGCTGAGAATTGACCTTCCGGATATTTTAAATAAAGCTGGCTGTAGCATGCCGGCTGATCAACGGCTTTAACCTGAGTGCATTTTATATGCATAAGATAATCATTGCCTTTTTGCGGATTGAGAGCAATTAGATGCATAACTGTTTCTAGCTTATTTTTATCAGACATGGCAATGTATTTGTCGACAACATCATGTATTTCATCGTTGCTCACATACTGTGTATATTGCTGCAAGCCGAGTTCTGTCAGAGCTTTTGCACGTGAATAATTTTTTGTTGCATAAGATACAAGCACATCAGTTGCCCAGCTTTCTGAAATTTCGGTTTTTGCAAGTAGTGATTTTGCTTTGTTGTAATCTCCAAAGAGATAATATGATTTTGCCATAAGCAGATAATCATCTTTGTTAATTTCTGTTTTTAAGCCGAGCCAATTTTCACAAGCATTAATTGCCAGCCTGCCTGTTGGGGCTTTTTCAAGATAATGGCGGAAATAATTTTCTGCATTAACCTTTTCTGACTGTGGAAACATTTGTTCGTTGTCATGATATTTATTAATAATCATGACGCCTAGATAGTATTCTGATGCGATACCGTAATCAGTATGCGGGTGCTTGTTTACTATTTCTTCAAAATATTTATGAGCGAGTTTGGGGTTTTTAAAAATAATTTGCTGCGCTGTGAGGTATTTTGCGCGCAAACTCAGGGCGTGACCGGGATAATTGTTGAATAATAACTGATATTGTTTAACTGCGGCATCATCGTCACCGAGTTCATGCGCTGCCTGTGCCTGATGATAAATAGCGATTGGTTTAAGGTTAGACAAAAAAGACACTTTGGAAAACTGATAATATGAATTTGCAAAATCTCCTTTTTGCAAGCTTTCAAGTGCCTGAGAATAAATCTCAACAGTTTTAGTTTCCGGTTGATATAATATAGCAGTTGTGACGCCTGTAATTAATAACGCGCCAGTAACACACCCAACAATTATTTTTTGTTTAAAACTTAACCCAATCATCTTAACTCTATAATACACAAAAAAGCAATTTCAGGCAAATTAATTAATTTATATCTTCTCTAGTCAGTATAAATATTAATATATTCTTGTAACTTTAAAGCGCGTTGTTTAAGAATGTCAGTTTTAAGCCCTTCTTTTACATTTAAATACATAGTACCTTGTTTATAGGATATAATTCTATCTATCAATTCATATTCGGCTATTTTGTATTCATTCCATACTTGCTGAGATTTTTCTATTGCGGTATAATCTACCTCAGGCAAAAGTTTTTTTAATGTATCAAGACTGTTTTGTATCTCCTGTTCCCATTTTTTTTGTGCTATTTGACTGCACCTGTTCATCTTATATGTGGAGCTTGTCCCGGATATACATTCTTCCTCAGCTTTATCTATAGGATTGCTGCTTGTTGTTTGTGTTGTGCAAACACTAAAAACAACTGCTACAAGGGTTAATAAAACTATATTTTTAAATTTTTTCATAAATTTATTCTACTATAAAAATTAAAATTCTTAGTATTTATATTAACATAACGACCATTTTTAAATTTCAGAGTAAATGGTTTAAACTTATATTCACTTGAACCAAATAGTTTTATGTTTCTGTAGCCATTTGTCTTTTCATCTAAAACCGACACTTTTTTTTGCGGCTCAAAGTTTATTAAGTATGCTATATTTTTATATTTACCAGCTAGTTTTTGTAATATAAACAATGAATATCCTTCTGTTCCCCAGTACATTGTAGAATATATCACACCTATTATCTCATTTGTTTTGTCATCATTTAAATCTATTTCTATTGCTTTCACCGAGTTAATATTTATATTAGCTAATTCTTTTGCTTGATTTGATGATATATTCAAGTCTTTTAAGACAAATTCATATAGTAGTTTATTTGCCTGAGGCTCCGAGTTATTTAATAAATCTAATTCTTTATAGATACCGGAGGCTAATACAGGATGTATTATAAAAAAACAGATAAATACTAATATTTTTTTCATACTATCCATATTAACATAGATTTCTTCATAAATCTGTTTTATCATGGTAAAATGAATTTATGAAAAGAATAATAGACGCAAATTTGAACAGAGGGACAGAGGCTTTAAGAGTGCTGGAAGAGATTTCAAGGTTTCTGTTGGATGATAAAGACTCCTCTCAAACACTTAAACTCATCAGGCATGAACTCAATGCCCTACAGGAGCATGATTACGACACTCTGTTAAGTGCAAGAGATTCTGAAAATGATATAGGTAAAACAATAAAAAATCCTGATAGTCGTACTGATATTGAAAATATTTTTAAGGCAAACATAAAACGCCTGCAACAGGTTCTGAGGGTTCTTGCAGAGTATGCACCGGAACATGCTTCCTCTTTTGAAAATTTGCGTTACCAATCTTACACGTTGGAGAAAATTATGTGGGATAAATTGAAAGAAAAATATAACAAATTAATTTTAGGCAATAAAAAACTTTATCTAGTCACAAATTCAGATAAATTTGATTCTGATGATGCATTTTTGGATGCAGTTGCTTCTGCTCTCAAAGGCGGTGTTGATATTTTACAGTTGCGCGAAAAAAATATGCCGGCAAATAAAATAGTAGAACTCGGCAAAAAAATAAAACTCCTTTGTGCTGAATACAATGCGATATTTATTGTAAACGACAGAGTAGATATTGCGGCAATACTTGAGGCTGACGGGGTTCACCTCGGACAGGATGATATGGATGTTGCATCTGCAAGGAAAATTCTCGGAAATAACGCAATAATCGGGGTTTCCACACATGCTCCTGAACAAGCACAAAAAGCGGTTCAAGATGGCGCTGACTATATCGGTATGGGACCTGTGTTTACCACCCCGACCAAACCCGGACGAAAATCCGTTGGACTTGAATATGTTGAATGGGTAAGTCAAAATATTGATATTCCTGCGTTTGCAATTGGCGGAATTGATTTGACAAATGTGAGTGAAGTGATTCAACACGGCGCAAAACGCATTGCTATTGTCCGCGCTATTATTAACGCGCAAAGTCCTGAAAATGCCGCAAAGGAATTTTTACAAAAAATCGAAAATAAATCCGGTGCCCCTCTAACAACGGACGCTGCTCCTGCAACAACACCTGAAGAAGTAGTTGCCGCCCCTGAGTTAAACAAACCGGTAGTTCGTCCGTGGGGGCATTATACGGTTATTGCGTACGGAAAAGGATTTTTGACAAAAATTATCCATGTAAATCCGGGACAAAAACTTTCTGTCCAATCCCATAATCACCGCAGCGAACACTGGGTTGTGCTGACAGGCATGGCAAAAGTTAGTTTAGAAAGTAAGGAAATGATTTTAAGTCCTGAGCACAGTATTGATATTCCTGTTAAAGCAATACATTCACTTGAAAACCCTTATGATGAAGATTTAGAAATTATTGAGGTTCAAAAAGGTGATTTGCTCTCTGAGGACGATATTATACGTTATGCTGATATTTACGGAAGAGTATAAGATTTTATATAAGACAAAAGACCGGCATAAATGCCGGTCTTTTTAATAATTCAGAGTTTTTTTATACTCCAGCGAGTTCTTTTGCTCTTTCCAACTGCAATGTGCAAGTTGTAATATCGCAAACTTCGCTTGGTCCAAAATATTGAACTGCGCCAGGGAACAGATATCTGTCATTCATCGCCCAATCTTCTCTGCATTCTTCCAATGCCTTGAATACAGGACCGTCTAATTTAACAAGTGCTTTTTGAATAACAGGTTTAAATTCACCGTGGCGTTTTTCCATATTCATCATCATTGTAAGAGGAACACCGCCTGCAACCCATTCAGCTGCCGGTTTTGTCAGGTTTCTTACTGATGACAAATAACCTGTCAAACCAAAGTTAATCAATGCAAATGCATTGAATCCAAGTGAATAGCAATAATCAGCATCAAAGTTTGACGGGAATGCACAACGACCTTCATAACCGAAGAAGTGTGATTGTGCTGAGAATTTGCCAATATAATCGCCTTGTGATTTTAATTCATCAAGTCTTGTCGTAATCATTTCTATCAATAATTTTTCAGTTTCAATTTTTGATACCTGAACATTACCGTGCGGATCTCTGTCTGCAAGCAGCTGACCTTTAATTAACACCGGCAATGAGTTGTAAACCTTGGCATTTTCAGGGTCAAGTCTGTTTTCTACGATATCAAATTTTTCTCTGATAGTTGTTGCATTAACAAAATCAGGATCATTTTCCAATGATGCCATAATATCGTTTAAGTTAGCTATCATAGATTTCATTTCAGGAATAAATTCTATCAAACCTTCAGGAATAATTGCGATACCGAAGTTTTTACCCATATCAGCACGTCTTACAATAATGTCAGACATGTAATTGATTATGCTTTCTAAAGACATTTTCTTTTCTTCAACTTCTTCAGATATCAAAGTGATATTAGGCTGTGTCTGCAAAGCAGCTTCCAGAGCAACGTGAGATGCACTTCTTCCCATAATTTTGATAAAGTGCCAGTATTTTTTAGCTGAATTAGCATCGCGTTGAATATTGCCGATTAATTCTGCGTAAGTTTTTGTTGCGGTATCAAAACCGAAAGAAATTTCGATTTGTTCGTTTTTTAAGTCGCCGTCAATTGTTTTCGGGCAGCCAATAACCTGAATACCCGCATTATTTTTTACAAACCATTCTGCAAGCAGTGCTGCATTTGTATTTGAATCGTCACCGCCGATAATCACAACTGCTGAAATATTTAACTTTTTACATACAGCAAGTGATTTTTGGAACTGTTCTTCTGTTTCTAATTTTGTTCTGCCTGATCCGATAATATCAAAACCGCCGGTGTTTCTGTATGCATCAATAAATTCATCGGTAAATTCAACATATTTTCCGTCAATAATACCAGATGGACCACCTAAGAAACCGTAAAGTTTATTAGCAGGATTAGCCTGTTTTAACGCATCATACAAGCCTGCAATAACATTATGCCCGCCAGGCGCCTGACCGCCGGATAAAATAACGCCGACATTTCTTACTGCTGATGTTTTGGCTTCATCTGTTGACTTAAATGTTACAACAGGTTTGCCGTAAGTGTTTTTGAATAAAGCTTTAATTTGTTCCTGATCTCTAACTGATTGAGTAGCAGCCCCTTCTGACAGTTCAAGACTGTTAATTCCTTTTGCAAGGCTGGAAGGTAATTTCGGCTGATACTTTAATCTTTCGATTTGTAAAGGTGAAAGTGTTCTCATTTTCTCTTCCTCTATTTTTTAGTAACCACTATTTACATTCTACATAATACCACAAAAAGCAACATGTCAAAAGGCGGCAAAACGTATGTTTTGCCGCCTGCAAATATCCCAAATCTGACAGCTATTCTGCCTTTTCAAACATTGCTTTTAATGCTTCTATTTTTTCTTTTATAAATTCTAACATCATCACCGCTTCATTTTTAAAACTGTATGTCCCCGGCCAGAATGAATACCTGAACATCAAATAATCTCCATACATGTACTGTTTCTCCTTATAAACTACAAGTCACATATATGTAATCGGCAATTTTTTGACTAAACTTCAATATTTTAAAAAATGTTTTACAATTTTTTACAAACTAAATTGCATCAACAGAAATGCTTTTAACGCCAGCATTGCGAGCACTGTCCATAACTTTTACAACCGCGCCGTGAGTAGAGTCCCCGTCGGTTTTAATCAGTAAACCGTCAGGGTAATCCTGAAGTTGCGATTTTATTGCTTTTTCAAGTTCGTTTGCAGCAATAACCTGACCGTCCATATAAAATGTATCGTCTGCCGTTACCATAACCGTCATAACTTTTGTATCTTTATCATTCATCTGTTCTTGGGCAACATTTTCAGGCACTGTCAGATTAAGCCCCTGTTGATCCAGAAGCGGTGCTATTACCATCATTATGATTAAAAGTACCAGAAAAATATCTGTTAACGGTGTTATATTTATTTCATTGAATGTATCACGGTTACGACTCATGTATTTATCCTTCTGTTTTTTCAGCGTTCTTTTTTAAATCTTTTTGTTCTTTTTTACTCAAAGGTTCACCGGCAACGATTAACTTTTTATATTCTGCATCCTGCGCCGCATTCATAATTTTCATTATTTCAGCACTCTTAACGCGTTCGTCTGCCTTTACAACGACTTCCGGCTTTTCAAGAGTTTCTTTTAACGCAATGAGTTTATCAGTTAAATTTTCTTCTGTTACTGGCTCTCCGTTCAGATACAACAAACCCTCTTTGGTTACAGAAACAGTTGCATTTTTTTGTTCAATTGCAACCCCGCTGTTTATTTCAGGGATTGTTATTGAACTGTCATTTGACTGGAATGTCGGTGCGACAACCATCATGATAATCAACAGTACCAGAAAAATATCTGTTAACGGTGTTATATTTATCTCTGTAAACAGGGCTTCTTTACCCTTATTAGTTTTCATTGCCATTTTTTTTACCTTACTTCTGTTGGGTGGGCACGCTCTTTTGTAATAATTTATGTAGTGGTCCCCTTATGCTTTGCCACCCTACAGTAACTTATATGCTCTTAACGTCCTATCGTCTTAACGTCTTCTAGAGTGATATATTTGAATTGCTAGGTGTAGTGCTTTCGTCGTTAGAGTCAACAAAACTTAAGAATAAAAGCTTAAGCAGCTGGAAATCATCTTCATAACGCTTAACGATTGATTGGAAAGAGTTATAAAAAACAACCGCAACAATCGCAACCCCAAGACCGAAAGCCGTTGCGATTAAGGCAGAACCTATACCCATTGCAACTGCGGCAGACTGATTACCTTGCATAGCAAGATCCTGAAATGTGTAAAGGATTCTTACAACAGTACCGAACAACCCTAAGAAAGGTGCTACACCGCCGATTGTACCGAGAATAGTCAAATAGGTTTCCAATTTTCTTGTAGCAAGTGCTGCAGCAATATCAAATGAACGTGAGAATCCGGATTTTTGTTCAGAAAAAATTCTTACAGCTTCTTCTGTAACTTCACCAATTACACCGCCGCATTTTATTGCAATATCCTGAGCCCCTTGCAAATTGTTTTTGGCAAGTTCTCTTTGTAATTTCGGAATTAAGAGCACAACATCTCTTTTGTTTTTACTGTAGTAAGAAAACCTGTTGATAACAACAGCTACAACAAGGATTGAACAGAGTAAAATCGGTAACAATACCGGCCAGTCCAATTGAATTGAGTGTAATAATAAATCCATAGTCTTTTAACCTCTTTTTATGTAGTACAATTATTTTTTAATTAGTTTTTATTGATAACCTGATGCTCCGAATACGTTGTAATCAAAAGTAAACTGGATATCAATGCTGGAGCCTTTATATTCAGGCGGCAATGGTCTGAAAGGCGCTGTAGCCTGAACAGCATGTATTGCAGCTTTATCCGCACTCGGCAGCCCTGATGATTTGTAGACACTACAAGAGAGCAATTTGCCGTCTTTTGCAATTTTGAACATAAGAACAACACGCTTACTTTCGTTGCCTTTAGGCGGATCCCAGTTCATTTTGATACGTCTTTGTAAATCGCGCATATATGGTCCGAAATCCGGTTCTCTTATGGCATCAATCCCCGGGCGCCCATTCGGATTACCCGGTCCCGGATTACCGCCGCCCATGCCGCCTCCGCCGCCTTTAGCGAGTTTGGAGCCGCCGGATGAGCCGCCTGTAGGGGCAAGCATTGGATTTGGAGTAAAACTGCCGCCGCTTCCGCCTGTTGGAGCACTTCCGCCTTTAGAAGATGTTCCGGAACCGCTAATCGGTCCTGTTGCATAATGACCTTGTTTTGTTCCGCCCGGAGGAATAGGTACACTAAAAGGTGATGAAGGTTTCTTTACAACTTTAGGTGTCATCGGTGGTTTTATTGAAGGTCGTGCTGTTGGCGGCTGTGGTTTTGCAGGTTGCTGCTTCTGCGGAGCCTGAACAGGTTGTTGAACAGGTTTAGCAACAGGTTTAGCAACAGGTTTTACTGCTGGTTTAGACGGCTGTGTTGCTTGCTGCACCATTTTTTTGATAGGATTCTGTGCAGGGGCTTTTTTAGGAGCTGCTTTTTGTGGAGCTGCTGCCTGTGCCGGTTTTTGAACATTTCCCGGCGGTGGGGATGGCATAGACACACGTCTTGTCGGGTCATGCTGACCGCCTGCACGGGAATTTCTGTCTGCTCGATAAGGTGTATTCTTATTTATAGGTGTGTCCTCTTTATCAACAAGAACAAATTCTATATCCTGAACTTTAGGTTCAGGCTTGTTGAATAAAGGCACAGATATTCCAAGAAGCAACAGAATCCACATTATTGCATATCCGACTCCTACCGCTGTCGGATGCAAAAGTGTGGAAATAATGATTGATTTTTTCAGACTTATTTCTTCATCATCTCTGAGAACAGCAGGCGTAGTATACGTGCTTTTTTCTGTATTATCTTCTTCTGTTATTGAATATTTTCCTAAGATAGACATTTTTTCCCTAACACTAATCCCCTGGGGATTTTCATCTGTATCCGGTAATAATTCTAAGTCAAAGCAAACATAAAATTATTACCTGTTTTACTAATAATTTTGGTTATAAGAAGCCGGATTAACTGTAATCGGTTGGGTAAGCTGTAATTCTATAGTTGCATTAACAGGAATTTCTACGTCATCGCCTTTGTCCCAAATAGATTTAACCAGCCCGCCGCCGGCACCAACTGCCGTGCCTAAAGCCGCTCCTTTACCTATATTACCGCCGGCAAGTGCCCCGAATACAACACCTGATAAGGCTCCTGCCCCGGCGCCGACAGATAAATCTTTACCATAGTCTTTTACAACATCAAACTTTGTCCCGCCGATTAAAACACCGGTATTATCTTCTGTCTTAATAACAGCAGAAATAGGTATCTGAATACCGTATGGCGTTACGATTTGCGTAAATCTTATATTTAATTTACCGTTCATGCTGCCGTGTTTAGCTCTGGAAACTTCAAGAACAGTACCGCTTACAGAACTTCCAGCCTGTGCGATTAGGTTTCCGTTGTAATAAAAATCAGACCCGAGAGCGATTGTTACGCTTTGTCCTAGCGCTAAATTTGCCGAATTTAGCGGTGTTGTAACAACTGCCTTGAAAGTTTCACCGGCAGGAACAGTTACAACGCGACCTTTTAATGTACCGCTTTGCGGTGCTGTTGACGGAGTTAACGAATAATTATTTGTATACGGAGTCTGTGTCTGCGGCGCCGGCGTTGTATAGCTGTAATTGCTGTCAGCAAATACTGCTGATGCTGTTAATATTATAGCTGTTAATAAAATACCTGCTCTTCTTTTCATATTTTTCCCCATAAGTTGTCTAATATATATAAATAGTGTAAACTAATTTTTGCAATTTGTCAATTTATTAATTAGTCATAGTATGCGTAATCCAAACAGGATCCGTAAGTATAATAAGCTTATTCTCACCTGCTCTGAGAGTAGTATGTACACCCATTTTGCGTTCCCTGCCCGGTCGTAATTGTAAGGTAAGTGCGTAATATCTTGTTTGATAATGAGGCATTCTTACGTATTTTTCAGGAGGCGCCATCTCTCCGCCTAATATATTATTGTTATTTGAATATATGTAGCCTCTGACAGGTACTTCAAAACCGTCCGGATAAACCATTTTTACAATTCGGATTTTCATAGATCCGTTTGTACCGATTACAGGTTCGTGCAAATCCTCAACCCTGCCGTAAAAAACAGTGTCTTTAGGAATGACATTAACTTCTTCCATATACATGTCATTAGTGGCTATGAACATTGTTTTGAAGCCTTCAGGACAATTTTGTGTAGAAACTTCCGTTGTATTCATAACAGGAATAAACGTTCCCGTGTCGAGCTGAATCCCGTCATAATCCCGCAATTCAAACTGAATATTCGGCAATGGCTCTTCTGCTGCCGCGTCTGTTTCTTCTGCGGCTGCAAAAGGCGAACATATAACAAATAACAATGCAAATATAAATAGTATCTTCTTCATATTGTATATTATAACATTTTTTTTTGAATATGCAATTTTTTAGTCATTAAAGTATTCTGTATAATAAAAAGCTCCCGCTGAGGGGAGCTGACTTCACTTTACTACCATTCTAACCTTTTACTATATATGAGGAATCTATTATCTGTCTTTATTATGCTTGTTGTTCTGTACCCTCCTGTTGTTGAGTACCTTGATTAGCAGCAGCCGGATGTGCTGACTGGTATGCGTTCAAAATTATTACAATTTTGTTGATATTTTCAGCGACCATATCTTCATCAGTATTCCAGAATGAATTTAATTCTGAATTTATTTTAGCCTTGAGAGGGTTTACTGCCTGAAGGGCATCGTTACCTAATTCAGCTGCTTTTTCCATTAATGCATTTAAGATGTGAGTAACTTCATGCTTGCCGCCGTTGAACCAGAGTGATTTATCATCATAAATGGTTTCTATCAAACCGCCCTTGTCGTCATTTATGTAATCCGGTGCATATGATGCGTTCCAGTTATCAAATACATCTAATACATTGTCTTTATTTATTTCTTCAACAGCTTCGCGCAACTGGTTATCTTTTGTTCCAACACCGTTGACTGCATCAAAAATTCTTTCGTTAATGCTCAGAACTTCCGGTGAAACCTGTCTGTTTTGGGTTGTAATCAAACTTTCTTGAGGGTCGCTGCCTTCAGGAGCAATTACCTGTACATCGCCTTGCTCTTGTGCTCCAGGAGTTGTTGACTGATCTCCGCCTGGAGTTGTCGTTGTATCGTCACCGCCAGGTGTAGTTGTTGTGTCATCATCATCGTCGTCATCATTACCCGGAACTTGTTCTGCTTCTGCAATTAATGTTTGCAGCAATTCAGGGATTAATACCTGTAATTCTTGTGCAATACCTGCAAGTGCTTCAATTTGATTGTTAAGCTGGTCTAATATCTGTGGATTATTTGCCATTTGCGCCTGCATAACAACTTTTTGTATTTCTGTCTGAATTTGATTTATTCTTTTTAAAACTTCATTAACCTGCTTTTTCTGTTCTTCTGTAAGTGTTGAATCATTAGCCAGTGCTTCAAGTTGAGTTTTGTAACCGGAAAGATTCTGGTTTGTATTGTTTGCAATAACTCCAATTCTTGTTTTCCGTCCGTCAATATATCCCTGAACAGTAGGATCTGTCATGCCTTGCTGTATACCTGTACCCGGATATACCGGCATTGTAGTTGTCGGATATGTCGGACACATTCCAGGATACATCTGATAGCCAGGCATAAATCCTGAACAACCTGAGAACATGTTGCCTTGATTTAACCAATTGTTCTGTATTCTGTATGCCATATCTGCTGAAACCCACTCAGGCATTGTGTTGAACTGAATTTGTCCCCCATAGTTTGATGCCCATGTGAATGGATAGCCTGCTGCATTTAATCTTAAGTTAAAACAATTGCAACTCATTGTTCATTTCCCCTTAATTGATTCCCCGTATTTATATAAAGTATTTTTAGCTGCAAAAATTGCCTTTCCCAGCCTTTTATTATGGCAAAAGCCGATATATCAGGCTTTTGCGGAGTTTACATTACTTAATATTTTGACTAGATCTTCTTTGGTTAGAGCAGGATTTATTTCTTTAATGGAGGTTAAGCCATGGACTTCTTCGTTAAAAATTTCTTTTAAGAGTACCGGATTATAATCATATAAAATTGAGCCGTGCTGTAATATATAGCCGTCTTTGCGAAACTGTGCAGATCCGATTAATTTACGTCCATGATAACACAAATCAGCCCCTGTGGAGATAAGCATACAGTAGTCAAAGTGGGTATCCGGACGTTTGGTCGTTCCGAAATCTGTTTCTATTCCGAGTTTTCGCAAAGCATTAATCAGAATTTGTGAAATTTCTTTATAAGATGAGGTAATATTTTCCCCGTGTTCCAAAAAGTTAACAGGACAAATATAACTATAGGTTATTTCATCGTCATGCAAAAGTGCGCGGCCGCCTGTGAGTCGTCTTACAACATCGATTCCGTATTTATTTAGCAGTGAGGTATTGAGAAAATCACTTTTCTGGTTGCGTCCTAAAGATACGCAGGCAGGTTCCCAGCCGTAGAGTCGGAAAATCGGTTCTTTAAATTGTTTGGTTATTGCAAGGTCAAGCAAATCGCTGTCGATCTGCATATTTTCTTTACCGTTTTTTATTTCGTAAGGAATAAACTTCATTATTTTTTCTCTTTTTCTCGCTGGGCAAGATCTGCTTCAAACTGTTTAAATACATCATTTCCGACAAACTGTTCAAGAGCTGCGCGTTTGGCATAATAGTCGGATTTTGCTTTCATCAGTATATCAAGTGATGTTCTGTAATAAGCATCGGTTATCAGAATAACTTCCCGTGTGCTTTCCTGCGATTTGTCGTAAATTCTTTTGCGTTCGGCTGTCATTTCTTCAATCATTTTAAGTTTTTTTCGGGCGGTCATATAGCTGTAGTAAAGATCAACTGCTTTTTGCTGCAAATCTTCTACTTTGCGGACCAGAATAATCATGTCAGCATCTGTAACTTTTGTATATTTATAGTTAAGAGCTTTTGTATCCTGTGACATTATTCCTAAGATATTCCCGCCGATAATAGATCCTGTGGCAAGAACAGGGCTGCCCATACTTGCGCCGACAATTGTGGACATACTTGCAATTGTGGAAAGAACTTTTTTTACTGATTTTTCATCAGGTTTGTCCTCTTCCGGGTTGGCAAGTTTATATAGTGCAAAATTTATTGTATCGCTTTTGGTTGCCGCACCTTGCCAGAGGAGGGAGAGATCCCCGACCATTTCTTCTTCATCAAGTTGTAATTCTTTTGCAACTTCTTTTGAAATCTGTTTTATGCTCAAATCAGCGTAAGTTATCTCGTCAACATTAAATTTTGTATCTTCATCTTCTTTTGCAAACACGGTTGCTATATCCGGGACTTTAGTTTTACCGGTTGTTTCAGAGGTTTGTTTTACTTCTACATATTCTTTTTCCGGCTCATCAGAAAGCCCCAGGCGGTATGCAGGAGGACGCACTGTATTAATATCCTTGTATTCAAGAGCATAACAAGGAGCGGCAAGAGAAATTATTAAGGACAATATCATAACTTTTTTCATTACTTAGCCTCCTGTCCTTTTAAAAGAGTTGTATTATAATTATACTGGTATAAATTCAGGTTATCTACAACTTTTTTGCCTGCAAGTCTTTGTAATTCAATGTGATAGCGTTTTGCATTTTCCATAAAATAAAATTCTTCTATACGCATGTTGTCATATAGAGCAGATGATATTGTAATTTCAAGAATATCTTCGTTTTCAAGAGCATTAGCATAATTTTTGTGATAAAGCAGTAATCTTGAACGCGTTTCTTTTAATTGGGTTAAGCTGCTTTTGTAATTGTAATATGCCTCAATAATTTTATCCTGTAAGTTTTCAACAAGACCTGCGAGTTCAATTAATTCGGTATCAGTTAACGGAATTTCAGTCGGTACATTTTTTCTGTTGATGAAGTTTTGAGCAAGCCTGCCGGCAGAATATGCAGCGGTTTGCGTCATATAATCCGCTCCGATAAGTGACGGCGCAAAAGATGCGCCTGCGACTATTGCTGAAAGGGTTTTTGCCATTAATGATGAATGTATTCTACGCTGGCTTTCCGGAGTAGAAAGTTTTTTAAGCGCGAATCCTATTACCTGATTATTCTCAACAGTACCTTTCCAGAGGTTTTCGATATCCTGCAAGTCTTTTTCTTTTTGCAGCTTTACAAGCTCCTGCATTATTTGTTCATCAGTCAGAACAAGTGATTCTTTTTTCTTAACTTTAACTTCAGGCAGTTCTATTTTAGGCTTCTCTACATTTTGCAGATGAACTTCTGCCGCTATTGCAGGCATGGTCATTGTACATAATAAAAATAAAACTGCTATCTTCTTCATAATTATTTTATAACACAATTTAATTTATAAATCCAATGATTGATTAAGTTATACATCAAAAGATTGTTCTATAGAGTGCGTAAAATCTATAGAATTAATATTGAAGAGAGGTTTTTGTGGCTACAGAAGTAACAAATCTAAAAACTATACAGAAAGCAAAGACTAAACCCGTTAACAATTTTTGCTTAAAGGCTGATGCGCTCAGGAACGAAAATTCCTTTAAAGAAGCAGCAGCAAATTATCTAAATGCAATTCTTATAGACCGGGATGATGCGCATTCTTATTACGGGCTGGGAGTTTGTTATAAGCATCTGGAAAACTACGCAAAAGCCATAAGATATTTAGAAAAAGCCACTGAAATTGATAACGAATATTACGAAGCCTTTTTTGAAATGGGAGTCTGTCATCTTCTTGAAGGGATACCTTGCGGAGCCATAAAGAATTTTGTCAGGGCAATACAGATAAATCCGGAAAAACCTGAGGCAATACTTCAATTAGGTATCTCTCATGAATTATGCGAAGAATATGATTTAGCACTGATGATTTATCAAAAATTAATCGAAAATTCTCCGGGATTTTTAAAGGCTTATGACCATAAATCAACCCTTTTGATGAAGCTTGACCGGTATCAGGAAGCCTCAAAAGTGTTGAACGAACTTATTAAACTCAACCCCGAGTACTATCGTGCCTATGTAGGCATAGCAATTTGTTTTGACAAACTGGGTAAAAAAAGTGATGCGCAAAGATACTACAGAAAGTTTTTGATTATGAAACCGTTTTCTCATCAGGCTCAGTTTGTCAAAAACAGGTTGCTTAAATTAAAATCTCTGAGTTCAAAAAAACAAAACTTAAAACTTGTCGAATAAGATAGCAATTTTTTCTGTCTTTCTGTTTTTATATAAACAGGTAGAAGGATTATGTATTATTTTAATAAATTATACGGTGTAAAACCGCGTAGTAAGAATATCCTTAAAAAGGAAGTCAAACAGCCTGAGCCTCCTAAAGTTCAGACAGAATCTGACAAAGAAATATCACGCGCCGCAAAGTATATGATTGGCGCAACTGCTCTTGCGGCAACCGTCGCGTTTGGCATACTTATGCGCAAAAAGCTTAAAAGACAAACTTTCCAACCTCTTACTGAAAAATTGGAGCGCCCTCTGGCGCATAGACCTCAGGCAATTCCGTATGAAACACCGCCTATGAAGCCGACGCCGCGCGCACAATGGATTTATGATAAAACCGAAAGAAAGTTACATGCCACAAATCCGCTCACACCTGAAAAAGTAGATAACAATATATTAAAAACAACTGATAACAATCCTTTTAGCTGGTCTGCTAAGGATATGAAAGAATACTACATAAAACTGGAAAAAGATTCCGCAAAAGCAGCCCTTGAAGAGCAGCGGGCACTAAAAATCCGTCAGCACAGAGAAGCGCTTTTCAGACCAAACGATAAACAGGTAAAAGTTCAAGGAAAAAATTTCGACACAGAAGAAGCAATTGCCGTAGGGTCTTATCAGGATAATTACAGTTATAACAATTTACTGCGCGATGGTGAAGTTATTCCTGAAAAAGTTAAAGAAATATGCATAATGGATAAAATAGCACAGGAAGCTCCGCCTTTAGCAGATGATGCTGTTGTTTACCGTGGTATAAAAACAAAAGTCTGGTATGAGCCGGAAAGGAAACTGCCAATTGCTGATAAAATCAAAAAAGGCGCAATAATAGAAGATCCTTCGTTTGTTTCAACAGCAAGAAAAGATTCTGATCTTTTGACAAACTTTAATCCGGTTGAAAATCCTGCAATAGGATGTGAAGATAATCCTATAGGCTATATGATGAGGATAAAACTTCCAAAAGGCTCAAAAGTAATTGACTGCGGTCGCGGAGGAATTTATCACGATGAAATAATTTTGCCGCGTAATTCAAAAATAAGAATCAACGATATTGACGAAGCAAATCATATTCTTGATTGTGAATATCTTCTATCTTAAATAACTTTTGAGTTTTTCGATTTTTTCTAAGCTGTCGCTTTCAAAATATATTCGCAAAAGCGGTTCTGTTCCGCTCGGACGGACTAATATCCAGCTTGTATCATCATCAAAATAAAGCTTTACTCCGTCTTTTGTATCCATACTTTTTACTATAAAATCGCCTACTGTTTTTTTAGAACGAAATTCATCCAGTACAGGTTTAATCTCACCGGTATTATCTAAATGTTTATCAATCCTGTCGTTATAAAAATAACAACCGACAAAGTCATATAAATCTTTTTGCATTTCAAAAAGCGGTTTATCAGCATAAGCCATAGCCTCTAAAATAAGCAGATTAGCAAGTATTCCGTCTTTTTCAGGAATATGCCCCTGAATGCTTAATCCTCCGCTTTCTTCTCCTCCGATTATCGGATTAAATTTACGCATGGCATCTCCGACATGTTTAAATCCGACAGCGGTTTCTATTACGTCTACCTCAAGTTTTTCTGCTGTTTTGTTTAATAAAAGACTTGCGCCGACTGTTTTGACCAGCCCGCCTTTGAAGTTTTTATGGGTTTTAAGGTGCATCAAAAGTATTGCAATAATCTCGTTTGGCGAAACATATTCTCCTTTTTCGTTTATAACGCCAAATCGGTCGCTGTCACCGTCATTTGCAAATCCGACTGCATTGTCATATTCTTTTACTTTTGCAATTAATTCTTGCAAATATTTTGGTTTAGGTTCCGGCATGCCGCCGCCAAAATTCACGTCATGGTACATGTGTATGGCTTCAAACGGAATGTTTTCTTCTTTTAAAATTTTATCAAAATAACCGATACTTGCCGCATATAACCCGTCAAAAATTATCTTGCTTTTTATTTTTCTGATTGCTGTAAAATCAATAAGAGATTTTATATGTTCAAAATAAGCAGGACTGAAATTGTATTCAATAACCCTGCCTTGAGCGAATTTATCGGGGGATTTACCTAAATTTGCGACAAGTTCATCGGTAATATCACTTGTTGCAGGTCCGGCATAATCTGGAATAAATTTTATCCCTAAATATTCTGGCGGGTTGTGTGACGCAGTGAACATAACAGCGCAGGCATCTAAAAATTTTGCATTAAAAGCAAGAACAGGTGTCGGGATAATTTTATCACTATAAAGAACTTCAAATCCGAAACCGCTTAGTATTTCTGCTGCCTGTTTTGAAAATTCTTCGGCCTTATTCCGCGGGTCATAACCTATAAGGATTTTCTTTTCAGCGCCGAATTTTTCATATACATATTTCCCGATTGCTTTTATAACTGTTTCAACATTTTCTGCATTAAAATCTTTCCCCACAATCGCGCGCCAGCCGTCTGTTCCAAATTTAATATTTGCCATATAATCTCTCTTTCTGTTATAATAACTATAATAACTTAAAAAGGAAGTGAACGCAATGATGAATTTTGATGAAGTTCAGAATATCGCATATTTAGGACCACAAGGCTCGTTTTCTGAAATGGCAACCGATGAATTTTGTGCAAAATACAATATACAAGCAAGACCAACACCGTTAAGTACAATTAAACAAGTTGTTGAATATGTTGATTCTAATCCGAATACCTTGGGCGTACTGCCTGTGGAAAATTCTATTGAAGGTACGGTTACGCAGTCGCTTGACAATTTGATGTTCACTAAAAACCCTAATATCTATATTCTTTCTGAATATATTATGCCGATACATCACTGTTTGTTGGCGCGTACAACAGAAATTTCCAGTATAACAAACATAATCTCACATCCGCAGGCGCTTGCACAGTGTCAAAATTTTATACATAATGAAATGCCTTATCATATTAATATTATAGAAGCCTCTTCGACCGCGGAAGCTGCTCGTTCACTTGTTAATTATAATTTGACCTATGCAGCTATAGGCAGCAAAAAAACAGCTGAGGTGTATTATCTGAATGTTTTACGGGAAAATATAAATGACGATAAAACCAACAGAACACGGTTTGTATTAATCGGGGATTTTGAAACAGAGCCAACGGAAGAGGACAGAACATCTCTCGCTTTTTCAACTCCGAATAAACCGGGTGCACTTTTAGAGGTTTTAAAAGTGTTTTTAGAAAATGATATAAATCTTTCATACATTGCATCACGCCCTTCCAAACATAAATTCGGAGATTATATTTTTATCGTAAACTTTGACGGGCACATCAACGATCCTAAAATGTTCCAAACTATTCAGCAAGTGCGTCAAAAAACTGATTTTTTAAGATTTTTAGGTTCTTATTCAAAATAATTTTATGCTACAATTATTCTGTTAAAATAAGGAGAATAATATGAAAGCAGTTGTATTTGACAAAGAATTAAAACTTGTTAACGATTATAAAAAGCCGGTACCTCAAAAAGGAGAAGCACTCATAAGAATAACACTCGCCGGAATTTGTAATACTGATTACGAAATAACAAAAGGCTACATGGGCTATGTAGGGATTTTGGGACATGAAGCTGTCGGGATTGTCGAAGAAATAAACGATACCGATCAATCACTTCTTGGTAAAAGAGTTGTATCAGAGATTTCATACGGATGTAAGGAACCTGATTGTCCGTATTGTGCCGAAAAACTTTACCGCCACTGTCCTAACCGCCACACACTCGGTATCTGGAAAAAAGACGGTTGTTTCGCTGAATACATGACAATGCCGCTTGAGGTTTTGTTTGAAGTTCCGGACAATGTAACCGATGAACAGGCTGTTTTTGTGGAGCCGCTTGCTGCTGCATGCGAAATTACAGAGCAACTCCACATAAAACCGTTTGAAAAAGTTGTAGTCCTGGGTGACGGTAAATTGGGACTTATAACTGCCTTAACGCTCAACGCTCAGAATGTTGACGTAATTCTTGTTGGTAAACACCAGAATAAACTTGATATCGCAAAAGCACAAGGGGTAGAAACTTCTCTGTTGAACGATTTTGTTATAGAGAAAAAATATGATGTTGTGGTAGAAGCAACCGGATCTATTTCAGGTTTTGAAACTGCTCTTGCCTTAACCAAACCGCGTGGAGTGCTTGTATTAAAAAGTACGGTTGCTGCCTCTAAAGAATTTAATCTAGCCCCGATTGTTATAGATGAAATAACAGTTTTGGGCTCTCGCTGCGGACAATTTGCCCCTGCTTTAAGGTTGTTGAAAAATAACAGAATTGATTTTACTCCTTTAATCTCTGCTGTTTATGATGCAGATGATGCGCTTGAAGCATTTGAAAAGAACAAAGAAAGAGATGTACTTAAAGTTCTTTTAAAATTCTAAAATAAACTATAAAAAAGCACCGGTTAAGCCGGTGCTTTTTTAAAAAACTTTTTCAAAAGACTATTTTACAGCCTCTTTGAATTTTTTACCAGCAGTGAAAGCCGGAACAGTTTTAGCAGCAATTTTCAAAGCAGCACCTGTTTGAGGGTTACGCCCTGTTCTTGCAGCTCTTTTGCGTGGTTCAAAAGTACCAAAACCAACCAAAGTAACTCTGTCACCTTTAGCAAGAGTTTTTTCAATTGTATCAAGAGTTGCTGCAATTACGTCAGCAGTAGCTTTTTGAGAAACTTTTGCTTGTTGAGAAACTTCTTTTACTAATTCTTCTTTGTTCATTACGAACCTCCTTCTTTTTTCGCCTACGGACAATAAACCATTCTATCCCGCATGCATTTGTAATCGACAAAACTATTATAACACTTTATTTTGTTTTGACAAGGGGGTTTCAGAGATTTTTTTACGTTTAGCCTTATAAATAAAGGTTTACAGACCATAAGGTCGTGCTTTTCCTTGTAAATAAAGGGATACAGCCTAGTTGTAGTATTCAGGATTTAACCTTGCAAAGGTGACGTCTTTGTAAAAATATTGTAAAATTTGATAAGCATTATACCCTTGTTTTGCAAGGTTATTGGCGCCATGCTGCGACATGCCGACACCATGCCCGTTCTTTTTAACATTGTCGTCGAATGACGGCACAGAACGCAAGTAAGGTAAATTCCCGCCCCATACATCGCTTGCAGAAACACTCTTGCCGCCGGCAGAGGCTGAATAATATGCGGTTATTACTTTCATATCGTATGTCAGAACAATACCTTTTGTATCTTCGACAGCTTTGTTTGTTTTTGCGGTTTCTGCGGAAGCTCCGCCATATGCCTGATCTTCCGGCGTATCTTTCAGATCAAATCCTAAACTTGCGCGTTTGCCAAGATTTGCGACCGCATAACTTCTTGCCGCAACAGCCTGTGCCTTATGGGCTTCTGTTTCCCAGCCTGCCGGCATCTCGGCAGGCACAACTCCTTTTATGTAATCCTCTATACTTACATCGTTTATGACGGTTAATTTCCCGCCTTTATTCTGTACAATCAAAATTCCGCGGTACCATTTGCTTTTTGTACATACATAGCCGGTATCAAGCGTTTTTATCACTATATTATCTGAATTAATCTTATAAAACTTGCCGTCTATCTTTATTGCAATGACATTGTTATAAGGTTTAAGTTCATAGCCTTTCATTGCCTCCATATCAAAAATAGTATGGTTTGTATTGGCATCAATTATAGTGCCCTTAACAGATGTTCCTAAAGGCACATCCTCCGTATCAACCAGAAGTCCTATCTTTATGGCAAAACACGGATTAGCAAGAAAAAATAAAGCTAATAACAACAATATCTTTTTCATATTATTATTATATCACATTGCAATTAAAAATACTTTAGGCTAGATGATTGATTTTTTGTTCATTTTCTTCGTTGTCAGCCTGTGCTGTCAGTGTTTCCATAACCTGATTAAGTGTTTTTTCATCTTTTATTTGCTGTTCGTTTTGCTGACTTTTTACATATTTTGCAGTTTTATCGCCTGCAATATGTCCAATCTCATAAGAAGTCATTGATGCTGCAAGGAAAAGTAAACCTTTAATAACCGCGCCGGTTGCTCCGCCCCAGTTTTTCTTCTGTAGAAAATCAAAAGCAGGCTTCAGATATTTTTGTTTTGAGGCAGCTTTTAATAAATTTTGAACCTTTTGAGAATCAATGATTTTATCATAGTGTTTTTTAACAAGTCCTTCACCGCCGAACATAGCAGCCAGAGCAGTTCCTTCTGTTATTGCGGCAGATTGTTTATCATCTGACATAAGCACTTTAACTCCACCGGACAATGCAATCAGCGGATTAACATTATTGCTTGCAAATTTTGCAAATTTACCGGCATAGTTCATAACTTTATTTTCTTTTGAAAGGTCGCTGAATACTGACAACATATTTTTTGCAGTCATAGCAGCAGCATTATCGTATTTTGATATCTCTCCCAGCACACCTACTGCCTGTCCCAATGCAACAGGGGCTCTGCCTATTTCGCCGTTTTCGGTTTTATCTATGTTTCTGAATGTGAATATTGTTGATGCTACAGGACTAAACACGATAATCTAACCTTATAAAACTACACTACATTTATATAAAGTATTTTTTTTAGTAGAAATTTACTTATATAAAAATATTTTTTACAAAAATTAGCAAAAACATGAGCATAAATCCCTGTTAACATTTGTAACAATAGTTTCAATTTATTTAAAGATTCAAGCTATAAAAGCCGTAATACATCATGTATACTAAGTTAATGTTACTAAGATACAAAAAAGCTTGAAAGGATATCAGGTAAAAAATGGGATTAGCAGCATCACAGGCAAGATTACTAACCATAACATCCAGAAAGGCTGATTGTGAATACCAATCAATGAGATTGTCACATCAGAAAATTGCTCTGTCCCGTGAATTAAACGAGATATCCAATGAATATCAAAATTCTTTGAATAAAACTTTATTATATTACGATTTTTACGGAAAAGGCGATACTTCAAATCCGTTAAATTATAATCTGTTGATGACACCATCAGCATTAAACGATTACTTCCCGACATTAATTCTTAACCAGCAGGGCAGAGTTGTTGTCGATTCAAGTATTGCAGCAGCTGCACGTGCGGCAGGTATTCCGCAGGAAGGTATCAACGGTCTGCCAAGCAGTGATATGCGTAACGCATTTGTTGAAGGGTTATTTACAAACGGTGTTATATCTAAGAAAACAAGAGATTCAATTCTTTCAACAGTATATAACCAGGCAGCAGGTGTCGGCAGTACCGACATGATTTCAACGCAATATGTTGAAACCGACCTTGAAGGTTTGATTGATGCATTAGGAAGTATGCAGGTTGAATTAAATACAAACTATATGACAGACAGAACAGACACTTTATACATAGGACCAGACTCCAATAATGTTACAAATACACAGCAGACGGCATTCAACCTCGCAGATTTATTGAGCGATGATGAAAATTATATAGCATTAGGTGTAGCCAGAAAGAATGCCAGAGCTCCGGCTTCTGTTGCAATAGGATTAGCAAACATGTTGGTTTCTGATGGCGGATTTATTGATGAAATCTATGACGCATTTTCTCAAGTCTTGGCAGTAGATCCATTTACGGAAAATGCTTTGAAATACGCACGCGATATGACCAAAGCTCTATTTGATCCTTCTGATATTACAGAAAACAATTATGACAGAAGACAAGATAGAGATCTTGGACAAACTTCAATTGGTACAACTGTTTATAATGAAAAAAAATGTAAAAATCCGGGTACAGAAAAAGTTCGAGATGAAGCAGGCAACTATATAGGTCTTGTTTATGCTAACTTCTGGAACCACGGTCCTATTGTAGTTAAACACAGTAGATCTAAGGCTGCGGTCAGCTTGAATAACGTTGTTGATGCATTCTTAACATACTTTGCACAATATAATCAAAAATTAGCAACTGAGCCGAACTACAGTACAACAATTGGACATAAAGATGCATCTAACCTTGTAACAGATGACAAGACATATATATACAAAATTAATGCAGGGTCAACTGTTTCAGAAGAAGATGCAAAAATCGGCTTGTTCTACGATACTCTATTCAACCAGTTATGCCTGCAAGGCTGGACTGAAAATGCCGAAATTATTGACCAGGAATATTTACAGGAAATGCTCAAAGATGGCATGCTATTTATTTCCTCACTCGGTGATGACGGTTACTACTATCAGGAAAACTATTCAACAAATACATTTATCAAAGAAGTTTCTGATAACAGTGCAATAGCAGAAGCCGAAGCTAAATATACAACGACAAAAGCACGTTTAAATAGCAAAGAAGAAGAGCTTGATCTTAAGATGAAAAATCTTGATACAGAAATATCTTCTCTAACAACAGAATACGATAGTGTTAAATCAGTTATAGATAAGAATATAGAAAAATCCTTCAAGCGATATAGTGCATAATAAAAATCAAAAACTCCTCAATATACGGGGAGTTTTTTATACACCGGATTGTTTTTTAACATCAATTCGTTTCAATCTCTGTTCAATCATTCTGTACCATTTTAAATGCTGTTTAAACAGTATTTTGTAATTTGACAAGTCCCCGTGCGCAATCTGGCGGAACTGATCATCACAGGTTTTTTCAAGTGATCTTTCAAGCAGATGCGTAAAATCTTTACGGTTAATATTCGGGGTATCAAGACAAATTTTATCACCAAATCTTACAAGAACTTCCGGTCTATTGTCGCGTAAGAATGTGTATTCAATCCCGACCGGTACAAGGTTGACTTTGCCATAGCGCTTAGCTGCATTTTTAGCAATATAAGCAAGTCCTGTCTGAAATTCTATCGGTCTGAAATAGGGCGGTCTGATAATTCCCTGCGGGAAAATCCCGAGTATAATATTGGTATTTCCCAGTACTTCAACGGAATAATTTAAAGCCTTCATAGCTGATTGCGGTGATTTTTTGTTTACACTGAAAGCGCCACCGCGTCTTAATAGAGGAAATCTGTTAAGTTCTTCTACCATAAGACGTATTTCTTTATGAAAAATTCTTGTTGTTATGTTATAAAGAACAATTCCGTCCCACCAGTTGCAGTGCGGAGCAAAAATTACAGTCGGAATATTCTTATCTTCTTCACTAAATTGCTCCATGCCTGTATATCGGAAAGCACTAAACCTGTTTTCCAACATATTGAAAAAGAAGAAACTGGCAACTTGTACCCAAAACCAGCTTGTTTTCGCCGGTTTGAATTTCTCCTCTTTATTCCTCAACTTCGTTGGAGGGATGTCAGAATATAATTGTTCTTCCTTACTCATAGAGTTATTCTACTCCATTAATAGAAAAATTTAAAGATTGTAAAGCTGTATTTTAAGAAAAATTAACTTTGGAATAAAAATATTAAACGCATTCTGCCAGCAATAATGTTTCTACGACAATATTCCCGCAATTATGCACCCCTTGGAAAAAGTCAAATTTGTAACCGGTATGCCAGCTTTCTATTAATGGTTTTATTTTGTAAAAATCATTATAATTATGATAAATACTTATAAGCAAAATTGGTTTCTGTGTAATTATTGTATTTTTCGCCCCTTGTAAAAATTTCTGTTCATAACCTTCTATATCAACTTTTATCAATCCAACAGAAATGTTATTTTTTTCTACATATTCATCAAGAGTTGTCATCTGAATAACTTCATTACCTTCATCGCAAATCGTGTTTTCACAATTTTTTAACATACTGTCATAAGTTTTTATTTTACAGTCAGAATTATTATCTCCTAATCCTGCATTTTCTATTGTCACATTTTTTATATTATTCAATTTTATAGTTTCCTGTGCTAGTTTATAATTATTTTTTGCAGGTTCAAACGCATAAATTGGAGCATTAGGAAATTCATCCCGTAAAACCAAAATACTGTCAGCTATATAACAGCCTGCATCTATAATTGCTTTATTTTGTATTTTATCTTTCGTTTTTAATCTATTTAGCCCATGCCTGTGATAAAAAACACTTGTTTCAAATAAATTTATAGGAAGTTTAAAATTATTCCATTGATAATAACCATCACATTTTTCTATAGATTTCTCATATTGTTTAACTTTTTGCAGCTCTTGCAATTCTTCCGGTGTATAAATTTCTGCCAGCGGTACAAACTTTTTAGCATAAGTCTTTTCAAGCTTTTGTATTAAATTATTACAGTGTTCATAAGCTTTTGTATCTAATCCGTATAATAAATTTTCAATATTTGCTCTATGTTCTTCATTATTTATCAGTTTTCTTTCATCCTGAAAGCTGTTTGATCTAAATAAATCGGTTAAACGACTTCTCACGGCACATTCAGACATTGGTATTCTCCTTCAAAATTAGCATTTAAGTTATAGTTACCACATCAAAATAGCATTTAAAATATAATTTGTCAATTATTACTAATATTTAAAAGTTATTATTTATTATCAAAATATGCGTCAAAATAATATTAACAACAGGACTTTTAATCTATGGATGATATAAAACAAATCGTCGGACGGAATATACAAAAATACCGTAAAATAAAAAAGCTTACGCAAGAGCAATTGGCTGAAATGATAAACCTTGAAACAATAAGTCTTAGCAGGATAGAAACAGGTAAAAATTATCCGACATCCGAAAATCTAAGTAAGATATCAAAAATTTTAAATGTTGACCCATATGAATTTTTTATTTTTGAACAGGAATTAACAAATACTCAAATTTTAGAAGAGATATACAATAAAATAGAGTGCCTGAAAAATGACACAACCAAACTTAAAATGATAAATAATATTATAAAATCAATACTTTAAACCCAGCCGAAAATTCCGGCAACTATTCCGGCTAATGCAGAAATTCCGAGATAAAACAGAGGATCGCGTTTTTCTATCAGACTTAGTCCAAACAATATCAACAGTAAAAACATGCCCAGAACATTTGTGCTGTTAACAAACATATCAACGCCAACTGCTGCCAGAAGCGCGCACCCTGCGGGTTTTAGTGTATAAATTATCGACCTGACATATTTATTCTGTTTAAATTGTTTCAATAATCTGGATATAATCAAAACAAGTATAAATGATGGCAAAACAATAGATGCGGTTGCAACCATTGAACCGATAATTCCGGCGGTTTTAAAGCCCGCAAAAGTCGCCACATTTATCCCGATAGGTCCAGGAGTGATTGATGATACAGCTATCATATTTGTGAGTTCTTTTGCGGTGTACCAGTGTCTAAATTCCGCAATATGATACAAAAACGGTAATGTTGCGTATCCGCCGCCAAATGATAACAAACCTATATGGAAAAATTCAAAAAACAACTGTGCTAATATCATAAGGCATCATCCTCATCAATATCTTCGGAGTTGTCAATTTTTACTGCGTCAACACGCCTTTTGCTTTCTCTGAAAATCCCTAAAAATATAGCTGCAACTATCAATATTCCCGGAGATACCTTACAGCATGCAGACAAAATAAACACAAAGAAAAATACCCAGCTTGTATATCTATCCACAATACTTTTCTGCCACATTTCTTTTACGGCAAGGAATATAAGTATAAGAACGCCTATTCCTACACCCCAGAATATACTCTGGATGAATTTTAACCCGACAATTTCATCCAGCATTCTGGCAATAATTACAATAGCAAGAAATGACGGCATTACAATACCGCACATTGCAGCAAACGCTCCTGCCACTCCGCGTAAATGGTAACCCACGAACGCTGACATATTAACAGCGATTACCCCCGGAACACTTTGTCCTAATGCATAATATTCACAGAGTTCCTCATTATCAACCCAGTTTTTTTTATCGACAAGTTCATTTTGCAAAAGCGGTAATATAACATATCCTCCGCCTAAAAGCAGAGTTCCTACTTTGAAAAAGGTTTTAAATATGTTATAAAATGATTTGTCCATAGTTATTTATTCAAAGTTGCTTTTAATCTTGCCATAGCACGTGCAATAGCTGCTTCCGCGCGTTTTGCATCAATAGCCGCATCAGCTTCTGCTAATCTTGCCTGCGCCCTTGCTAAGGCTGCTTTTGCACGCGTTACATCAATCTCATCACCGCTCTCTGCGGTATTTGTTAGGATTAAACCTTCATTGTCCTTAAATTGAAAAACACCGCCCATTGTTGTGAAGTATTTTTCCTGTTCACCCTGAATAACTTTTGTTACGCCGATATCCAAAGACGCCATAACAGGAACGTGATTCTTCAATACACCAAATTCACCTTCTGTTCCTTTTGTGTAAATTGCATCAACATCTTCGTCAAACACAACTTTTTCATGAGTTATTATTTTCAAATGCATATAATTAAGTCCCTTTTTACTGAATAGCGGGCGGGCATGCCTGTGTTTTACGTTAAGCCCGCCAGACTTTTCAATTGTTATAATGTTTTAGCTTTTTCAATGGCTTCTTCAATTGTACCAACCATATAGAAGGCTTGTTCCGGCAGATCATCATGCTTACCTTCAATGATTTCTTTAAAGCCCTTGATTGTATCTTCAAGTTTTACGTATTTACCCGGAATACCTGAGAACTGTTCAGCGACAAAGAACGGCTGTGACAGGAATCTTTGAATTTTACGTGCTCTGTTAACAGTTTCTTTATCTTCTTCTGAAAGTTCATCCATACCGAGAATTGCAATGATATCTTGTAATTCTTTGTATTTTTGGAGAATTTCAAGAACTTTTCGTGTTACATTGTAATGTTCTTCGCCGATAATATTCGGGTCAAGCACGCGGGAAGTTGATTCCAGAGGATCAACAGCCGGATAAATACCTAAAGATGCGATCTGTCTAGATAGTACAGTTGATGCATCAAGGTGAGAGAATGTAGTTGCCGGAGCAGGGTCTGTAAGGTCATCAGCCGGAACGTAAATCGCCTGAACTGATGTAATAGATCCGTCTTTGGTTGATGTAATTCTTTCCTGCAACTCACCCATTTCGTTTGCGAGTGTCGGCTGATAACCTACAGCTGACGGCATACGACCGAGAAGTGCTGATACTTCGGATCCGGCTTGCGTGAAACGGAAAATGTTATCAATAAATAAAAGTACATCCTGTTTTGAAAAATCTCTGAAATACTCAGCCGCAGTAAGTGCGGATAAGCCGACTCTCATACGTGCTCCAGGTGGTTCATTCATCTGCCCGTAAATCAAAGCAACTTTGTCGATAACATTGGATTCTTTCATTTCGTTCCACAGGTCATTACCTTCACGTGTTCTTTCTCCAACACCACCGAATACAGATACACCTGAGTGTTCCATTGCAATATTGTGGATTAATTCCATAATCAAAACTGTTTTACCAACACCGGCACCGCCAAACAGACCAATCTTACCGCCTTTTTGGTATGGCTGCAAAAGGTCAATAGCCTTAATACCGGTTTCAAGAATTTCGATATTTGTATTCTGATCAACGAGTTTCGGGGATTCTCTGTGAATTGGTAGATATGTATCTGTTTCAACTGGTCCCATCTGGTCAACCGGTTGACCTACTACGTTTAAAATTCTGCCCAGGATAGGTTTCCCGACCGGAATTTTAATCGGTTCATTTGTATTAATTACCTTCATGCCGCGTTTTAGACCGTCAGTAGATGCCATTGCTACTGTTCTTACGCGGTTGTTGCCAAGCATTTGTTGAACTTCGGCTACAACATAAGATCCGTCATCTTTGTAAATATTTAATGCAGTATAAATTTCCGGCAATTCTCCCGGTTGAAATTCTACGTCAATAACAGGACCTATAATCTTGGTTATTAATCCCTCATTTTTTGCTAATGTCTCCATAGTATTCCCTCTCCTTTGTTAAACTGATTATACTACAAGAAAAAAAATAACGCAATTAATCCTCAAAAAGCTTGCTATACATCATTTAGAGGAAAACTTTTGCAAAAAAATCGTATATAATATAGTTATGAATTTTTTACAAAAAATAATATACAAATTGCTTGCGGCAAAAGAAAAGTCACTAAAAATCAGGCTTGACAAACATTTGAAGCGCAGTGCAACCAATGCAACCTCAAAAACAGTCATGTCAGGTACCGCTACCCTTACACTTTCTACAGAAACGCAAAAAAATGCAGAACTTGTGCGGGAAAATGTTGCGGCAATTGTCAAAAAAACAGACGGAAATCCGCTTGAGCTTTTAAAGTTTATAGAAAGTAAAGGTACACCTATATACAGACCTGCCAATGCAGACAAGTTTTTAAATTTAATTGGGGAAGAAGAAGGTTTTATTACAGAATTAAAAGGCAAGCCTGCTTTGCTTTTGAATTTGTTTACCGGTAACGGCATAAGTTTCAAATCAAAACCCATGTTTGTCATGCGTGAAGGTAACATTGATCCTTACTATTTTCTGCACCATTTTTATAAATGGTATGCTATGCGCTATAAATTACCTGGGTTTGACTACACAGCGCAAAAGCTGCTTAAAATATCTTTAAGAAACGCCAATGATAAACGCCTGAAAAACCTGACGCTTGACGAAATGTTAGCCCTGAAAGAAGCTATAGCACGTGACAACGAAGCCAGCGACTTTGTTATACAGCTTGCGAAGCATAAAGACGGCAGCAAACAGGTTCTGAAAAAAATGCAGGACGGCGGCGCCAATGTCTAAAACTGCATAACAAGCATTATTTTTAGATGAATTTATATTCAGGGATTACAAAAGGTTCGTTATTGGCATCTTTGTCAACAAATGCCAGATAATAATTCATAGCCTTTTCTTTTGCGTCTGCATAAAACTTATCACTTATATATTTACGATGTAATGCAGTGCGTTCTCCTGAATAATTTCCCATTGCGCCAGCATAGGTTTCCAGTACATGTTTATCGAGTCCGCCAGCATAAGCCTTTGTTTTTGCATCAGTACCGGAAGGACGTATTTCTATATATTTGTCATCAAATTCAAGATATGTTCCGTCACCGACAAATTTTACAGATTTCAGGTTATCAAAAATCAGGCTCTTAAAAGAGTCATTCAAAACTTCTTTTATATTGTCGAGTGTCATAACACCTTCTTTAAGAGCAATAGCCATTGTAAGGTAGAATAAATCGTTTTGTGTACGTTTTGCTTCACCTGCTGTTTTAGCTTCTTTAAGTTTATTTATATCCGGTTCGGATTCATTGTAATAAGCAATGTCCACACGTGTGTCAAAGCGTCCTACGATATTGTTTTCGTCAAATATTTCGATTAATTGTTCAGACAGTGATTTTTTACATAATGCGAGTTTTGCAACAAGTGAAGAGGCAACCATAATCGCTTCGGTTGCACTTTTTTCACGCATTGCAATAGCTTCGCGTCCGGCAAGTGATTTAATTAAAGTGTCGCTGCCCATAATCATACCGCCGGATTCTTCTCCGCCAAATAATAGACGCGGATTTTTGCCTAAATTTATTGGGTTTCCGAAAACATCATCTATTATAACTTCTTTGTCCGGTGATTTTTTAAGTTTAAGTTCAACCTTTTTCATTATATTTGCTATTTCTTTAAATCCAACCGGCACATTGATAACTTTTACACCGTTATTTGCAGCCCACTCATCCCAGGAAAGAGCAGAGGCAGTTGTTTTTATCATAAAACGCGGGTGATTATTCCAGAGTCCTTGCGCTTTTAACTGCTTAGCCCAGAAATCCATAAGGATTAAAAACGCCTGATTTGCCGTAAATACTGTTAGTACAGTAGTATCATCAAGTTTTATATAGTCGATACCTGCTGCTTCAAGTTCCGGAATACGTCTTACATTTTCTGTCTGGGTGATAGTTAATCTGTCGTGATCAGGATCTGTGATAAGAATAACGGTTCCTGTCGGGTATTTTTTAAGTTTTTCTTCGTAATGCATTGTTTCTATAACAGGAAAGAATTTTTCACCATTTTTACGTTTTGAGATTACTGTTGCGTCTACAGAATAATCATAAAACGCTTTTTCGCCAGACGGTGTATGGTCATATTTCCCGATAGAATGGAAGAACGGATCTTCTTCTGTATCAAACCAGACAAATTTATCTTCCAAACCTAATTTTTTTAATACGCGGCTAAGAGTTCTGTATGCTGAGCCGCCGACATTTTCAATAATTATTTTTCCGCTGAAATTTTTAATTAAATCAAGGTTAAACTCTTGAGCCACGCCGGATTTAAGATATTCGACATATAAATCCACACCGTCATTAAGTTTTTGCATTATAGTTTCGTCAATCAGCGGATTATCTTTTGCGGCAAGTCTTATTTCATAAGAGCCGTTTTTCAGCGTTTTATCAAAAATTTCCTGAATTTTATCTACAAATTCCATTGATTCTTCAGGCAAATACTGACTCCCCTGTGAGTTTAAATCTTTTGTTGCATTTTTAACAGAAATACCGTGGCTTGAGGTTATGTATTCACCGCCCAGCAAATCCAGTTTGAAAGCCAAAAAAGACGCTAGCCAGATTGGGATTGTTTTTTTACCTTCCGGCACAAGTGTTTTAATCCCATTTGCCGCCTGTATTCTGGCAATTGCATCAAGGAATTTGTCAGAATTGTATCTGACTTCACGCCCTGCTATTTTTAAGATATTTTTATCGGGATATTTTCCCTTTGCAACAAGCGCTTTCGCAAGAGTAGCAAGAACTATGCCCACAAGGTTAATCGGGAATCTTGTATCCTGCGGATAGAGAATATTTTGAGGTCCTCTGATACCGGCAGTAGAAACTTTTGCTTCTTTTGCATAATTGGAAAACCATTCCTGTAGATTGAGTCCTTCGGGATTTTTCTTTTCGTCATACGGAAACAGATGTTCTTTTTTTAGTGTAAATGTAAATTCATCATCATTATCAAGATTGATTAAATCAAGATTTTTTATATAATCCGGTGTTTTGTCATAAACGCTTTTAAATAATTCATTTTCTAACTCAATGTTTGATTTTTTATAAGTTTCCATAATCTCTCCTCTGATATAATTTTACTTAGTCGCTCTATCACTTAATCACTTAGTCACTACCCTATAAGTATACATGAAAAAACCGATTGCACAATGGCATAATAAAAATTTTGTAGTATACTATAGATAACGGAGGGTAAAATGTCATCAGAACAAACATATTGTACCAAACGAACAGCAAAAGATTATAACTGGCTGCGTTCTATGTTTCAAACCATAGTTTGCAAAGGATTGTATATGCTCCGGCTGAAATTAGTTTACCGCTTAGAGGTGTACGGTAAAGAAAATATTCCGTCAGGTAATGATTATATTATCGCCCCTAATCATTTATCAACCCTGGATCCTCCGTTAATAGCTGCGATAATGCCGCGCCATGTCGCATTCATGGCAAAGAAGGAATTGTTTGACTTCTGGCTTTTGAGAATTTTCCTTGATTGGCTCGGGGCATTTGCAGTAAACAGAGAGAAACTTGGACCTTCCACACTTAAAACAGTCAAATCAATAAAAGACAGCAAATGGGTGTTTGGAATTTTTCCACAGGGGACAAGAGAAGAACCGGGAAAAATTTCAGGTGTCACAAAAGGTTTCGCGAATATTGCAAAAATTACAAAATGCGGTATATTACCGGTTGGAATTATTGGTACTGATATAGTTAAAAGACTGCCGTTCACAGGTAAGATTATCGTAAAAATCGGCAAGGTAATACCGTATTCTGATAATATTGATGATATGGTTGATCAATGGGGCAAAGCCGTGGCAGAACTGACAGGATATGAATATGTGCCTCAGGAAAAATGTGAAGTATGATAGGAGTTGTAGGAATGGTAAAGAAAGCTAGGAATTATAACAGAAGATATCCATACGAATATAATATTTTCAGAACAATGTTTTATATGACATTTTTGTATACGGTAGTTTTTCCGTTCTTTATGATATTTTATGATTTCAAGATTACCGGTCGTGAAAATTTGTCTAAAAAACACAGAAAATCAGATAAGTTTTTATATACAGCCAACCACGTATCGCATTTTGATCCGTTGTACGTATCAATGGCAGTAAGACGCCCTATAGCATATATGGCTAAAAAAGAACTTTTTGCTCCGGAAGAAAAAAGAAGCTGGCTTATTAAACGGCTTGGAGCTTTTGCGGTAGACAGAAACAAACCGGAAATAGCAACCTTTAAAACAGTACGTGATATTCTTTCAACAAGCTGGTCATTAGGGGTTTTCCCGCAAGGCGGTATAAGACCTTACGGAGTTCTAGAGGATATAAAAAAGGGATTTGTTGTTATTGCGAAAAATGCCAAAGCAGATATCATTCCTGTCGCCATATCCGGCTGGAACGGATATCCAAAACTGAAACCGTTTACGCGCAAAACTGTCGGCATACATATCGGTAAACCTATTTCCTATCAGCTACCTGAAGATGTAATAATTTATGAATGGTGCCAGCAGATAGCAAAACTCGCTGAGTACGAAAACAAATCACCACTTCCTGAAAGCTATAAAGAAAAAGTCAGTGTTTAAAATAATAAATCTGATAGAAAAATATTGTTTAATGTATAAAGGTTACAATACGCAAATCATAAAATAAAAGCCGTGTCACTGTCTATCGCACTTAACAAATATCACTTCCGTTAACATTTTCTCTTTTCCCGGGTACAACACCCGCAAGGATTGCCTTAGTGCTGCTATGTTTCCATCCTGACACGGTTCGGCAGCTTACGCCATCATACACTTGAACGTCAACAAAAATATTAACTTCTTTAATATCCGCTAAGCCCTCACAACAGGCTCTGCACCCCGCATTGGCTTCGGGTCGAGGGATCGCAAATCCCCGTGGAACACGGCAAAATTATTCTAACATAAAAATATAATTATTTAACCCAACTTTTAAAAATATTTTTACCGGATAATTTTCTTAATGTATACACTACTGCTAAAACACCTAATGTACCTAAAAATATTCTGAAACAGTTCGGCTTAAATTTATCCTCTTTAGGCGCTACTGTATAAACAAACGGATTAACTTGCTGGTTATCCTGTGTTTGTTTTGCTTGAGACCGAAATAGTGTGTGTGTGACCGCCCCGATTTTCATAACACTATATTAAAACAAATCAATATTTTTTTTGCTAGTTTATTAAGAAATATTACCTTTGTAGTTTATCCGGATAGCTAATACATATCATATAAAAAACATTTATTATCCAGATAGAGAAAGGAGTATTTATATGACAGAAAAATTAGAGTTATATAAATGTGAAATTTGTGGCAATATAGCCGAAGTTGTCATATCAGGTGGTGGAGAACTTGTTTGCTGCGGCGAGCCGATGAAGTTATTAAAGGCGGGCACAAATGATGAAGCTGCAACTGAAAAACATGTTCCGGTATTTGAATATAACGAAAATGATTTGACTATCAGGGTAGGCTCTGAACCTCATCCGATGATTCAATCCCACTACATAATGTTTATAGAAGCTATTTCGGATAATCAAAACCGGCTTACGCGGCAATACCTGCATCCGGATGAAAATCCGCAAATGCAGTTCAAAAATATAGATGAAGGAAAAATTCTTGCAAGAGAATTTTGTAATATACACGGGTTATGGGAGGCACAAAGTGATTAACGAGAAAATACAAAATGTACTTAATGCGCAAATTAACAAGGAATTTTATTCAGCTTATCTTTATCTTGCTATGTCTGCTCACTTTGACGAAATTGGTCTTTACGGTTTTTCCAATTGGACTAAAGTTCAGGCAAAAGAAGAAGTAGATCACGGTATGATATTGTTTGACTTTATTATAGAACGGAACGGAAAAGTAGAACTTTCGCAAATAGATGTTCCGGAAACTATATTAGGCTCACCGTTAGAAATTTTCGAAAAAATTTATGAACACGAAAAATATGTTACAGGCAGTATTAATTGTGTTGCATCAATGAGCGACGAAGAATGCGATCTCGCATCCAGAAACTTTATTGACTGGTATATAGCAGAGCAGGTGGAAGAAGAACGCAACGCTTATGATATAATTCTCAAGTTAAAAATGTTCGGTGATGACAAGGCTGCTTTGTATCAAATAGACAAAGAACTCAAAAAAAGAGAGTATAACCAGCATAATTATAAATAACATAAAATAAAACTGCGGGTACCTGCCCACAGTTTTATTTTTATTGTACGGAAAATTTATTTTACATAAAAACTTGCATTAATATTTGCATAAATTTTTACAGTTCCGCTTTCAATCGGTGTTGCCATATCAGAACTCATTGAACCTGCTGCTTTAGCTTCTAACAGGTTATAATGTACACGTGCTGAACTGTTTGTATTGCTGCAACTTCCGGTAATTGATTTTATTCCTGAAACAGTTGAGGTTACGGATTGTGCAATAACATCAGCCTGTGATTTTGCTTTTTGTGTAGCCTGTGAAAGCAATTCATCGCATTCGGCATCGTAGTTTGATACTGTAAAATTCAGGTTGTTAATGTTTGTTGCGCCAAGCTCCAGAGCTTTGTCGATTATTGCGCCAACATCTTTGATATTTTTTGTTCTGACAATAATACTGTTTGACACTTGATATTTGTCAAAATTTCTTTTACTGCCGGAATAATTATATAAAGGTGTTGCATTAAAATCAGCCGTCTTTACAAAGTCGCCGTTTGCAGGATTAATCATGGATTTCATAGCTGTATAAACTTGATCTGAAATTTGTTTGTTTTCCAGAGTTGCTTTTTGCATAGATTTTGTATCAAAAGTCTGAATTTCAATCGAAATTTCAGCAACATCTGATGCTATTTCTTTGTTAGCATTTGCACTTACTGAAATATACCCGCGTTCGTTAGTAGTGTTTGCAACGGTTGCCTGAGTTGACATGCCGCCGATTAATAGCCCTGCTATTACTGCTGATAACAATACTTTTTTCATACGTTCTCCTTTTCTTTTTTTTCATCTTGTGAAGGGTTTTCGTCTTTATTCTGAGCAAAGTCAACAGGTTTAGTTATCTCTTTGAGGTTTAATTTTTCCAGATCGTTTGCTCTTATTATCATAGGACGCTGCGCGTGCAATTTTGTTTGCATTTTTATTGCATTCATTACCTGTTTTAGTTCTTCTTCGCTTAATTCTTTTGGTGATTTAAACGCGATGAAAGATTGTTTCTTTTTGTCGGTAATTATGAATGTTGATATAGCAATGATTGCCCATAGCATAATTCCTTGAAAAAGATTTATTACCGGTACAAAACCAAATCCGGCAAAGTAATTCCAGACTTTAGCCGCCACAAACCCGGGGAATGCAATAAATCCGGCAGCCAGACATATTACAGTAAAAAGCGCCAGAAACATTCCTCTGATACCGTTTATTTGTATAATTTTAGTATTTCTTCTCATAAATCCTTCTTTCAAATCAAAAATCAATTTGCATTATTTAACATACTCATAAATTCATCTTCTGTCAATATTATAACACCGAATTTTTGAGCTTTTTCAAGTTTTGAGCCGGGATTTTCTCCGACAACGACATAGGAAGTTTTGCTTGAAACAGAAGATGTTGCCTTACCGCCGTGGCTTTTGATAATACTTTCGGCTTTTTCTCTTGGCATGTTTTTCAGTGTACCGGTCAGAACAAATGTTTTACCCTGAAAAACATCTGATACCGCCGTTGTATTCTGTACCATGTTTATACCTAATTTTTTAAGCTCTTTTATCATTTCCCTATTTTTGTTGTCTTTAAAAAATTCACAGACAGAATCAGATATTATAACTCCGATATTTGCAATGCCAGCCAGTTCAACACTTGACGCTTTCATTAGATTATTCATAGATCCGTATTTAAGCGCAAGAATTTCTGCTGTTTCTTTCCCGACATTTCTTATTGATAGCGCTGTAATTAATTTACTCAGCGGATTATTTTTTACACTTTGTATGGCATCTAACATTTTTTGTGCTGATTTTTCTCGAACATTATCCAGTTGCATCAAATCCTTTTGAGTTAGTTTAAAAATATCAGGAATGTCTTTAATTAATTGTTTATTGTAAAGTGCCTCAACTACATTTTCTCCAATCCCTGTCATATCCATACCGTTTGCAGAAACAAAAAATATTAATTTTGCAAGTTCTTGAGCTTTGCAGTTTGGATTTAGACAATAAAGCCCGACTTCATTTGGCTTGGAATGCAGAGGTTCTCCGCAATCCGGACAGTATACCGGAGGCATTGTAATTTCGCGTTCGTAATGATGACCGTCATCAACGTACTTTATTACTTTCGGAATAATTTCGGCTGCCTTTTTTATAATAACGCTGTCACCTACACGAACATCAAGCCGCTTAACTTCATCATAATTATATAAACTTGCTCTGCTGACGGTACTGCCTGCAAAAAATACAGGCTCAAGAATGGCAATAGGTGTAACAGCTCCGGTTTTGCCAAGACTTTGTTCTATTTTTATAAGTCTGGTTTGTGCTTCTTCAGGCGGAAATTTAAACGCTGTTGCCCATTTAGGAGCACGGGCGGTATAGCCTAGGGTGGATTGATATCCAAATTCGTTTATTTTTATAACAACGCCATCCGTTGCATAATCAAGTTCCTGACGTTTGTTTTCCCATTCATTGCAGTAAGCTATGGCTTCTTTTATATTAGTACATTTTCTGATATGCGGATTTACATTAAAACCTATTTTTTTTAAATACATTAAAGCATCATACTGATTGTCAGGTGCTTTTTCAGAATTTTCAAAAATAACAGAATACGCAAAGAATGCAAGATCTCTTTGTGCTGTTACTTTTGAATCTAACTGTCGTACAGAACCGGCAGCAGCGTTACGCGGATTGGCAAATTTTTTTTCACCTTTTCGTTCAAGTTCTTCATTAAATTTTAAAAATGAAGATTTAGGCATATATATTTCACCGCGTACTTCAATATTAATATCTTCAAATAGTTTTAACGGTATTGTTTTAACAGTTTTGAGATTATTTGTAATATCTTCGCCAAAAACACCGTCCCCGCGGGTCACACCGCGCACAAAAACACCGTGTTCATAGGTTAGAGCCATTGCAAGACCGTCAATTTTTAATTCACAATCAAGTGCAGGAGCAGCGCCTGCCGGTAAATCTTTTTGTGCACGTTCATACCATTTTGCAAGTTCTTCTTCATTATAGGTATTGTCAAGACTGTAGAGCCTGTATTTGTGCCGGTATTGAGCGAATGTTGAACTGGAAGCCCCTACACGCTGTGTCGGACTGTCAGGAGTTTTTAATTCCGGATGTTCCTCTTCCAGACGTTTGAGTTCTGCAAACAACATATCGTATGTATAATCATCTATTGACGGATTATCTTGCACATAGTAAAGATAGTTATGCTTATTTATTTCATCTTTTAAAAAATTTATTCTTTCGACAACCATAATTTTACCTACATAATCATAAGAAGTTCGCGAATAACTTTTGTCGCAACAGCAGTGGAAACTCCTGACGCATCGTAATCCGGTGCGAGTTCTACCACATCAGCCCCGACAATATCAAAATCTTTAAGATATTCGAACCACTCAATAAGCTGATTAAAACTAAACCCGCCGGATTCAGGAGTACCGGTGCCTGGCATAACAGAAGGATCAAGAACATCGAGATCAACCGTTACAAAAATCTTTTTATTTTTCAAAACATCAAGTCCTGAAAATTCACTTATTAACGTTCTGTGCTTTTTCATAAATTCCCACTCTTCTTTCATGCCGGAACGAATACCGATTTGTTTGATATTTTCAGCCCCGACTATTTTTGATACATGTCGGATAACTGCTGAATGCGACATTTCTTCACCCAAATATTCTTCTCTCAAATCGGTATGTGCATCAAAATGCACTACAGCAAGGTCTTTATAAAATTTAGAAACAGCTTTTATTTCAGGGAGTGTGACAAGGTGCTCTCCTCCTATACCGAAAACACGTTTGCCGTCCATATAAATATCTTCAACATTTTGTTCTATGATATCGAGTGATTTATATGTATTTCCAAGCGGGAATTCCAGATCGCCAGCGTCATGAAAATTCACATCCTGTAGGTGTTTGTCAAAACGCGGAGAATAATCTTCCAATCCCCAGCTCGCAAGTCTTATCTGCTCAGGCGCAAAACGTGAACCACAACGATAGGATACAGTTCCGTCAAAAGGCAACCCGAGCATAACAATATTTGAAGAGCCGTAATCCTCATTCTGTCCGATCCAGTTTCTATCTAAAAAAGGTCCTCTTAGCATATATTTTACTCCATAAGTCTTATTAAAATATTACAACAAAATAACGGTCAAGACAAGAGTTTATTTTTATATATTACAAGAGGGCGGAACGCTTTGCGTTCCGCCCTCTTGAAAAATATTTTTATATATTATGCATATTATCAAATATTTCTTTACGTTGAACCCAGACTTCCATCCCGAGTTCTTTGCCGGCATTAATAAGATTTTCTTTTATTTCTTTGAAAGAATATTTTGATTTTTCTATATTTCCGAGCAAAAACATTACAAAATGTCCCTGCATTAATGTTTGTTTGATGTCCTCAATATTCACCTCGTACTGAGCCAGAACTGTCGTAACTTTTGCGACAATACCGACTTTATCAATACCGGAAACAGTAACTATTATTTGTTGATCAGACATTATTTTTCCTCCGCTGTAGCGAGTGCCGGTTTTACCCAGTCACGGTTAAGCCATTTTGCAACTTTATGACGTCTTACATATTCAATCAAATCGGATTTAATTTCCGGTGACAATACATACAACGCAATAATATTCGGTACTGACATTGCGATCATCATTGCATCAGTAATATTGATAACAGATGCAACATTCATTGCAGATCCTACTATAATGAATAAACAGTAAATTACATCAAAAGCAAGATTACGTTTATGCCCTTCACCTACAAGGAACGTCCAGGCTTTTTGTCCGTAATATGCCCAGGATATCAATGTTGATAATGCAAACAGAATTACAACTATTGATAAAATATACGGGAAGAACGAAATTACAGATTCAAAAGCGGATGAAGCAAGTTCAATACCTGAAATTTGACCAACCTGAGTTGTGTCTAAAATTCCGGAGAATACAATTGCAAAAGAAGTTAACAGACATAAAATACCGGTTAATAAAGTTTCGAGCAATGCAACAAACCCTTGTGAGATAGGCTCGTTTGTTTTAACTGCTGCATAAGCAATAGCCGCAGCACCTGTACCTGCTTCGTTTGATTGAACAGAACGTCTTAACCCGATAATAATTGTCCCGAAAACACCACCTGCAACCGCATGCGGCGCAAACGCTTCTCTGATAATAAGAGCAATAGCATGAGGAATATGCATAAAGTTTGCAAGAATTACCACAATACCTGCCCCAATGTATAAGAAACACATTGTAGGAACAAGAATTGTTGTAATTTTAGAAATACTTTTTATTCCGTCAACAACAGCCAGCCATACAAGTATTGCAATCAAAAGCCCGAATACCCAGGTATAACCGTTCATAAAACTGTGAGCGCCACCTGTAATCAATACAAGCTGGTGGGCAGACTGGTTAATTTGAATCATGTTACCGCCGGAAATAGCCCCGCCAATACAAAGCACAGCAAATATAACTGATAATGGCTGTCCCAGCCAGCGCATTTTCTTTCTCGTAAGCCCGTGCGCAATGTAGTGCATAGGACCGCCGGATACTGTACCGTCAAGATTAAATCTTCTGTATTTAACAGCAAGAGAAGCCTCTACAAACTTAATAGACATACCGAGAATTGCTCCGACAAAAATCCAGAAAGCCGCCCCCGGTCCGCCTATAGATATTGATATTGCAACACCGGCAACACTTCCGATACCGATTGTTCCGGATAACGCTGTTGCTAGTGCCTGAAATGAAGATACTTCACCGCTTGCACTGTTGTTTTTTTCATCCTTACTTGCCGGCTTGGAAACTATATCAATAGCATGTTTCAAGCCCCATATTGATACACCTCTGAAAAACAGCGTGAAAAATATTCCGGCAATTAATATCCAGAATATTATAATAGGAACTTTTGAACTTCCAATCATCACCGGATAAAAAATGAGGTTTGCTACCGCATCAGATATCGGGGCAACATGTTTGTCCATAAATGCATCTACGTTCATTGCATTAGCAGTTTGAATACTGCTTAATAGTGTAAAAAGTACAATCAAAAATTTGTTCATTATAAATTCCTTATAAAAAAAAATGTAATACGGCTCTCCAGAAAGTGTAAACCAACTTCGATTATTGTAGCAAAAACATGAAAATATGTTGTCAAATCTTTACAAAATCTTAAAAATTTGTTGCAAATAGTAACTGCACATTGCTTTTTGAGTGTACTGTTTAATTGTGCTGTAACTATTACAACGCAAGGCTTTTAGAGATTTTTTATCCATATTTTTTATGTTAAGAAGAATGTCTTTAATTTCATTTTCATCAGAGGAAGTTAAAAATCCGTTTAGGTTATTTTTTATAATTCCGTCCACACCTTCATTTTTTGTTGCAACTGTAATGCAGCCTGATGCCATTGCTTCAAGGTATACCATACCAAGTGTTTCACCTACACTAGGTAATATAAATATATCACTCTTGCGCATATATTCCAGGACTTCTTTTCTTGGCAGGTGTCCGGTAAAAGTTACATTTTTGTCAATGCGTTGCAGCTGTCTACGTAATTTCCCGTCCCCGATTACTGTCAGATCAAAGCTTTCAAGACATTTGCATGCCTTAATGACTTTATCTATATTTTTTCGTTTTTTAAAATTCGCACAGGTTAGGACTTTTATTTTATTATGCAAATCTTCATCAGTTCTCTCGACGATACAATTTTCATCAACGCCTGAATACGCAATAAAAATCTTGTTTTCAAATTCCGGATAGAGTTCTAAAAGCTTTTTTTTAATAACTTCCGAACGGCATGCCAGAAGTTTTGCATACCGAAAAGCTTTTAAAAGTGCAGGTTTAAAATAAATTTTATACAAAGGATTTGTAAGAATTTCCAAATCTGAAACATGTATTCCGCAAATAAGAGGTAATACGTATTTTTCAGCGAGTTTATACGCAAACAGCGTGCCTGACGGCATATGCGATACAATAACGCCAGGCATGGAGTGCAAAATAATTTTTGATGTAACATCCCCCAAAAAAGGTGTATGATAATTTACATTATAAACATCGTTGTAAAATCCTGTTTTGTAAAAAGGTTTTTTGCGCAAAAAAGAGTTAAAAATAAAATTAGGTTTTATAACGTCAACTTCAATGCCAGCTGCGCGGAAACCATGAACAAAATCGTATAAAGTCCGCGGTGTTGTTTTTTCATTTTCAGATACAGGATACAGATCAGTTGCAAAAAGAATTTTCATTTATTTCAAAATCCCTTTTATATAATTATAATATTCATTATCTTTCACATCAGGAATATTGCGCAAAATTTCATCGGCGGAGAGGAAACCGAGCCTGTAAGATATTTCTTCAAGACAGGCTATTTTTATCCCCTGATTTTCTTCTATTGTCTGGACATACTGGCTTGCCTGCAATAGTGATTGATGAGTACCTGTATCAAGCCAGGCAAACCCGCGCCCCAAAAGTTCGATATTGAGTTTACCTTTTTGCAAATATATGTTGTTGAGATCGGTAATTTCTAATTCTCCTCTTTGGGAAGGTTTAAGACTTTTAGCATATTCAACAACATTATTATCATAGAAATATAAACCGGTTACAGCAAAATCAGATTTAGGATTTTGCGGTTTTTCTTCTATAGAGAGAACCTTTCCATTGTTATCAAATTCAACAACGCCGAATCTTTGCGGGTCTTTAACTTTGTAACCGAACACAGTTGCAAAACCATTTTTTGTATTTTCTGCAACATGTTTTAACCTGCCGGAAAATCCATTACCATAGAATATATTATCACCGAGCACAAGTGCAACTTCATCATTAGCAATAAAATCTTCCCCAATAATGAAAGCCTGAGCCAACCCATCAGGACAAGACTGTTCTTTGTAGTAAAAGTTAACCCCGAATTGCGAGCCGTCTTTAAGCAGATGTTGAAAATCAGCTAAATCCTGCGGAGTGGAGATAATAAGAATCTCTCTTATACCGGCGAGCATAAGAACAGATATAGGATGATAAATCATCGGTTTGTCATATATTGGCAAAAGCTGCTTTGAAACAGTTAATGTACTTGGATATAATCTTGACCCTGTTCCGCCGGCTAAAACAATACCTTTCATATATACCTCCGAAAATATTATAGCATAGAAAGGGAATAAGGGAATAAGTTCTTTACAATAACAGGCAACGCTTAAATCTTGCATTGCCTTATTTTTGTAAAGAACTTATTCCCTTATTTCCCTATTTCCTTATTCCCTTCCAGTAAGAGGCACCAAGCCTCTTACTGGAAAAATCGCGCGAATCAGGAATTGGAAAATTAATCACCTAGGCAAACCGCGAGCAATTCGCTGCCGTAGCGGTGGTAGTTGTACCAGCTCGTGCCGGTAGGGCCGAAGTAGCGGGTGTACGCGTAGTACTGGATGTACTCCTGCCCGGACCAAACGAAGAAATAGGAGGTTCCGCCAGGTGATTGGGCTGTGAAGAGCGAAGCTCGATCAGCATCCCAGTTTGCATTAGTTGTGCTAGTTCCACCTTTTATTTCATCGGCATCAGGATATATGTATGCCGCTAATTGTTCTAGCTGAGCTTGAGTTGGCATGTTTTGAACTCCGCCGCAGGCTCTTACTGCCCCTGCCCAATAATCAGTTTCCTCTTCACATGCTGTTATTCCTAATTTGCCTTCTGATACTGCTTGGTTACATTCTTCTAATGTCATTGGGCTATAGCCACCGTTTTGTGCTCCTAATATTTGCGTTATGCACATTGTATCTTTTAATTCAGGTATCATACACCCTGCTACGCCTTCTAATTCTGTTACGTTTATATGATTAATATCTTTACCGTTTGTATTTGGATTTTTATTACCGGATACATCATACAATATTGCCATTGAATTGCTTGTTGCGCTAAACTGGTTATTATATGGATCCTGTGTTGCATTTGGATTATATGC
>CALUQJ010000007.1 GCA_944322865.1 Candidatus Gastranaerophilales bacterium
TAATTTTTTAAGTATTTTTATCCGGCGTTCTTCCTTTTTCAATACGTCGGCAAAATTTATCAATGGTTCCATTTTATACCCGCATTTTTCTGAGAGCGCTCCACCCATTGAAAAAAGTTCTTCCTGTGGATAACGTCTGCAAATACCAGGGCGGGTTTTGTGGATTTTGCATTTATGTGTTATCGGATCCAAATTTTGACATTCAAAAACCAGCCCGATATCATCCTTGTCGATTACCTTTAAATTTGCATAAAAACTATGTAGGTACTGCAATCTTTTAAACTCTTTTTCATCCTGAATAACGTGTTTATAATGTTTGACATAAATATGTGTGCAGCACTCACCGCAGGCATTACATTTGCCTGTACGATAATATTTCCGGCGAAGTATCGTTGATAAAAACCATTTTTTTAACTTTATAAACATCTTACTTCCATGATATCAGCTATTAACTGTTTGGTTTATTAAGTTTTGTAAAACTTTCTTTTTTCAATACGCAAAAAATATTTTTTACACGTATTAAAACGAACGAGGAGATTCAAAAATAACAACCCAATAACTATAACATAACCAAAATAACCAACCTTGACCTCCAAAAAGAGGTCTTTTTATTTGGAAAAATTTAATCGAGTTTTTTTATGCTAAACTCACATCCACAGTAGTTTTGACGGTAAAGTCCGAGTTCACGTGAAATTTTATTTGTTTTTAGGAACCCGTCTTTCTTTTTAAAATCAATTGCCTGATAAGTTAAACCATATTCTGCTGCTATTTTTTGTCCTATTTCAGTTAGTTTGGCAAAGTTTTTATGCGGACTAATCACGATTGATGTTGTAAATTCTTGAATACCTTTTTGTTTTGCGTATTCTGCTGTTTTACGGAGTCTTAGTTCAAAGCATTTGTCACAGCGAGCACCTTTTTCCGGTTCATTTTCCAGACCTCTGGCTGCCTTGTAAAAATCCTGAGGATTATATTCACCTTCAACAAGTTCAACGTCAAGTGCATTACAGAGTATTCGCTGCGCGTCTAACCGTTTTTCATATTCCTCTGTAGGATAAATATTAGGGTTATAAAAATATACAACAACCTGATATCCCGCATCTTTTAAGTAAGAAACGGGATATCCGGAACAAATTGCGCAACATGCGTGTAAAATTATTTTATTTTGATTGTTCATCTTTTAATTCAGCACCTGATTCTATCAGCCAGTCTTTAAATTCACTGTAACTTTTTACACCGACATAAGATTTGCCGTTAACAACAGTAACCGGTGTTGCATTAAAGCCTTGTTTTACACCTGCTTCTATATCTTTACGGATTGACTGCATTGCTTCAAGACTGTTGGCATCTTTTTCAAGCTGTTTTACATCAAGCCCCATTCTTTGCGCGTAAACAAGAACTTCTTCTTCATTTTTCGGCTTACCATCAAAGAGGATTGTATTCATTCCCCACAAATTCCCCTGCTTTTTTGCTGCAAATGCATATCTTGCAAGCATACAGGAATCTTCGTGCCCGAGAAGAGAGGCTTGAATATAAGGGTTGCAGTCTGTACAGAGCGGAAAATCATGATGTTTGAAGTTAACATTTTTCAGTTCTTTTGCTAATTTGTGCATCATAATATTATGGGAGCGGCAGATCGGGCAGCGGTAGTCAGAATAAATTTCAACAAGGACTTTACCGTTCGGGTCACCCAACTGGTTTCCGCTTACAGCATACATGTTGTATTTAGCTTTAACAAATTCTCTAAATTCTTTTTTCTTTTTAACCTGCGGGGTAAAGACATTTGATAAGGTTGTGTAAGTCAAAAATCCGCCGGCAAGAACCATTACTGCAATAAACATTGCCAGATATTTTTTAATTTTTATAGCATCAACAAAATCAATAAAACTTTGTTTAATAGCTTTATTAAATCCGCCTTCTTTAAAATCTACTGCAATAAGACCTATTATCAGATTTAATACGTAGGTTGCAGCACAGAGTATACAGAGCATTTTAATTTCATGCAGACTTATGAATAACAAAGTCATAGAGATAATAAACGAAATCAATCCCAGAGATGCAACATAATCAAGCGGATTTTTAAAAACTTCTAAAAATTTCAGGAATTTTATATTCTTAAGCTTGTCAACAAACAGAAGCATAATTATAAACAGATACAGGAACATCCCCCAGTATGCAAGCGGTACTCCTAAGAATTGCGATTCTGTTGTTTTGGCAACGCTGTCACAGTCAATAAATTCATTTATTGAGCAAAAACTTGCAAGAGCGTAAGGGTTGAAGTTTGAATCATAATAAATAATTGCGAGTTTTATGGTTGTAACAAAACCGATTAATGCAAGAACTCCTATCCATATCTTTTTCTTCAAAATTTTATCCATACTCTTAAATCTCCTTGTTAAACGTCCGTAACCTTATTTTAGCGGATTAAAAGTAATAAATCAATACCGGAAAGTAGGAAAAATATACTTTAAATAATTTTTTCCGCCAGAGCAAGAAATTCAATTATATTTTTAACTTTAGGATGACGGAAATTACTGTTTGCGGCAAATCCCTGATGCAGACCAAGTGTACAGGAAGGACACAGACTCAGTACATAATCTGCTCCGGTTGCAATTATATTACGTGCTTTTTCTCTACCTATTGCGCGTGAAATTTTTGGGTTTTTCAGAGCAAATTCACCGGCAAATCCGCAGCATTCCTCGTAGTCTTTCATCTCTATATAGTTAACATTTTCGCACATATCTAAAATTAGGGATAAAAAATCGATGTTTTTTAAATGGCAAGGTTTGTGGAAAGTAACCGTTACCGGATTTTTGAATATGAATTTTTTAGGAAATTTTGCAACAAAATCAGCGGCATTAATAATTTTATCTTCCGGCATGTAGGTTTTTAAAGTATCTTCGCAGCTTGCACAGTCGGTGATTATATAATCATAATCATCTGTCAATAACTGTAAATTGCGTTTTTTTACTTCTTCAAACCGTTCTAAATTTCCGCAGGATAAAAATGGCAGACCGCAGCAGGCAAAATCTTTCTCAATTAATTGGACATCATAAAAAGAAAGAATTTTTTTAAGCGCATTTTCTACTTTTGGATAAACTTTATTAACACAACCCCTAAAATAAAGTAACTTAATACAACCGCTCTTTCTAAAAGCATTTCTCCCAAAAAGTTTTTGCACCAGGCTGGAGATTTTTAAAAAATTATCGAACAGGTATCTGGATTCTAACAGCCAAAATAAGTTAAAATGTTTTTTTGAATACTCATACTTTGCGGTTTCAAAAATCCTGCATACATCAATATTACTCGGGCAAAACTCCTTGCATTTGCCGCATTTCAGGCATAAATCCAAATATTTATTTATTGTCCTGCTTAATTTTAAATCGCCTTTCAGAACCCCGTCAAGCATAACGAATTTGCCGCGGCTGACAGCACAATCATTACCCGTTTGTTTGTAAACAGGACAGACAGACTGGCATAACCCGCATTTTGAACATTTGTTTATATCTCCGGCAAAATCTTCAAGTCTTTTCATATTTTGATTATAGGCTTAAAAAAAGTGTAAAACAAGTTTTATGATATAATAAAAACAGAGAGGTATAATGAAAAATTTCAGGGTAATAGCAGGTTATTTGACACTCATTTTAATTGCAATAAGCATGTTGTATCCGTTTTTTGCCATGGTGAATTTATCTTTTGCTGACGATAACTCAATATTTACAGAAGCCGGTAAATTAATCCACACCAATCTAACCCTGCAAAATTACCACAATATATTCACGGAACTCCCGCTAAGCAGATATTTTTTTAACAGCCTTCTTGTTGCAACGCTGGCTACTATAGGACAGGTATTTATTGCTGCGATGGCGGGATATGCTTTTGCACGGCTCAAATTTCCTTTTCGCAACGGATTGTTTCTTATTATCTTGATAACAATGCTTATCCCGCCGCAGGTTAATATAATACCTCTGTTTTTTTTAATGCGTGAGATGAATCTTATAGACACCTATCAGGCACTAATACTGCCTTCTTTATTTGGAGGGCTGGGAGTGTTTTTGATGCGGCAGTATTTTCTGGGACTTCCGCGCGAACTTGAGGAGAGTGCAAAGCTTGACGGCTGCAATCTTTTTTCAACCTTTTTTAAAATCGCACTGCCGCTTGCTCTGCCTACGGTTGCAACCCTTGCAATTTTTACATTTGTTACAACCTGGAACAGTTTTATGTGGCCTCTTATTGTGACCAATAGCGAAACAATGCGTACATTACCCGTAGGACTTGCTATTTATAAAGGCAGTTTCAGAGAAATAACTCTCTGGGGTGAATTGCTGGCATGTTCGGTTATATGCACTGTACCTGTAATCGGAATATTTTTACTCGGCAAAAAGTATTTTATAAGTGATATTTTGCAAGGCGGGGTAAAAGAATAAAATAACCATTCCTGTTTTATTAATTTTATAACTACCTCGCCTATATAATCCAGGTAAAAGAATAAAATAACCATTCCTGTTTTATTAATCCAGTTTATATCTGATAATTGAGTTGCTGCCCTGAGAAGATATAAATAACATATTTCCGTCTATATGCAGTCCGTAAGGCTTTTGTATATTGGCAATAAGCACCATAACGCCGCCTGTAGGATTAACTTTTAAGACATTGTTGTTATTGTAATTTGCAACATAAATATTCCCGGCTTCATCGCTTACCATACCTATAGGACCGTTTAAGCGCGAATCTTTTAAGAAAATCACCCGCTGACCTGTAGGGGTAATTTTGTATATGGAATTGTCAGAATAGCCGGCGACATAGATATTCCCGTTTTTATCAGTCGTAATCCCAGTCGGACTAAGAATATTATCGTAAACAGAACTGTTATCGTAGAATTTATTTTCTTCCTGAACCTTTTGCGCTGCCTGTCCCTGTTTTATTGTCTGCATATCTGTTTCTAACAGAGCCGCGACTTCCTGTCCTTTTTTATACATTGGGCTGGAGGGCGGAATTAAAGACAGATAACTTCTTGCCGCTTCCGGATCACCAAGTTTTTCGCTCAATTTAGCCGCTTTATAAAGCGCTTCATAATCATCCGGTTTTCGAACAATTATCTGCTTAAATACCGTTAATGCAGCATCATCCTGCTTTAAAAATTCAAGAATTGTCCCCAGATTAAAATATGCATCAATATAATTAGGGTCAAGCTCAATTGCTTTTCGAAAAGCAGCCATTGCCATTTCGTATTTTCCGACCTTGTAAAAATCAACCCCTAAATTATATTCTAACTTTGCATCGGTTGCAGGCGGTGTCTGCTTTACCTGAGGCGCCGCAAACACCATGCCTGTACTCAATGCTATTAAACATGTTAATACAAGTATTTTTTTCATAAATTATATTTCATTAAGTTGTTCAATAAGTTTTTCGTTTTTCTTAGCAAACTCATTGCCGCGTGCTTCTATTGCAAGCTTGAGGATGTTTGGCAAATCAATCGGAGTTAATTCCTTGTAGTTGTCAGGAAGTCTTAAACTCCAGTTTTCATCACCTGATGTTCCCGGTCTGTTGTAGACGTCATAAACATTGAAATAATCAGTGAAGAAGATCTGAATATTTTCAGCTTCACATGCAAATATTTCAACAAGCTTTGTCTGCGCAAGAAATTCCGCGTCATTTGTTAAGCGGACAATGATATCATCTTTGTTATCAGCTTCCTTGAAGAGGTCGTCTACAAGGTTTTTAGCGTGAAGATAGCCGATATGAGTATGAATCATTGAATCTGCCCACATTTTGATAGGTTCATTGTCATGTGTACCTACCATAGCCCAGCATTTTTTGCCGATATTGCAGCAGCGGTAAGGGTCTTCCGGCTTGTCAGCTTCTACAAACTGGGTTAACTTCATCCCTTGCAGACCAAATTCTTTCATAACAGCCGCAACAGGGTTGGTTAAAGTGCCCAAATCCTCGCAAACTATTGAGTTTTTGTCCAAACCTTCTTCTTTAGCCGCTGCTATAACGATTTTTTCAATTATACGCCCGTATTGCTTAATTTGCGCTTTAGTAAGGGTTTTAACGCGTTTTTCTTTATCCGCTGTTAATTCCATGTCTAAATCTTCAAGTTTTGCAATAGCATATTTAGAAAGTTCAGGGTGCTCAGGGGAAGAATACAATCTTCCTGCACCTTCTTCAATTTTCGGTTTTTTGCCTGCTTTGTATACCCACGGATCAATCAAACCAACTATGTGGTCAATACGCACACCGCCCGGATTTTCTTTGAACATCTTTTTGAAAAGATTTTTCATCAATTTACCGCCGTCATCCAAAGATCCGTCCGCATTGAAGAGTCTTTCCGGATCCATTACTGGGAAGCCCCATGCCTGCCCGTCTTTTGAGAAGTAGTCAGGAGGACAGCCGAGCATCCAGCCTTCTAAAAATAATGCCTGATAAGCCCATGTGTCACGGTCAGAAAATGCTACCTGACGGTCTGCTATCATTTTTACATTATGATGATGTGCAAATTTGCCGGTTTCTTCGTTTTGCTTGTTTAATACAAACTGTACAAACTTGTAAAAATCTATTTCGTCAGCATATTTTGCTTCTAATTCTTTAATTCTGTTGCCGTAAGCAAGCTGCTCTTCTATAGACTTTGGATTGAACAGGTTTTTATCCATATCGGATGTCCAAACAGGCCAGTAATCATTACCGTGTTCAATAGATAATGCTTCATATAAAGCGTCTTTATCCAGCCATTCAGCGTTTTCACGCTTGTAAACTTCAAATTCTTTTTGCAGTTTTTTTGCAGCGTTTTCTTTGAAGTTTTGCCACGCCTCAGTTAGGGCTTCATCCTGTTTTTTGTAAATATAAGAATAAGCTGTTTTGTTAGTTGATTTGTTAGGGTTTTCGTCAACAATATCATTATATGTTTTTTCTGATAAGATAGAGCCCCAGGCTTTTGTTGTTAATTGCTTGAGGTCAATAAATAACGGATTGTTAGAAAAAATAGTACCTGTATAAGGTGAAGAGTCACAGCTTTTTGTTTTACCCGCAGGTCCTAATTGTATAGCATCGAACAATCCTGCTGAATATTCTATAAACTCTTTTCCGCCGTCAGTGTTGATACTGCCAAATCCGGTGTTCTGCCCTTGTGCTGCCGGGAAACTGCCGTTGTGCATGATTATGACAAACTCTTTTTTGCCGAGTGCTTTAAGCGCTTTGCGGACTGTTTTTTTTGCCTTTTCATCTAATACAGACGGTCTTTCTAATGTACAAATCATAAATACCCCTTCTTCTATTACATAACTGATTACTAAATTTATAAAAACAATAATAGCATGCTGATTTTTTTATTTCAAGCCGCCGAATTGTTAAGATATTTTAAGAACTAATTCTGATTGTTAACAAAAATTAACCCAAAAGTATTAGTTCTTACGAGGGGGTGAAAATACTGTAAATAGGGGTTTTATCTCCACAAACCCCACCGTTGGTAGGATTTTTTTATAAAAACAGTCTTGACAACATTTCAGAAATGAGATAAAATAAAAAGTATAAGAGGATTTTATTAAATATTTATAATAAATTACTCGACAATTTGAATAAGTAATCGTTTTTAGATAATTAAATCAATCAGAAGAGCAAGATTTATTATAAGTATATAATAAAATGAGTACATGTAAATGTAAAAGAAAGGTAAAAAGATTATGACAAAACGTTTTGGTTTCACGTTAGCAGAAGTATTGATTACTTTGGCAATTATTGGTGTTGTAGCAGCTATGACAATGCCTACATTGATTAACAACACAAATGGTGCACAGTTTAAAACAGCTTACAAAAAAGCTATGTCAGTTTTATCACAAGCTGTAGTTATGAACATTGCACTTGAAGATTACGACTTTGCAGGAACAACTTCTAATGCTCCGTCAGCAGCTGGTGAAGAACCTACAGATACAGGTATTTCTTCATTATACAGAATATTTGCTGAAAGAACAAACGGTGAACTTGTTTCTGGTGATGAATTGACTGGTTACAAAGTAGCTATTAAAAATGATGGTACTGATGCATCAGGCGAAACTCCTGTTGCAATTGATGCAAATAACTATGTATTCCGTTTCCAAGATGGTATAGTATTTACATTTGACGGTTCAAAAGGTAATTGTACAGAAGCAACACCTTGCAAAGGCTGGATTGATGCTAACGGTACTAAAGGACCAAACAGATCAGTTTCTTGTACACAAGAAGATGACGAATGTACATCAAAAGTTACAATCAACGATATCTTCCCTGTTAAATTCTACGATCAAACTGTAGCTCCTGCTTCAGCTCCGGCTCGTGCAGTATTATACGGTTCTGAAAATGAAGAAAGAACAACTGAAAACAGTGGTGATTAATAGTTTTAAAACTATATAGCGAGAAGCGGAAAGTTTTTACTTTCCGCTTTTTTTATTGTATAAAATCCATAACACAGGCATCCGTAGTGAGGAAAATGTTAAACAATTGCCCCGTGGCTTGCGTCCTGAACATTTTTAGCATATTTAGCAAGGTAGCCTGATTTGCATTTAAGTTCAAACGGTTTTAGGTTTCTTCTGCGTTCAGCCAAAGTGTCATCATCAACAAGAAGGCTGATAGAGCGGTTAGGGATGTCAATTTTAATTCTGTCACCGTTTTTAACAAGAGCAATAACACCGCCGTTTGCAGCCTCCGGACAGATATGTCCCACGCATATTCCGCGTGTTCCGCCAGAAAATCTGCCGTCTGTAATCAATGCGCATTTTGTTCCCAATCCTTTGCCGACAAGCAGAGAGGTTGGCGCAAGCATTTCCCGCATCCCCGGACCGCCTTTAGGACCTTCATAGCGGATAACTATGACATCACCGGCTTTTATTTTATCTTCCTCAAGTGCTTGCATTGCATCTTCTTCACTGTCAAAAGTTCTGGCATTTCCTTCAAAAACAAGACAATTTTCGTCTACCCCTGAGATCTTTATAACAGCGCCGTCTTTTGCAAGATTTCCGTATAAAACCCCGAGTCCTGCCTGCGAATATTTAGATTCATCATATTCTGGAATTACACTTCTATCAGCCCATGCCTGTCCTGCTATTTCCATAACTGTCAAGCCGCTGACGGTTTTAGCATTATTCAGAACTCTTCTGAGAGAGTTCATAACAGCCGGTATTCCGCCTGCATTATGAAAATCTGTCATTGTGAGTTTTGAGGACGGATTTATTTTTACTATCTGGTGAATTTTACGGCTTAATCTGTCAAAATCGTCTATTGTTATATCTATTGCACCCGCATTTGCTATTGCAAGCAGATGAAGAAAAGTGTTGGTGGAGCCGCCGAGCGCCAGCGAGGCGGTAATTGCATTTGTCAGACTTTCTTTAGTGATTATATCAGAAGGTTTAGTGTCGTTTTTTACGAGTTCAACTATCTGCATACCACTTTCAAAAGCAATGCGTCGTTTTCTTGATGATACTGCGGCTGATGAAGCGCAATAAGGCAGACTCATTCCCATAATTTCAGTCAAGCACGCCATTGTATTTGCGGTGTACATTCCCTGACAGGAACCGGCTGACGGACAGGATTCTTCCTCAAGACATTTCAGACAGGTTTCTGATATTTCACCGTTTCTAAAACGTCCAACAGCCTCAAAAGAGCCTGATATCATTGTTAATTTATCCTGTTCATGCCAGTGACCGTCAAGCATGGGACCTGCTGTTACGATAATCGTCGGAATATTCAGCCGTAAAGCACCGATAAGCATGCCCGGAGTAATTTTGTCACAATTAGAGAGCAATACAAGTCCGTCTAGCTGATGAGCCGCTGCAACCGTTTCAACGCAATCAGCTATCAAGTCACGTGACGGTAAAGAATACCGCATTCCGCTATGCCCCATAGCAATACCATCGCAAACAGCCGGAACACCGAAAACAAAAGCCTGACCACCGGCTGAGTGAATCCCTTTTTCAATCTGGCGTTCTAAATCACGCATTCCTATATGCCCCGGAACAAGATCCGAAAACGAACTTGCAATGCCGATAAATGGCGCCTCCATATTTTGTTTGCTTACCCCTGTCGCCATTAAAAGTCCGCGATGCGGTGTTCTGGCTATCCCTTTTTTAATACTGTCACTTCTCATATCATATCCTTTTTCATCAAAAATATTATACCGCAAATCATAAGATTAAGCAGTAATATTTTTTAAAAAATAAACGACCGCAGCAAAAAAGAAAGGAGTTTTCAAAACAAATTTGAAGAGGCACCGCGGTCGATTATTTTATTTATCTCAGCCAGGCAAGGTGTCTTTCTTCTCTTTTTTGATTAAGAAATGCCGGCAGATTTTCTTCCAGTAACGAATTTATATGCATATCCATTTTAGAATCTTTTTGGATATTTGAATTAAATGATTGGATCGTGGCACTGCCATACTGAGTCTTTTTGATTTTTTCATATCGGTAAGAGCCGTGAAACCCGCGCGGGATAAGTAAACGTTCTGTTAAATCACCTTTTTCAACATTTAGCATTATCTGGTCTTGAGTACCGCCGTAAAACGGTTTTAATGTCACTATCTGACCTTTTGTTATATGTGAAAATTCAGGAGGTACCATTTTTTGTTTTTTGGATTTAATCTTTGCCCAGGCTTCATCAAATAGAATTTCAACTTTTCTGAGTAAACGAGAGTTTTTCGAAGTAAATAGTTCGTTTGTTACATCTTCAATAATAGGGGCAGCATTAGCCTTGAATGCAGGTTTCTGCACGCCATTAGAATTACAGTTTAAACTTACAGGGGTTAATTGCATAGTTATTTCTCCATTTTTTTAGTTTAAAAATGGTAATGAAAAATTTTTGCTACCTGTGTAATATTTATTTACATCGGCTTTATAATATTCCACTCATCATCCCATTCAACCTTGTCGTCAAGGTCAATATTATGATAGTTATAAGAGTTGTTTATCCACAACGGGTTAAATAATCCAACGGAATGCAGACGTTTTATGATACAGGGCAGCAGGGTTGTACTGCCGGCAATAGTACCATCTTTTGAGGCGGCTTTTTGCCCGTCATAAAAAATCTTTTCACCTGCAAAATAAAATTCAGTTATATCTGACGCCGTGCAAGGCAGACAGTCGCTCACCAGCAGAATTTTATCCTGCGGTTTGGCTTTAAAAAGGAGTTTGAGCGCGTCATCTGATACGTGTACTCCGTCTGCAATAATTTCGGTATAAATATCATCATTAATCAGTGCAGAAAGAGCCGTACTTTTTCCACGGTGAGAAATACCTTTCATTGCATTAAAAGTATGAGTAGTGCCTGCGCAGCCGCTCAATTCGCCGCCTATACAGTGTCCTGCCTGAACTTTTATGTTTTTTGCATTCAGATAATCAAGAAGATCTGTATCAGCCAGTTCTGGGGCAAGGGTTACAATTTTTATGAAATCATCTTCTATAAGGCGAAAATTTTCGACTGTTGGCAGCATAAAAAGTTTTTCATCGTGAATCCCTTTTTTTTCAGGGTTGAGGAAAATCCCTTCCAGATGTACGCCGAAAATTTTCGCCATGTCAGAAGTCGAGCGCATTGCGGCAGTTTTAATGACAGATATAGCGCGTGTGGTATTTTCGACAGTATCAGTAACAATAGTCGGGAAAATTCCGCCAATACCGTATTTTTTAATTTCTTTAGCAAGATAGAGAACGTCATCAACTTCTGCTGTGTTGAAATTAATGCCGAAAGCTCCGTGGAAATGCTGTTCTATTAATGGTTTTGTGAGCATTGGTTTTACCTTTTTTTGTATCTTTCTGTAGGACTGGTCTTTCTGTTGGGTTGTTAAGCCAAACCTAAATTAACTTTTGGTTTGGCAGGTGATTATAATAAGAGAATTTCAACTTCTTAATCACCTAATCACTTAGTCACTTAGTCACTTAATCACTTAATCACTATTATATCACCCTTCCTTCAAATACTTTTCTTGCCTGTTCACGGTCATCAAAATGAATTGTGCGGTCTTTTAGTATTTGATAGTCCTCGTGTCCTTTACCAGCAATAACAACAACATCATTGTTGTTGGCAATAGTTTTTAAAAGTTCAATGGCTTTTCCGCGGTCAGGTTCTACTGTAACTTTTTCAGCAGCAACAGATTTTAACCCTGCAATTATATCTGTGATAATTTGCTGCGGGTCTTCTGAACGCGGATTGTCACTTGTTATAACGATTTTATCAGCAATTTTTTCCGCAATAGCACCCATTTTAGGACGTTTTGTCGCATCTCTGTCCCCTCCGCAGCCAAACAGACAGATAAGTCGTCCTTCTTTCGGGGTTATTTCTCTTGCGGAATTAAGCACATTCTCCAGTCCGTCCGGTGTGTGCGCATAATCGACTATTACAAGCGGTTTTTTGACAACAACTTCAAAACGTCCTGCAACGCCTTTTACATTCTGCAATGCTTTTATTGAAGTTTCAATATCTATTCCAAGTGCAGCAGCGGTTGTTACTGCCGCAAGAACATTGTATACACTGAACATTCCGTTCATATGCAAATTCACAGGAAATTCACCGTTTTTTGTGCAGAGCGTAAATTCTGCACCGTTCATTGAAAATTCAATATTTTTTGCCATTATATCAGCGTTGTTTTTTACCCCGTAAGTGTATTTTCTAACGCCTTCCGGAACTACACCCAAAAATCTTTCCGCATAGTTGTCATCTGCGTTTATAACCGCAAAATTACCTTCTTTTAACCCTTTGAATAATAAGGCTTTTGCCTCAAAATAATTATCCATTGTAATATGGTAATCCAAATGATCCTGCGTAAGATTAGTTAGAACAGCCCCGTTAAACCGACATCCGCCCACACGGTTCTGATCAAGCGCATGGGAACTTACTTCCATAACAACATTATCTATTTTTTCTACATCTTTAATCATCCTTAATGTAGCCTGTAATTCCGGCGCCTGTGGTGTTGTATGTTTTGCATCACGGTATTCGCCGCCTGAGGATAATTTATAGCCCAGAGTGCCTATTAGAGCACATTTTTGTCCGTTTTCTTCAAAGATTTTTTGTATCAAATGCGTTACGGTTGTTTTACCGTTAGTACCTGTTATTCCAATCAGGTTAAGCCCCTCTGACGGACTTGAGTAAAATCTGTCGGCTATATCGGCAATCTTGTGGCGTGTTGAAGATACAACAACCTGAGGAACTTTTACGTCTAGTTTTTTCTCGACAAGCAATGCAACCGCGCCGTTTTCCAGTGCGCTTTTAGCATATTCATGCCCGTCTGTATGTTCGCCAACAAGACATACAAAAATATCACCTTTTTTAGTTGTTTTGGAATTGTAAGAAATTCCTGTTATATCAATGTTCTTGAAATTAATCAGATCTTTATAATCTAAATGTTCAATAAGTTCATCAAGTTTCATAATATATTTCTCCTTAGTTAATCTTATTTGTTTTGGAATTAGTAGCCTTATCGGGTTTAAGGTTCATAATTCTTGCTACCTGCGTTGCAACTTCGTGGAAAACAGGACCTGCAACCGTGTTCCCCCAGATCGCCCCGACTTTTGCACTGTCTACCATTACATAGATAAGCACCTGCGGATCTGTTGCCGGCAGATATCCGATTGTTGAAGTGTAACTATATGGTGTATACCCGACGGAATTTTCTTTAGGCTTTCTTGAAGTTCCTGTTTTAGCAGCAACATTGTATCTGTCCATTTTTATTTCGGAACGCCCGTTATTAATACTGTCTGAAAGTAATTTTGTTATTGTTTTTGCGGTTTCAGGACTTACAACACGAGTATAGTGGATTTTTTTATCATACTCTTCCTGCGGATATTTTATTACGTGCGGGGTAACTCTCACACCGTTATTTGCAAGTGCGGAAACAGCAGAAGCCATTTGTATTGCGGTAACTGATGTTCCGTATCCGTAACCCATTGTACTGTGCAGCCCTAGATCCCAGTATTTCCAATTGGTCAATAGCCCGACTGATTCTCCCGGTAAATCAATACCTGTTTTTTCGCCAAAGCCGAATTTTTTCAGCATTTCATAGAATTCCTGAGGCTGCATCATTAAAGCAACTTTTAAAGATCCTATGTTGCTGGAATGCTCAAACAGATAAGTAAGATTAATATTCCCCGGATACGGGTGGACATCATAGTCATAATTTTTTATAACCCATTTTCCGATTGTCATTTTACCTGTATCAAGAATTGTTGAATTTGCATTGAGTTTACCAAGCTCCATAGCGCTTGCAACGGTAACGGTTTTGAATGTTGAGCCCGGAGGAAAGACATCGGTCAGTGCCCAGTTTTTAATCTGTGTCATTGAAGCTTTTTTATAATTGTTAGGGTCGTATGTCGGATAGACTGCAAAAGCTAATATCTCACCGTTTTTAGGGTTCATAACAATAACGGTTCCGCGTTCTGCCTCTTTTTCCTTAACCATTTTTTCTATTTCTTTTTCACAAACGTGTTGAATTGCGGCATCTATCGTAAGCGTGACATTTTCACCTTTGGGGTTAGTTGTGGTCGCAACAGGATCTGTTGTAAAATCGTAAATTATTTTGCCGTCACGGGTTTTTTGGAATTTTACGGTATTTACAACATGTTCAAGCCTGTCTTTCGCCGTATATTCAACACCGTTTGCAATATCTGCATCAAAGTTGTAGTATCCGAGAACATGTGCCGCTAAAGTTCCCTGTGGATATTCACGGATGTTCTTTTTGCCTAAACTTATCTCTCTCAGGTGCAATTTTGCAACTTCTTTTGTTGTGGCTCTGTCTAAATCTTTTTTAAGTGTGATTACAGGTCCCGGTTTTTTGAGTTTTTGCAGAAGTTTGTCTTTTGGCATTTTCAAAATAGGAGCAAGCATTTTAGCCAATTCTTCTTCTGTATGATCATAATCAGCAGGGTGAGCGTAGATGTCGGAATAAACCTTATCCGTTGCAAGTTTAATTCCGTTTCGGTCATAAATATCACCTCGCATTGAAAAAATCCTGCCGACACGCTGGCTCTTGGCTCTGCCGCGATAGTTTTTCAAATCAACTATCTGAATAAAAAACAGGTATATTATAAGCAAAGCTGCAAATACTATGAAAAAGAAGTTCAGCATCCCTAACAAGCTGTCAAAGGTACGTATTCTTTTTTCTTTTTCTGTTTCCGGCGCTCTGTTTCTTAATCTTCTGCTCAAAACGGTTATCCCCTGTTTACTTATTGTCTATTTAATATTGTAGCACAACGGGACAGATTTTTTTACTTTATTAAATTTGTTTAAGATTTTTGTTCTATAATGTTTTTATGAAAAATATATTATTAAGTTTGTTGTTATGTTTGTTCTCCGGAGTGGTTTGCGAGGCTGTAGAGGTGGTTTATCCGAGAGCCCAAAACGTCACGATAAATTCCGGCTCAACATTTTTTGTAGGAAATTCTCAAAAAGATTTTAAAATTAACGGTCAAAAAATACCGCGGAACAAAAAAGGGGCATTTGCATATGTTGTAGAATTAAATGTGGGTGAAAATGTGTTTACATTTGACGATTCTATACAAAAGCAGATCTATAAAATCACACGTCCGGCTCCGAAAACTTATTCTGGAACTTCGTCTGAGCAGATTGATTTTTCGGATTACAAAATTGTTATGACTTCATCCGATAATATTCCTCTGCGCTCAACACCGGTTGATGCTGGAATAAACAGGCTTTCGCATTTGCCCTCAGGGGTTATGCTCACAGTAAGCGGTGAAAAAAACGGATTTTATAAGGTTCTTTTGGACAACAACGAAACCGGATGGGTTGCCAAAAGCAGTGTTATTGCAGTAAAAGAAAATCCGGCTGCTAATCTTAAAGGCTATGATTACATTGACACAGATGAATTTTTTATATTTGTTTTTCATCTTGATAAAAAGGTACCTTTTGTGATTGAAGAAGGTTCAACCATGTCATTAAAGTTATACAACGTAAATAATTATGCCCCGTATGAAATGCAATTTCCATATTCAGAAGCAGCAGGTAGTGAAAAATTATACGGTTACAGCGGAGAGTTTGCAGGTAATGATTTTATCTGGAAGATACGAAAACCGCTTAAAATTGACCAAAAACATCCTCTAAAAGGAGTTAAAATCGCGATTGACGCAGGTCATGGCGGAGCTGAATGCGGTGCAATAAGCTGTTTTGGCGAAAAAGAAAAAGATATAAACCTTTCTATCTCAAAATACTTACGTAAAGAATTACAAAAACGCGGAGCTGATGTTTATATGACGCGTACACATGATACTTATCACGGACTCCGGGAGCGAATTGATAACGCTAATGAAAAAAATTCCGTCATATTAATAAGTATCCACGGTAATGCTCTGCCGGATAATCTTGATCCTAACAAAAATAAAGGTACAAGCATTTTTTACTATTACGATATGGCAAAACCACTTGCTGAATCTATCTTAAAAACAATGACAAAGCAGCTTGGGATGAATAATGATAAAATCAGGCAGGCAAGTCTTGCTCTTGTCAGAAACACAAATGCTTTAAGCATACTCATAGAAGTCGGGTATTTAATCAATCCTGATGACAGTGTATTATTACGGGAGGCTGATTTTCAAAAAGCGGCTGCCGTTTCTATAGCCGACGGTATTGAAAATTATCTGCTCTCCCGCAAATAACACCTTAATCGCGTACAATTGAAAGTACGTAGTTATTATTGAAATATTTATTCGCAACTTCAATAATATCGGATTCTGTAACACTGTTGATTAATTTTTTATACTCGTCATTAAATCCATAACCGCGTCCTGATGCTTCAAACCAGCCGATTGTAGCGGCTTTATCAAGATTGGTTTCCTGCGCTATGATATAATGTCCTATAAGTTTGTCTTTTGCTTCTTCAAGTTCTTTAGTTGTTACAAATTCTGTCTTGAATCTGAATACTTCTTTAAGCATTTTTTCTTTTGCACATTCAAGATTTTCAGGATTGGTGCCAATATATGTGATAAACGCCCCCCTTAAAACATTCGGCGCAAACTCGGATCCTATTTGATATGCAAGCCCTTCTTTATCCCGTAAATTTTTGAACAGTCTTGAATCCATGCCTGTTCCTAAAATGGTGTTGATTATCTCAAGAGTTGCATAGTCTTTAAGGTTAGGAGTTCCGGAGGTCTGCCAGCCCAGCAAAATCCAATCTGTTTTAAGATCTTTGATTTGTTTGCAGACTGTTTTGACAGATTTGTTATAAGGGATAATCTCAGAATAATTACTGTATTCAAATTTTTTACCCTGTTTCTGTTTCAAAATATCAGAAATTGCAGTCAGAGTTTTTTCTTTATCAACATTTCCGTTTATAGAAATAACCATATTCTGCGGGTTAAAAATCTCATTGTAATACTCTCTGATATCAGCCTGATTTATCGCAGGAATTGATTTTTCAAGAACATCGTTTGAAACGGAATAAGGTGATCCTTCAAATATCAATCCTTTATATCCATCAACCGCAACATTCAGCGGAATATCTTTACTTTGGCGTATAGCCTTTATTGTGTTGTTTTTTACTTTTTCAATCTCGTAATCATCAAGTGCTGCTTTGTTAATTACTTCATCCAAAAGTCCGAGCGTTTTTTCATATTCATTTTTTGTTGTAAGTACATTTATGATAAAAGCATCAGCCTTAACTGCCGGCTGTATTTTTATGCCGTTATCCTCCAAAACTTTTGCCAGCTCTATGGCTGAATAGTTTTTTGTACCTTTCAAAAGCACTGAGGAGGTAATTTGTGCAACCCCAGGTTCTTTTTCAATAAGTGTGCCGCCTTTAGCATAAATACTTATTGCTATAATATCGTTTATTTCATTTGGAGTAATCAAAACCGTTGCATTATTTGCAAGTTGATATTTCTGAGTTGCGGTATTTTCGCTGATAAGCTTTGCCGGAGTTTTAGCAGCTATCGGAACTTCTGTTTCTGTCTGTACGCTTTGTTGTTCATATTTCTGCGGAAGAACTACCGAAACAGCACTTTTTTCAACACCCAAATATTTGTTTGCCGCGCGTTTAACGTCTGCTGCCGTAACTTTTTTTATCTCATTAATGTAATTTTCATACAGTTTGACATCATCGGTGGTGACAAAAGTGTAGCCTATTTCACTTGCTATGTTAGAAATACTCTCTCTTCCGTAGTATGTGTCGCGTTCAATAATGTTTTTAGCAAGACTTAACTGTTCCGGCGTTACGCCATCTTTTTGAATGTTTTTTATATCTTCAAAAACAGCATTTTCTAACCGTTGTAATTTATCAGGATCAAAGTTCGCGGAAATATAGAAAATACCGTCATCTCTAAATCCTGCATTCATAGCGGAAATACTGTTTGCAAGTTGTCTTTGTTCTTTTATATCCTGATAAAATACAGAGGAGCGCCCATCTCCGAGTATTGTTGCCAGAACATCAAGCGCATAAGAATCGTTTGCATCTATTTTGGTGCCGCGAAAACCTATCAGCATATATCCTGTTTCTGTCGGAAAATATGCAATTTTTCGTTTTTGCTGTGTTAAAATTGCTTCCTTTGGATAAACATTTTTTATCGGTTTTTTATATTCTGATTTAAAATTTTCTTTTACTTCTTTAATTGCGTTTTCCGGATCAACATCCCCCACAATTACCGTTATCATATTTGAAGGATTGTAATAATCGCGATAGTAGGAGAGAATTTCATCACGCGTGATAGTTTCTATAATCTCTTTTTTGCCGATGACTTTGCGTTTGTAAGGGTGGTTAGTATAAAGCATATCTACAAGATTGTCATAGCAAAGTGTGTTTGGAGAATTTAAATCTTTTGCAATTTCTTCTATTACAACTTTTCTCTCACGTTCAAGTTCTTTACCAGGAATAAGCGGGTTGGAAAGCATATCAGCATGCATTTCTAACGCAAGATTAAAATATTCAGAAGGGATAGTAATATAATAGTGCGTAAAATCCTTGCTTGTTGCCGCATTAGTAATTGCGCCTTTTGTTTCTAGTATTTTGTCAAACTCACCCGGTGCATGGTTTGTTGTACCTTTAAAGAAAAGATGTTCTAAAAAATGTGATACTCCGTTGTTTTTGTCGGTTTCGTTAATTGATCCTGTCTTAATCCAGGTATCAATTGTTACAATCGGATTATTTTTAACAGGTTGGATTATTACATTCTGTCCGTTGTCAAGTTTATAAACCTGATAATCCGCTGCAAACGCAGCCACACCCATTATCAACACTACTAAAAGACTTAATATTTTCTTCATTTTATCCCCTCTCAATTAATTGCATAATATCATCATACTATAAATTTTTCATCTTGAAAAGTAGTACGCCTGACTACTTCTTCAAAAGCTTTTTGACAGCAAAGCCAACTCCGGCAAGTGCTATTGTTCCCAGAGTATACCAGACAGATGCCGGAGTTTTGTATCTGTCACCGAAATCCTGTTTTTTTCGCGTTACATAAATATCATGGTTGGCTTTTTTGATATTTTGAACAGCTTCTTTGTCCGAATACAGAATGAATCGGTTTATTTTATCCGGTGGAACTATAACTCCAACATTGTATTTCTGGTTATTAAAATTTGTGTTCACACTACCTGTCATATCTTATTTAAAACATATTTTGTAATAAATTTGCCTGATTTATAAAGTTATGTAAATTTCGGACTTGACATTTTTATTATAATATGAAAAAATGAGAATGATTATCAGTTAAGGTGTTAAAATATGAATTTTTCAAGGCAAAGAGAACTTGTATTAAGCACATTAAAAGAAAATGTAGTACATCCTACAGCAGAATATTTATATGAGATTTTAAAAGATAAAAATCCTAAAATCAGCCTGGCAACTCTTTACCGGAATTTGAACCAGCTTGCTCAAGCCGGGATTATTAAAAAAATTGACGGACTTGAAACTTCCGCGCATTTCGATCACAATACACATAATCACTATCATTTTATATGTGATAAATGCAAAAAAGTTTTTGACATCAGTGCTGATGTTGCGCCCGATATTGTAACTAAAACGCAGGATGAAACAGGTTTTTATATTAAAGGACACGATATTGTATTTCACGGATTGTGCAGTGAATGCAAAAACAGTAAAGGAGAAAAATAATGGACAAGTACGTATGCACTGTTTGCGGTTATGTTTATGACCCGGAAGAAAATGACAATGTAGCTTTTGAAAATTTACCGGATGATTACACATGTCCGCTTTGCAATGTTGGCAAAGACATGTTTGAAAAGCAATAGTAATTGAAAGGAAATTTTATGGATTTAAAAGGAACTAAAACCGAACAAAACCTTATGACAGCTTTTGCTGGTGAATCACAGGCGCGAAATAAGTACACTTATTACGCTTCACAGGCTAAAAAAGAAGGTTTTGTACAAATCAGCAAAATCTTTGAAGAAACTGCAAACAATGAAAAAGAACACGCAAAAATCTGGTTCAAATTTTTGCACAACGGCTCAATTCCTCAGACTATTGAAAATCTGAAAGATGCAGCAGAAGGTGAAAATTATGAATGGACAGATATGTATGCAACTTTTGCAAAAGAAGCTAAAGAAGAAGGTTTTGTTGAGTTGGCAGCACTGTTTGAACTCGTAGGTAAAATAGAAAAAGAACACGAAGAACGCTATAGAAAACTGCTTGCGAATATTGAAAACGGTACTGTATTTGAAAAGTCTGAAAAAGTTGTATGGGAATGTTCAAATTGCGGACATACCTTTGAAGGTGAAGCTGCTTTGGAACTTTGCCCGGTATGCAAACACCCGAAAGCTTACTTCTTTATGAAGGCTAAAAATTACTAAAACAAAAAGGCTTTGTCTATGGCAAAGCCTTTTTTGTTGTGTTATTATGTTGACGGGAAGAAATATGAGGGCATAAAAGTGGGAATACAAGGATCTCAAACAGAAAAAAATTTACAAAAAGCATTTGATATTGTTTCAAAACGCAGATCAGAATATGATATTTATGCGTTAATTGCGCAAAGAGAAGGGTTGGAGGATGTAAGCCGTCTGCTTGCAAGATTTGCCGAGCACGAAAAAGCACATGCCAAACTCTGGTACAGGTGGCTTAATTCGGAAAAACCGTCAGCTTTGATCAACTATATTGAAAATGCTCTTAAAAATGAGAAAGAAGAACTTGAAGGTATATATGAATCTTTTGCCCGTACCGCTGAAGAAGAAGGATTTGAGCACATAGCCGGATTGTTTACGAATATTGAAAATATAGAAAAAATTCACTATGATCGTCTGAAAAAACTTATATACAAACTCAAAGACGAAACCCCTGCTAATCCGGACGGCACATACAACTGGGTTTGTTCAACCTGCGGCGCTATTTTTGTCCAGAAAGAAGAACCGCCATACTGCCCTCTGTGTTTGAAAGAAGAAGTATTTTTTTACAAAAAGCCAAATTAATATATAAATAGTAAAGGAGATTTTAAAAATGAAATTTCAAGAAATTAAAAACGGAATTTATTATTGCGGTTTAAACGACTGCGACAGAAGAATTTTTGATGAACTTATTCCGCTTGAACACGGAACAAGCTATAATTCTTATCTTGTTAAAGGCAGTGAAAAAACAGCGATTATAGACACAATGTATCCGCCAAAAACAAAAGAATATTTAAAACGTTTAACAGAAAATCAGGTAGGTAAAGTAGATTATATCATCGCAAACCACGGCGAACAGGATCACTCCGGGTCTATTCCTGCGTTATTGGAAAAATATCCGAATGCTATGGTTGTTACTAATCCGAAAGTTGCAGAAAATATTAAATCAATGCTGCATGTTCCGGAAGAAAAAATTAAAGTCATAGCAGACGGAGAAGAACTTTCACTCGGTGATAAAACTTTGAAGTTTATTTTTGCACCTGGTGTTCACTGGCCTGATACAATGTTCACTTATATAAAAGAGGACAATGTAATTTGTACCTGCGACTTTTTAGGCGCACACTATACATTCAGCGATGTTTTTGCTGTTGAAAGCGAAGAACTGATGAAGAGTGCAAAACGCTATTACGCTGAAATTATGATGCCGTTTAGAATGATGTGCAAAAAATATACGCAAATGATTAAAGATATGAATGTGGATATGATTTTGCCAAGTCACGGACCTGTTTATACAAACCCTGCTTATATTTTGGATTTGTATACAGATTGGACATCAGACTTACCTAAAAATCTGGTGGCATTGCCTTATGTTTCTATGTACGAAAGTACAAAAGAAATGGTAGATTATCTTGCGGAAAAATTAGAGGCAAAAGGAATTAAAACCTTCAAGTTTGATATTGTTGATGATGATCTGGGTGATCTGGCAATGGCACTTGTGGATGCAGCAACAATTGTTCTTGGGACATCAATGGTTCTGGCAGGACCGCATCCTATGGCGGTGAATGTAGCATATCTTGCCGCAGTATTAAGACCTAAGGCAAAATTTGCATCTCTTTTAGGCTCCTATGGCTGGGGCGGTAATCTTTTCGGTCTTATCGGAGATTTATTAAAACCGTTGAAACTCGATTTAATTGAGCCGCTACAGGTTAAAGGAAAACCGACTCAAGAAGATTTGCAAAAACTTGATGTAATGGCTGAAACAATTTACGAAAAACACAAATCAATCGGCATTGTATAAATGCAACAAATATAAGGAGATATCATATGAAAGCAAATCCTATTAATTCAGCATCATTTTCCGGAGTATTAAGAGTACAATCAAGTTGGAAATCTTTATATCCAAAACTTATTGCACCGGAAAATATTCAACGAATAGAAGCAGACAATAATACTGATAATGTCAAAGTCATCTATCAGGATCCGGAAACTGAAGAAAGTGAAGCGTTAAAGCTATCAAACACTGATCCTACAATGTTTTTGAGTGCATATACAGCAGCATTGAATGCTCCTGTAGGAACTGTCATTGATATTTCAGCATAATACTTTACGAAACAGAGTCGGTGGCAGGCTTTCAGCCTGCCACCGACTCCATATATTTAAAAAGGCTCCGTATGGAGCCTTTTTGATTTTTATGCTTTTGCAAGTTCTTTAGCGAACGAATCAGCGGAGCGTGAATGAATTTCATCTTCAATTTTCTTGATAAATTCATCAACCGGCATTGTTCCGACCTGACCTATTCCACGTGCTCTCACTGCAACTGAATTTGCTTCAATTTCTTTGTCGCCGATAACTACAACATAAGGGATTTTTTTGTCTTGCAGACTTTCTCTTATTTTGTAATTCATGCTTTCTGAGCGGTCATCGAGTTTAGCTCTGATACCTGCTTGGCGCATTTTTTTGTAAACGACTTCAGCGAAATCTGTGTGTTTATCGTTGCTTATCGGAACAATAGCCACCTGTGTCGGGGCAAGCCATGTCGGGAAAGCGCCCGCATAGTGTTCAATCAATATGCCGTGGAAACGTTCCATAGACCCGAAGATTACACGGTGGAGCATAACAGGTGTCTTCATAGAGCCGTCTTTGTCCTGATATTTGATATCAAAACGTTCAGGAAGATTGAAGTCTAACTGAATAGTTGCACACTGCCATGTTCTGCCTATTGCATCTTTAACTTTAAAGTCAATTTTAGGACCGTAAAATGCACCGTCACCTTCGTTAATTTCATATTTCATTCCGCGTCTGTCCATAGCTTCTTTCAAGCCTGCTTCTGCTCTGTTCCAGTTTTCTATTTCACCGACATAGCTTTCAGGACGGGTAGAAAGTTCTACTTCGAAATCCATTTTGAACATTGCCATTGTGTCTGCTACAAAATCAATGATTTCATTTATTTCATCAACTAACTGTTCAGGCGTACAGAAAATATGCGCATCATCCTGAGTAAAACCTTGAACACGGGTTAAACCGGAGAGCGCGCCTGATTTTTCTTTTCTGTAAACAGTGCCCAGCTCAGCCATTCTTAAAGGCAATGAACGGTAAGAATATCTGTTTGCCTGATAAATCAAAATGTGGAACGGACAGTTCATTGGTTTTAAGATAAACTGTTCGTCACTATCTTCATCTTTTTGGATAAAGAACATGTTTTCTCTGTAATGGTCAGCGTGACCTGAAATTTCCCAGAGTTTTGATTTTGCGATGTGCGGGGTGTTAACAATTACATAACCGCGTTTTCTGTGCTCAGTTCTCCAGTAATTTTCAATTTCTTCGCGGACAACAGCAAGATTCGGATGCCAGAGAACAAGACCGCCTCCAAGTTCTTCTCTTGTTGAGAAAAGATCAAGTTTTGCGCCTAATTTTCTGTGGTCGCGTTTTTCTGCTTCTGCGAGGAAGTTCAAGTATTCTTGCAAATCCTCTTTGTTCCAGTAGGCTGTTGCGTAAATACGTTGCAGCATTTTATTCTTTTCGTTACCACGCCAGTAAGCACCGGCAACCTTGAGAAGTTTAAATGCATTGCCTTTTATATAACTTGTGTTCGGAATGTGCGGACCTGCACAAAGATCGTTAAATAGCACATTTCCGTCTTTGTCTTTTGTTAAATAAAGTGTCGGATTATCGTTTCTGTGTTCTTCCAGCAATTCTGCCTTGTAAATCTCACCTTCATTTTTAAATTCAGCAATTTGTGCATCCACATCCGGAATAACATATTTTTCAAAAGTAAGATTTTGTTTAACAATGTTTTTCATCTCTTCTTCGATTTTAACAAGGTCATCTTCTGTAAAAGCATGCCCGTCAGTCAAATCAAAATCATAGTAAAAACCGTTTTCAACAGCCGGTCCTATTGCTAACTTTGCAGACGGAAACAGCTTTTGAACGGCTTGTGCCATAATGTGAGAAGTTGAGTGTCTCAAAATGTGGAGTGTTTCGTTGTTTTTTTCCATAAAAAATATCCTTCCTTATCCTTTCGGGTTTTTGCGGTAAATTACTGTTTAAATAACAACGCTTAAATAAACATTTACCCCCGGGGTGGATCCCCCTAACTAACTACAAACAACGTTATACCACTGAAAAAAGATTATTACAAGCAGCTTACATATTGATATCGCCAAACTTCCAGTTGTTACGTACGATATTAGATGCACACATAACACCTGATCCGTCCTCAGAACAGTTTTGAGCGACAAATTCTTTGGTTCTGTCGTTGCCTGCCGGGACAAATCCTTTATCTGTATAAACAAAAACAAATATATCTTTACCGATTACATTAGGTTTTTTATCACCGTTTAAGTCAACATATATAACAAGTCCGTCTATATCTGAATCAATTCCGAACTGGGTGTTTAAATCATCCGGAATATTTCCGTCCATATTAAACCTAGTGCCGTCAATGGTTTGAAAAGTTACAATGTTACCGCCTATCCCGCGCGCAGTTGCATTGGAAACAGTATCGCCATTGAGGTGGGTAACATCTTCTGCCCAGCATCCGTTTTCATCAAAACACTCTTTCGCTATTTTTAGATTAGGTTTAAAATAACTCAAATACCATTCCTGTACTTTTTCAGAACTTCCGTCAGAGAAATCTAAATACGGCATATCACCATATTCACCAACTGCATATTGTGCTATTTGAGAAAGGACAGCATAAATTTTTCTCAATTTAACTTCATGAACAGTTTTTTGATAACTTGTGACAAGAGGGGGGATAACCATTGATGCAATCATTCCTATGATTGCAAGCGTTACAAGAGTTTCTGCAAGAGTGAATGCATTTTTTTTCATTATACCCATAGATGTCCCTCATAAAATGAGACCTGTCCTCGACTATGATAATGTATAACGGCAGCTTGTGTCAAGAAATTTAATATATACGATGTAGCCGGTAATAAATATTTACATATTAGATGTCTTCATAAAGGTCAAATTCCGGATCGTTGACTTCTCGTAAAAAATTTGTCCAGCTGTTGTAATATTCAGCCAACGCCTGCGTATAGCCGATTATTATTGAACGATAGGATTGTTTCATTACGATTAATGCTGTTATATCAGATTTCCCTTCTTCATAACTCTTTGTTGAAACACTGATTAATTCCTCAGAATCCGTTAGTATCTTTTTTTCATAGTGGTTTAAATTTGCACGTGCTGTCAAAAATTTATTATATGCTGACTGCAAATCTATAGTTGCTTTGTTTTTTACGGATTCATAATTCATTATAGCCTGATCAAGTGTTAATTTAGCGTTTTTAATTTCAGGTGAATAATTGTAAAAAATCGGGATATTAACCACATTAGCGCCTGCAAAAGCCCCGCTGTTAAATCGGTTGTCATCTGTATGATTTGCTTTTTGATAGAGCCACCCGCCAACAATTTCAATGTCCGGTATTCTTTGACGGGCGACCAGTATCAAGTTTTTCTGAGCCACATCAATCCTGTTTTGCGCTATTTTTATATCGAAACGGTTTGCGAGTGCACGCTCATCAATCTCTTCAAAAGTCGGCAATTCAATATCCGGTTCAGGAGTCAAAAGTTCTTCAAAGTTGTTTTCTTCCGCAAAAATCTTATCAACGGAATCGTATGTAATTTTATTTTTGTCATTAATAACTTTATTAAAATTATTAAACGCTGTCTTAACCTCAACATCAGCAGAATTAACCTGTGTAATCATCTGATTAAGTGCAATTTCAGCCTGGATAACGTCTATCTCCGGAACAAGGTTTGCTTTATAGCGTTTTTTTGCGATATTCAAAAGGTTTTCCTGTAAAGCCTGCTGCTGTTTAAGGGTGTACAATACGGATTTTGCAGCAACAAGTTTGACATAGGCTTCTCTGACATCCATTTTAAGTTTAAATTTGTTATACTTAATACTTTCATTAATCAGTTCCAAGTTAGCTTTAGCAAGGTTTTTGCGCGGTCCGCGTTTGCCTATTTCTATAAGCTCAGATGCCCCTATCTGCTGCGGTTCACTCCAGCCTGCGGCGCCTAGGTTAAAAAATGTATTTATATTAGGGTTGTTGAGTTTATTTGCCTGTTTAATGTTGTTTTTCGCAATATCTATGTCTAGTTTTGAGGTTTGTAAATCAATATTATTTTCGACGGCAATATTAATTGCCTGCTGAAGGTCAACTTTTTTGACCTCTTCTATTGCTAAACAAGAAGAGGCTGTTATGACAAATAATAATGATGTGAATAAAAATTTTTTCATTGTATTTATAGTTCTTTTTCAATCCTGCAATCAGATTTTTTTGAATATCAAAGATGTGTTGATGCCGCCAAAAGCAAAATTGTTGGACATAACGATATTATTTTTCATCTCACGCCCTTCTTTCATTATATAACCTAATGGCGCACAGTTTTCATCGACTTCATTAAGATTAAGCGTTGGACAATACCAGTTGTTGTTCATCATCTTGATTGTAAGAATAGCTTCTATAGCGCCGCAGGCGCCGAGAGTATGTCCGGTGTAGCTTTTTATAGAACTTATCGGAACATTACGCTTAAATATATCGTATGTAGCTTGAGATTCTGCTGTATCCCCCTGAATTGTTGCTGTGCCGTGAGCATTAACATATCCGATATCATCAGGAGAAATTTTGGCGTAATGCAGGGCTTCTTTTATTGCATTGCCCATAGTTTCAGGGTTAGGGTTGGTTATGTGCGTGCCGTCCGTTGTATTACCGTAACCGATTATTTCAGCGTAGATCTTTGCTCCGCGTTTTTTTGCGTGTTCATATTCTTCAAGTATTAACGTTGCAGCACCTGCACCTATTACAAGCCCATCGCGGTTTTTGTCAAACGGAGAAGGTGTAAGTTCCGGTGTGTCATTTTTTAAACTTGTTGCATAGAGAGTATCAAATATTGCAATATGGGTTGCATGAAATTCTTCTGCCCCGCCTGCTATCATTACAGTTTGATAACCGTCCTTTATTGCTTCATAAGCAGCCCCTATTCCCATAGAACCTGATGTGCAGGCTGTGGATGTCGGAATAATTCGTCCGCGGGTTTTGAAGTATAAAGAGATATTAACAGCGGCTGTTTGTGACATCATTTTGACATAAGAGCCGGAATTGAGATTTTTTACTTCTTTATCCACCTGCATTGAATAAAAATCAATAATAGTTTTTAAAGACCCTGAAGATGAGCCGTAAGCAACACCGGTTTGCCCGCTTGTGAGAATGTCATCCCCTAAAAGTCCTGCATCTGCAAGTGCTTTTTCTGCTGTTGAAACACTCATTATAGCAATAGGACCCATTGTGCGTGTGATTTTACGCGTAAAATGTTCGGGTGTTTCAAAGTCTACAGGCGCTGATAAACGCGTGTTTAATTTGTCGTATTCTGCTAGTTCAGGAGAATAGCGAATGCAGTTTTTATATGTTTTAAGTCTTTCATAAGCAATGTCAACTTCATTGCCAAGACAGCTTACAAGTGACATGCCTGTTACAACAACCCGTTTCACAAATACAACCCTCCGTTTACAGAAATAACCTGACCTGTGATGTATGATGCATCTTCACTCATAAGATAATTTATAAGACTTGCAACTTCTTTTGCGCTGCCAAAACGTTTCATCGGAATGATTTTTTTAATTTCATCAACAGGCAGCACCTGTGTCATATCGGTTTCAATCACACCAGGAGCAACGCAATTAACGGTAATTCCGCGTTTTGCAAGTTCTAATGCAAGAGATTTTGTTGCGCCGATAATACCTGCTTTTGAGGCACTGTAATTTACCTGTCCACGGTTTCCGGCAAGACCGGATACAGAAGACATAGTGATAATTCTCCCTTTGATTCTCGCTGATATCATAGGCATAACAACGGGTTTCAAGACATTGTAAAAACCGCCGAGATTTGTATTTAGGACATCATCCCATTCAGAATCTTTCATTGCTGGGAAAACATTATCTTTTGCTATTCCTGCATTGAGAACAACACCGTAATATATTCCGTGTTTTTCAATATCTTCTGTCAAAATTTTTTTACATTGTTCTCTATTAGATATATTAAATTGCAAAATTCTTGTTTTGCGTCCGTATTCTTCAATTAATGCGGCTGTTTCTTCCGCGTTTTTAATATTGTTGTTGCAGTGCAAAACAATGTCATATCCGTTTTGGGCAAGATATAAAGCTGTTTCTTTTCCTATTCCGCGGCTTGAACCGGTGATTAATACTGTTTTATCCATTTAACATCCCTATCAGGTCTATTTTGTTCGCCGGCATGTAAGCATTGATTACTGCTTCGGCGCATACGTCAATATCATTATAAATTAAACACTCAAATGAAACAAGTTTATTATCTGTAAAAATTTCTTTTGCGGTGATTTTGTATGTTTTTCCGTTTTCAAAATAAGGAATATTACAATTAAATAACCTTGAACCTAATAAGAATCCGATACCCGGCGGCTTCATATCGTTTCTGAAATACGAATAGCAGCCGATTGTTTGTGCCATAAATTCAATCCCGACAGTTGAATGAACCCCGTTTATTGATTTATCAAAAAACAACTTATCTTCATTAATATTGACAATAGCACTCACTGATTTTTCTTCAAGATTATAATCCAGAACATCGTCAATGAGAATCATAGGCGGTTTGTGCGGCAAAACTTTTGTCATATCGTAATTAGTCATTTCCCCTCCCTAAAATTATTGCGGCGTTGGTGCCGCCAAACCCGAATGATGTACATAATACATTATTTATATCTTTTTTAACTGCTTTTGTGACGAGATTAATTTGCGGCAGTGAAAAATCATATTCTCCGTCATAAATATGCGGTAAAACTGTTTGATTTTTTATTACATGACAGCAAAGAGCGGTTTCTAAAGCTGCGGCAGCCCCGAGGCAATGCCCTGTCAGAGGTTTGGTTGAACTCGCCTCTGTGCAGCCTCCAAAAATATTATATATCGCATTGGCTTCCATTAAATCATTAGCGATAGTACCTGTTCCGTGAAGGTTTATGTAATCAATTGCATCAGGGGACAGATTTGCATATTTAAGAGCATTTTTTATGGCGTTAGCTGCCTCAAAACCTTTAGGATCCGGTGTTGCTGCATGATAAGCGTCCGAGGTTTCACCTGTACCTTTTATACAAATTCCGCAGCCCTGCTTTTCTATAATAAACATTGCCGCAGCTTCTCCGATATTAATCCCGTTTCTGTTTTTGGAAAAAGGATTGGATTTTTTGTCTGAAAGAACTTCCAGCGAGTGAAAACCGTATACCGGAAGTTTAGCAAGAGAATCAACGCCCGCAACAATTACTGCGTCACAGATATCTTTATTCAAAAGTTTTTGCGCTGTTGAAAATGTCTTAATGCCTGATGAGCAGGCAGTTGAAATGCATTCATAAAAATTATTAAGTCCGAGGTGATTTTTTATGAATACCGCAGGATTGCCTATTCCAAAATGTTTAGGATTATGTGTTTGTTCGTATTCGTCAATACCTGAATTTGTTGTTGCTGTAACAACTGCAATACGGTCAGTACTGTATTTTGAAAATAATCCTGAAATACTTTTTTGCATACTGTTTATAAGGTATAACAAAAGTCTGTTACAGCGCAGGTTAAAGTTTTCTTCCTCTATAATCGGAAGTTCAGCGTTAATTTTCCCGAAATAAAATTCTTTACCTTTAATAAGTTTGTTGTCTAAAGTGAGAAAATCAGTATCACCTTTAGCCGCATTCTCAAAAATACGGTCAATATTATTGCCAAGGTTACATATTGCATTATAATCGGTGATATAAATCTTTTTTTGCATTTTCTCTCCAACTATATTAGTATATTAGCATGAATGAAAAATTTTTCATATACAAAACAGCTTATTCTAAAGATGACAAACCTGATTTGTCATTTGTTCCGATGCTTATGCGCAGAAAGCTCAGTCTGCTTGCAAAACTTACGTTTTATGTCCTGAATAGCTGCTATGATGGGCGTGATATAAATATTGTATTTGCATCACGCAACGGGGAATATGATAGGCTGGAAAAATTAATAAAGCAGTACACGGAAGAAAATGAAGTTTCGCCGGTTGCATTCAGTTCGTCTGTTCATAATGCGGCAGTGGGCACATTTTCTTTGTTCCATAAGATTACAAGCAAATATAATGCGGTTTCTGCCGGAGAAAATACTATTTCTAACGGGTTTTGGGAAGCTTTTAGTGAAGAGAAACCTACACTTTTTTGTTATGCGGATACACTTCCTGAACCTGTAGCTGTTGCGTGTTTAATAGGGAAAATCCCTGCTGACGGCGCTGATAAAATAGAATTTATAAAAGAATCAAACCATAAAGTTTCTGACAATTATGACGATTTTGTTAATTTTTTATCAGGAAAATCAGATGAATACAGAGCAGTTTTTTATACCTTACGGAGGCTTGTATGATTAGACTTTGGCGCTCTTGTTTAATACTGTCTTGCTTTGTCCTTTTTGGCTTTGGCGCAGGTGTAATCAGTTTTTTTATTTTTCCGTATATAATGCTGAAAGTGCCCGCTGAACGCAGAAAATTTGCTTATGCCGGTGTTATACATTCCTCCTGGAAATTTTTCAAAGACCTTTTACAAAAAATAAAACTTATCAAAGTAAATTGTAATGATGAAGCGCGTTTGGCTAATTTGTCAGGTAAAATAATTGTTGCAAGCCATCCGACATTTATTGATATTGTAATCTTAATAGGATTAATCCCTAATTCTACCTGTCTTGCCAAAAAAGATACGCTTAAAAATTTGCTTTTCAGGAATATAGTTAAATCAATTTATATAATCAACGATATTGATTTAGATGATTTTAAGACGGAAACAGATAAATTCCTGAAAGAAGGGTTTAATATAATAATTTTCCCGACCGGAACAAGAACAAAACCGGACGAAGATATCAAATTACATAAAGGGGCAGCCGTTATTTCCCTTCATTCCAATACGGCAATTGTGCCGGTTAAGATAACAACGGATTATCCATTTTTACAGAAAAATCAGCCGATTTATGATATAGGTGACAGAGTTGTGAATTATAATATTGAAGTTAAGGATGAAATCTTACCGCAAAATTTTTCACATCTTTCTGATATCAAGGCACGCAAAGAAATTATGGATATTATAAAACGGGAAATATAAAATTTGACATTCTGAATTTGTTAGATTATCATAATGTTAAAGGTTAAGATGATGATTATAGAAGAGATAAAACAACTTATAATAGATTCGCTGGATCTGGAAGATATTACACCCGCAGACATTGATGAAAATGCTCCGTTGTTTGTTGAAGGGTTAGGTCTGGATTCTATTGATGCGTTGGAATTAGGTATGGCGCTCAAGAAAAAATATAATCTCAAAATGGGGGCTGATAATGATGAAAATAAAAAGCATTTTTATTCTGTCAAAACCCTTGCAGATTTTATTCAGGCGCAGACAAAACAGGATTAGAAGATGAGTGAAAATATTTCAAAAGATACTATATTAAAAGAATTAACAAAGATTTTGACCGAGGATTTTGAAATAGATGAAGCAAAAATAACACCTCAGGCAAATCTTTTTGAAGATCTTGAACTGGACAGCATAGATGCAGTGGATTTAGCTGTTCGGGTCCAGCAATTTACTCATAAAAAAATATCTCCTGAGAATTTTAAACAAATCAGAACTATTGAGGATGTTGTTAACGCGATTGATGAACTGTTATGCGAATGATTTTTCCCTTACTATTTACATTTGTCGTCATCGGTATATTTCATTTTACCAATTTTATTGCGCTTAAATTTTATCCTGCATTAATTAATCTTTTAATTTTCTTTATATTTTTCTCATCAATTTTTACTAAAGAAACTATTATACAGAAATTTGCAAAAATAATGGAGGGCGGAAAAGAATTGCCGGAGATTGTCAAACAATACACCCGCAACCTGACTTATGTATGGTGTGTTTTTTTGATATTTAACTTTCTGGTATCTTTTGCTACAATATTTATGAGTTCAAAGGTTTGGACTATATATAACGGCTGTGTATCATATCTTTTGACAGGCATGGTGTTCGGCGTTGAATACATAATAAGGCTTATTTTCAAGAGACGGCATAATGTTTAATTTCGGTGATGAAAAAGTAATATTAAAATCAAAAGGAAAAGAATACTGCGGGGCTGAGGTTAAAAAGCTTGTGTCAAGACGCGCTGCATATCTTGTTGCACAGGAGTGTAAAAATCTACTTTTGTGTGAAGATGATAATTTTGAATTTGTATTGAATTTTCTGGCAGGTATTTATTCCGGCAAAGAACTTTTTCTCATGACGGATAAAAACAAACGTCAAACACTTGAAGGCGGTTTTATTGACGCTGTTCAAACATCTGACGCGGATTTTGTAATACCTGAGGTTAATCCTGATTATGTATTTATCAACTTTTACACCTCAGGTTCAACCGGTATGATGAAAAAAGTGCGAAAATCTTTGCAAAACCTTATTAATGAAGCAACTGATTTATATAAAAATTTTCCGCTTGATAAAAATCTCGTCGTTATTACAACAACAAAAATGTCCCATATGTTCGGCATGACATTTGCCCTTATGTATCCGCTGGTAAATGGTTATGTCATTGATACTGATATAATTAAATTCCCCGAACAAATTGAACAGCAGGATTATGTTTTTATTTCAACCCCGTCATTTCTTGACAGAATGGCAAAATATAATATAAACCCTGTTCCGCCAAAATATATTTTTACGGCTGGTGACAAATTAAAAAACAGTACTTTTGCATTTTTTGAAAAAAAATCGAATGTTATAGATATCTACGGAAGCACTGAATGCGGTATAATGGCTTACCGTACCTCTTCTGCAACAGATTGGCTGACTGCTTTTCCTGATGTAGAAGTTTGTGCGGACAGTGACAATATTATACATATAAAATCAAGATATTTTCTTGAAAACGAACAGGTTATGGGGGATTTGATTGAACTTGACGGTAACAGGTTTAAAATAACCGGTCGTGCTGACAGAATTTTAAAAATTCAAGAAAAACGCATTTCAGCAGTGGAATTGGAAGAGTATCTCAATAAAAATGAATTAATAGAGAATAGTTATTGTTTCAGATACAATGAAAAAATTGCAGCGGCAGTAGTGTTGACTCAAGAAGGCAAAGAAAAATTGCTGGAAACAGGATCTGTTGAGTTAATCAAAATTTTGAAGTCGCATGTTGCTGTGTATTCGGAACTATACCCGCAAAAATGGCGTTTTTTACCTGAAATACCTAAAACCGTTACTGGTAAAATTGACCGTGAAAAGCTGGAGATGATTTTTGGGCTGCATCTTTCGCTTCCGCTCGTGTTTGATATAAATCTTGATAAAAATTGCGCACAAATTACTCTGGCATTTTTAAGAAACAGTAATTTTTTCAACGGACATTTTCCTGATTTGCCGATACTCCCAGGGGTTGTGCAGTTATTTTTTGCACATTTTTATGCAGAAAATATATTCAAAATTGAAATCCCTTGCAATAAAATCAAAAAAATAAAATTCACAAAAGTCATAAAACCGGATACAAAAATACAACTTATCCTCAAGAGTAATGAACTTTCTGTTGATTATACCTATACAGACGGACAAAATATATTCTCATCGGGTACTTTTATAAAATAAAATTTTGTTTTATAATTCAAAAAAAGGTTAAAATAATATGAGTTATGCTGAAGAAGAAATAGAAATAGAGGTGCCGTTTTTCGATTTAGATCCGATGAATGTTGTCTGGCATGGAAATTATGTCAAATATACGGAAATCGCACGCTGCAAATTGCTTGAAAAAATCGGTTACAGTTATCCTGAAATGGTTAGGGACGGTTATGTTTATCCTATAGCTAAAATGGATATGAAATTTATTAAATCCGCTACACTTTCACAAAAACTTCTGATAAAAGCAAGTTTGGAAGAGTATGAACCTTCATTAAAAATAAAGTATGAAATAAAAGATATTCAAAGCAAAGATGTAATATTCAAAGCTTCCACAATGCAGATTTGCGTGGATGCGGTTTCCCGTAAAAGTTTATACGACGCTCCGCAAGGATTAAAAGAAGGATTAAAATGTTTAAGTATCTCATAATTTTTGTACTTTTAATATTAGGCACATACTCTCTGGCGGATATTTTTGATTATCCGGCTGATACTCAAACAGTTGTTGAAAGTCTGCCGCAGTTTAACAGTATTTCCTGTAAATTTACACAGGAAAAAGTTTTTCCGCAGCGAACATTACAATCCGGCGGAAATTTCCATTTTATCAAAGAAAAAGGTGTAATATTTGAAACACTTTATCCGGTTAAGACAACAACTTCTTACACCTCCTCCGGTAACAAGCAGATAAACGAAATTATTACCTCTATTGCAAACAAAAATTACTCAGTTATTAACAAAAATTTCAATCTTTTTTATCATAACGAAAACGGTATCTGGACAGTTGCGTTGCAGCCAAAAGCAAAATCTCCGGCAGCGCAGCAGTTGAAAAATATTATTATAACAGGTGAAAAAAATATTAACCAGATTAATATAAACCCGCTAAACGGAACTAATACAAAAATAAAATTCTATTGTGACTGATATGAAAAAAATAAACATACTAAGAATATTTTTTATTGCTATACTGGCGTTTATCGCTATTGGGGCATTTCTTAAATCCGAACGTATTGAAACAAATCTTTTACGCGCATTTTTTTCTGATAACGCAAAAGATGAACTGCTTGTTGAATTGAGTGGAAAATATTCTTCTAATATAAATGTTTTGATAGAAAGTTCTAATCCAGATTTAATCGAAAAGGCAAAGGAGGAATTTGTCAAAAATATTGATAAAAAGAGTTTTGAAATAAAATCAGCAAACTTTGTAAAAACGCTTGAATTTTATAAAAAATATCAGAATAATCTGCTTTCTTATAACGATTATAAAACAATGAAAAACGGTGATTTTGAGGCAATAACGCAGCAGGCTGTTGATAATTTATATAATCCGTTCGGTTTTTCATTATTGCCGGAGGAGGAAGATCCGTTTTTGCTGTTTACGGGTTATATAACATCACTAGGCGATGGCGGGGTTATTAATTCGGTTAACGGAAAGTATTATGAAATTATTAATCTTGAGGTGGAAAAAGAACTTGCACTTTCTCCTTCTTTAACAAATAAAGAAGTTAAAAAGCTGATAGATTTACAACACTCTCAATGCAATGACAATATAAAAATATATTTGACCGGTGCGCCTGTGCATTCATATTACGCGAGCGCAAAATCTATGAATGAAATTAATATAATTTGTATAATATCCGCATTATTTGTTGGCGGACTTGTATTGTGGTATTTCAGATCTTTAAAAATACTTTTGCCGATAATGTTCAGTCTTGCTACAGGCATGGGGATGGGATATTGCGTTTGTGCATTGCTCTTTTCTTCAATACATATTCTGACATTTGTCTTTTCAACAACATTAATTGGGATTTGCGTGGATTATTCGCTGCATTATCTTATGGAAAGCGATATTAAAAAAGTTATAAAAAGTCTGACTGTCAGTATGCTTACAACTGTTTCTTCTTTATTGATTTTGCTTTTTTCAGGTATTGAATTGTTAAAACAAATAGCTGTATTTACATCAACAGGACTTATTACGGTGTATTGCCTTGTTGTACTTTTTTATTCCTTTTTGCCGCCGCAGACTTCAAAACATAAATTCGATTTGAAATTTAATAAAAAGCTGCTTATTGTATTCGGCTTGATTATTCTTGCCGGTTTGTTCAGGATACATTTTAATGATGATATAAGAACAATGTACAAGCCGTCAAAACAAATGATTGAGGCAGAAAAACTTTATCAGGAAGTTACATCGGCTAATTCTAATACCTCTTTCGTTATTGTTGAAGGGAATAATTTGCAGGATATTTTGGAGCGAGAAGAAAATATCGCACAAATGCTTAATGATGAAAGCATTGCATATTATTCATTGAGTAAATTTTTACCTTCTATAAAAAGACAAAAAGAAAATATGCTTCTTCGAACAGAGCTTTATGAGAGTGAATTAAATGTATTCAGCGAACTTTTAACGCCTGAAAATTTGTATCAGATAAAACATTTTGATAAAAAATATTTCAGTGAGGAGGCATTTAAAAATATTAATCGGTTAAATGAATTTATGCTTGATAAAACGCATTCAATAATGGTTGTGTATGATGTTGATAATCCTGAGTTTCTGGAAGGAGTTGAGAATACTCATTATATAAATCTGCCGTCAGAAATATCAGGCGGAATAAAAAAGATTAGATTAGCGTGTTTAAAAATTCTTGTCCCGATTTATATTTTATTATACTTGCTTTTAGGCTTTATTTTTACATTCAAAAATGCCGTAAAAATAATCTGTCCGTCAATATTAGCAAGCCTTTTTGCAATAAGCTTTATAAGTCTATTGCAACCGCTAAATCTTTTTCATATACTTGCAATATTCCTGATTACCGGCTTTGGACTTGATTATGCGATATTCAGATTTAACGGTTCAAAAAATTCTAATGATGCAGTGTTAATTTCCTGTATAACAACAGTATTTTCATTTCTGCTGCTGGCATTTACAAGTTTTAAATTAATCAGTTCACTCGGATTTATGCTGGCATTGGGGCTTGCAAGTTCATATATCTTGAGTATTTTATTGATATCCAAAGACTCTCCGCTTAAAACAGATAACATAAATTCAGGAAGTAATTTAACCGTGCAATAGGATTTGGGAGTGCTTTGGAGTTTTATTTTGGCTTCGTAGGCTGTCCAATACCTGTAGAATAATTCAGGGCTGACATTATCGTTTTTAATATTGAGATGTGTTAGAATTTCTTTTATGTTTCTTTGTTTCATTGCCTCAATATCAACACCGACAGGTTTTGTGTCAAAACCTGCTAGCACAATATTTCTGCTATGCGATATACTGAAATGTAAATCACTGTTTGAGGTAAAATAAGGCTTATTTTGTTTTATCTCAATATCAGTATTTTCTTTGTTATAAAAATTTTTTGCTATGTATTTAACCAGAAACCGCCCGAGTGCATGTTCTTTACTTCTTTTGCCTGACCCGAACTTTTTGCCGAAAATTCCTATAAATTCATCAGTCTGTGCCGGTGTCAGAATGCTATAAAATTTTTCGATATCTGTATAAAATATGTCCATGGTATAATAATACCATGGTGGAAGTTAAATCAACAAAAATTAAGTATAGACGAAGTAATAAAAAGAAATATTCAAAGGTTGAAGCATTGAATAATGCACAAAAAATTGCATTTGCACCGTTTACCTTTCAAACGGTTGCCGCAATGCTGGATTTTGGTATATTAAAATTTTTATTTGAAAAACCGTCCTCAATTGATGAAATTATTTCTGATTGTCATGTATCAAAATACACGGCTGTGACGCTTTTGCAGGTCGCATATTATTCCGGTATTGTTGAAAAATCAGACAAAAAATTTTCACTCACTCCGCTTGGGGAATGTTTTTTGACAGATGAGATGACGATTAATAATTTTAATTTTATGCGTGATGTCTGTTATCTCGGCGCCTCAGAATTAACGGAATCTTTTGCAAAAGGAAGCCCGTGCGGGCTGCAAAAATATTTTGTTGATGCCCCTACAATATATCCGCATGTGCCGAATTTACCAGAAAAGGCTAAAAAATCCTGGTATGATTTTGATCATTATTATTCTGACGACTGCTTTGATGAAGTTTTGAAGATAATTTTTGAACACAAACCGCATCAGATATTTGATATAGGCGGCAATACAGGTAAATTCGAAAAAGCCTGTCTTTCCTTTGCGCCTGACTGTCGGGTTAATATAATTGATTTACCTGTGAATAAAGAGATCGCAGAAAAGAATGTAAATTCAGACCGCCTCAAATTCTATGGACTGGACATTTTGTCTGATGATAAATTGCCGCAGCTTGAAGATGCTGTCTTTATGAGCCAGTTTTTAGACTGTTTTTCAGAAGAACAGGTTATAGAGATTTTAAAAAAAGTTAAAACAGCTGCAAAAAACGGAACTCGTATTTATATTCTTGAGCCGATAATTGACAATCAAGAATTTAGCGGGGCATCGTTTGCAATTGCGCATATCTCACTTTATTTTACCTGCATGGCTAATGGTAACAGCAAAATGTATACACTGGCGGAATTGTGTTCACTCATCGAAAGTGCAGGATTAAGAATAGAAAACAAGTATACAAATGTAGGTATTCACTGTTATACATTATTGGAGTGCGTGTAAAATGCAATGGTATCAGGTAAAAGAACAGGCAGCAGGTAAAAAAAGATTAATGCTGTTGTGGTATATATATAATTTATTCGGCAAAAAAGCTGTAAATTTTATAGCGTTTTTTGTTACATTTTTTGCGTTTATTTTTGCAAAAGATGTACGAGGATATTCAAAAAAATACCTTACTGTTATCAACCCGCTTACCGGTATAAAACCAAACTTGATAAACCAGTTTAAGCATTTTTTATCTTATACGCATGTTTTGACTGATAAAATAGAAATTTACCCTAATAAATTTGATAAAAATAAAATAATATTTGAATCAGAAGACGCTAAAGAAGAATTGTATTCAGATCTTGATAAAGGTAAAGGAGTTTTTTTTCTATGCGCACATGCCGGTAATACTGATGTAATGCGCACACTTTTTATAAATAATACCAGACATCCGGATTTAAAGGTAAATGTCTTTTTAAGCCAAAATCAGTGCAAAATATTTAACGGCTTTGTCAAAAAAATAGCAAAAGAAATACCGCTTACACCTTATCCTGTTGAAGAAATAGGCGTCGATACCGCAATAAGACTTAAAGACAGCCTTGAAGATGGCAGTATTGCCTTTATTGCTGCGGACAGAGTTCCGGAAAATACTGATACGGCGACTTTTGAAGCTGAAATCTTCGGGCATAAGGCGGATTTTCCTGTTGGCAGTTTTAAATTAGCACAGCTTATGGAAGTGCCGATATATTTTATTATTGCGCTAAAAGACAAAAACGATACCTATAAAATTTATCTTCAACATTATGAATATACAACGATTAAGGATCTGCAAGCCGCATACATAAAATTTGTAGAAGATATCGTTTTGAAAAGCCCGCTGCAATTTTATCATTTTTACGATTTTTTTAAAGATTAGAGTTTCTCATATATTTATACTTAATTTTAGTGCTGCAATAAAAATGCAGTGCACCCGGCACTGCAAAATATTTAAGGAAATCAAGTTGTTACAAGATGCATCTTGTAATCATGCTATGAGCCGTTCGGCTCTTATACATTTTTCGAATTGATTTAATTGTCAACATAAATAATTATAAGTCGTAAAACTTCTATTTCTATACTTTGTGAAGAAATATGTCAACTTTTTACCACATTATTTGTAAAAGATATAGACGTTATACTGATTAAAACCGATTAAAAGGCAGGTCAACAAATGGTAGATTTAGCAAAAGCGTTAGGTATAAATATAAAGAAATACAGAAAAGCCAGAAATTTAAGTCAGGAACAGTTGAGTGAAATGGTCGGTATTCAACCAAGACAAATGTCTAAACTTGAAACTGGAGTTCATTTCCCTTCTGCTAAAACTCTTGAAAATATTTGTATTACACTTGATGTTACACCAAAGGATTTGTTTGATTTTGATATTGTTTATACAGATCAAAGCTGTCTTATTGACGGCACTTATAACATATCAAATTACAGAGTCTTAAAATCAGAAAATGTTTACCAATTACTTAACAAAGAAAATAAATCAAGAGATGTTCTCGCCAACCGTTCTGAAAAATACATTGAACAGAGATTTGTTGACATGGCTATAAGAACAAAAGAAACAATCGCTGTTGAATATTTTGAAAATAACAAATATGCCAATACAATAATTTACTATCCCGACGGTACCTACAAAATTTTTAACTCTGATAAAAACACAATGATAAATAAACTTCTGAAAGATATTATAAAAATATCTAACGATGAAGCTAAAATGGAATTTATCAATCTTGCACTTTCTGCATTTGAGAACCCAGACGTAATTCCTCAACTCGAACTGATATTAAAAGGTTTAAAACTGGCAGGCAGATAATAAATAGAACATTACCCGGTTTTGTTTACAATTTAGTAACAATCCAACTGACTACTACACATATAATTTTTTTGTGATAATATATTTTCGGGAAATAAATTATTATAAATCAATGTATATCCAGACGACAAATTATTCATACACACCTAAGACGGACGTTTTCAGCTCATTTAAGAACGAACCCAGAATACGAAATACTGTTGTGCCGAGAACTTACCGTTATCATAATGTTGAAAAAGCCGAAAACAAGGTTAAAATAACAGCAGCGGCAGGTGCAATTGCCGGTGCACTTATTCCAACATTGTTATTTGCCAAAAAACAAAAGAAAAATATCTTCAAAATAGAATACGGTATGAAAGAAATGCTTGGCGTCAGTTCCGGAGCTATTCTGTGCGGTACCGCCGCAGGTATAATAGCGGATAAGAAAAAGAATGTAAAACATAAGGTTAAAGAAGGAATTTTCCAATTTTTAAATGCAACAATGCCGCTTTTTGCAATACCGCCAATTACGGAATTTATAAATAACAAGCCGAAATTAAATAATATTCCATGTCATATATTAGGGACAGCAGCCGGACTTTTCTGCGGCATGGTCGTTGCGGCAGATCTCGCAAACCGTATAATTGACCCGAAAGACAAGGAACCTGACAGAAAACTTAATTATAAAGATGCACTGGCAAATATTGACGATGCACTTGGTGCTCTTGTACTTGCTAAATTCCCGCTTATTCACAAGTTACCTGTAGAACCGCTGTTGCCGGCAGTTTACGCTTGGTGCGGATATAGAGCGGGACAAAACAACTAATAATAAAAAAAGAGAGGCGGTTAACCTCTCTTACTCTACACCTTTTATTTTGATTTCACCGTTTTCTTCTACAAATTCTCTTGGTTTTTGAATACTTTTAATAACTTTCTTGTCATTAACTCTTTTTACGTACTCTTCATCTTCCAATAATTTTTTTTGCTTTTGCTCCTGAAAATCTTTATTGGTGTCTATTTCTTGCAGGCGGAATTGTTGTTCTCTCAATATTATCATATTATGATCATTAGATGACGGGGAATAGAATGCTTGAGCCTGCAAAGCCGGCATTAAACTTACAACGAACATTATAATAAAAATCTTTTTCATATCATTGCTCCTTATTTAATTTTAAAAGTAACATTAGCTACAGCTGTAACTTTTTTCTCAATAGTTGAGGTATCGCTAATCCCCATATCAGAAACATTAGTTGAATCAACCGGTGTAATTTGGAACACTCCCATTCTGACAGATTGAATATTACCCGTTTTATTATGAGTAGCTTGAAGCATAGCGTCAGCCCTTTGTTGTGCATCGGTTGTAGCATCTTGCAGAAGCTTTACTTTTACATCAGAAAGTTTTGAATAAAAAAATTGAGGCTCCATTGCATTTATTTCGATACCTTTAGAGATAAAATTCTGAATGTCTATAGAAATATCTTTTATCTTGTTAACATCATTTGAGGTAACTACAATCGGCTGATTAATAGTATGGCTTGCAATTTCGTTGGTTGTCATTCCATTAGCATTGTATTTGTAAGTATTGTAGCCGTTAGTTGTTTTAAGTTCTATATCATTGTCAGTAAAGCCTTTGTTTTTCAGATAATCCAAAACTTCCGGAAGTTGTTTTTGCACAAGATTATAAGCCGCAACTCTGTTAGGCTGTCTTGCTGTTAGATTAAATTCAAATCTTGCGGAATCAGATTGTACAATTTCATAGGCAGAACCTGTGACAGAAATCCCTTCAGTGCGCAAATTAGCTGTTGCTGATTTAGCTGCCCACACAATACCTAAAGCCAAAATTACTGACATCAAAACTAATTGATACTTTTCTACCTTGTCAAACATAAACACTCCTTATCTATACTTTTATATTTTAACATATTTAATACAAGTTTTCAACCGTAAGTACAAAAATGTTAACAAAAGGGAATAGGGGAATGAGGAAATCAGGCAATGCGTGAGTTGTCTTATTAACAAGACGTTAAGACGATAAGACGCTAAGACGTTAAGTGCATTAATAAAGTGATTATTGGTGAAATTTGCAAAGACTAATTAATGATACGAACTTAACGTCCTATAGTCCTAACGTCTTAGCGTCTTTTGAACAAGGCAATGCTTAAATCTTGCATTGCCTTATTTTTTGTAACGAACTTAACGTCTTAGCGTCTTAACGTCTTTTGAACAAGGCAACGCTTAAATCTTGCATTGCCCTATTTTTGTAACGAACTTATTCCCTTATTCCCCTATTTCCTTATTCCCTTCCAATAAGAGGACTGTGTCCTCTTATTGGTCCAGGCAAACCGCGAGCCTGTAGCTGTTGGTGCGGTTGTCGTTGAACCAGATCGTGTAGGTAGGGAAGAAGTCGCGGTTGTACGCGGTGTCCTGGCTGTACTCCTGCCCGGACCAAACGAAGAACCTGGAGGTTCCGCCAGGTGATTGGGCTGTGAAGAGCGAAGCTCGATCGGCATCCCAATCTGCATAGGTTGTAGTAGTTCCGCCTTTTATTTCATCGGCATCTGGATATATGTATGCCGCTAATTGTTCTAGCTGAGCTTGAGTTGGCATGTTTTGAACTCCACCGCAGGCTCTTACTGCCCCTGCCCAATAATCATTAACCCAGTGGCACGCTGTTATTCCTAATGTACCTTCTGATACTGCTTGATTACATTCTTCTAATGTCATAGGGCTATAGCCGCCGTTTTGTGGTCCTAATATCTGTGTTATACACATTGTATCTTTTAATTCTGGTATCATGCAACCTGTTACGCCGGCTAATTGTTCTACGTTTATCTTACCGATATCTTTTCCGTTTGTATTTGGGTTCTTATTACCGGATACATCGTATAA
>CALUQJ010000008.1 GCA_944322865.1 Candidatus Gastranaerophilales bacterium
GCCGGAAGAAAGTGCAAAATATATATCTGATAATCTTAATGTACCGACAATTTCCTGCGGGGCAGGAAGATATTGCACGGGACAGGTTATGGTTTGCGATGACCTGTTTGGAAAATTCTCTGACTTTAAACCAAAATTTGCGCGCCGCTACGGTGATATGAAATCACTTATTCTTGAATGTGCGCAAAAATATAATGCAGATGTTAAATCAGGCAATTACCCTAATGATGAAGAAGTTTTTAAACTGAGTGAAGAAGAACTGCTGAATTTTTCTACAGCCATTAATTCGAAACATAAATAACTACTAATTCCTTGATTTTTTGTGGTATTATGTAGGCAGGAGATGAGGTTATGTTATTACATACAATCAGCGAAGTAAGAGAGCAAATTAAAAAATGGAAAAAAGAAGGCTTAACCATAGGACTTGTTCCCACAATGGGCGCATTGCATGCCGGTCATTTAAGCCTGATTAAAAAAAGTGTGGAAAAATGTGACAGAACAGTTGTTTCTGTTTTTGTAAATCCGATACAGTTTTGCCCGGGAGAAGATTTAGATAAATACCCGCGCACACTTGAGGCTGATGAAAAATTGTGTGCTGAAGCAGGGGTTAATATTGTTTTTGCCCCATCACCAAAAGAAATGTATGGTGAAGGTCATATTTTATCAAATGACTTTTTAACTTATGTTATTCCGCCGTATTTTTATACGGACAAACTGTGCGGCAAATCCCGTGTTGGACATTTTGACGGCGTCTGTACAGTTGTTAACAAATTGTTTAATATTGTTCAGCCGGATTATGCTTTCTTTGGACAAAAGGATGCTCAGCAATTAATTATTATCAAAAAAATGGTTAAGGATTTGAATATACCGGTTGAAATCATACCTTGCCCTATTGTAAGAGAAGAAAGCGGGCTTGCGCTGAGTTCCCGTAACAAGTACCTATCAGAAAGTGATAAAAAAGAAGCGCTTGCTTTGAGCAAAATTCTATTCAATATAAAAGCATGCTATGATAAAGGTATTACGGATGTAAAAGCTTTGACAGAAACAGCATACAGTTTTTTGAACGGGCATCATTCCCTTGAGTATCTTGAATTTAGAGATAAAGATAATCTGGAAGAAAAAAATGTTGCAGACTGCAATACACAAGTTTTTATTGCTCTTAAAATAGGTAATGTAAGACTTATAGATAATATTTTGTTAGGTTAATGAGGGTTAAACATGCTAAAATTCTATTATGCACAAAAGAAAATGTGGCAGATGTTAATAAATATAGTATTCATTATTCAAATTATACTATTTATTATAATATTTCTCGTTACATTGTACTGGTTTTTAGATCTTATTGACAAACAGTTTTTGACCTTTATTAATCCTTTAGCAAATTTTGTATCCGGATTAGTCAAAATATTCTATAGACGGATGATAGAAGTAGGCGGCGTAAAAATCGACGGTTCGATTCTGTTGTTTGATATTTTTGCTCTGCTTGTTATCTGGGGCGGCACGCAATTAAAAGATTTTTTTGATAAACAGATAACCAAAATAGATATAATAATTGATAAAGTAGCCAGAGATCAGGAAGACCTGTTTAACAAGCAATTACAGGAAGATTATGAAAAACAGCAGTTGAAAAATTCCAATCTGGCAATACTTATAAGTTATTCACTGAACAATGTTCTTGGTAATGCTTTTTGGTCAGAGCAGAGTAATGATTCTATGGAAGCTAAAGAAAAAGAAGTTGATAAACAGATGTATTATGCGCTGTCAAAAATTCCGGGCTGTAAAGTTGCAAAATCCGGAAAGCAGTTTTTAATCCTGAGTGATAAATTTGAACAAGTTGATTACTTATTGGATTATCTAAAAAAATTGCTTGCGCAAATGGATGAGTACGTACTTAGAAGTCAGATGACGCTTACCACATATATTGCGCTGGAGCCGTATGAGAAAAAGGCGGACATCAAAAAGATATTTACAACATTAAACAAGCTTTTATCTTTAAAAATGCCTGGTGAGATAATTTGTCTTGGCAGTTTTCAACTCCGGTATGAATTTATAAAAGACAGGAAGTACACACCGGTTTTAAAAGGTACATATTCAATAGATGAGAGTGACAAAGTTTGGACATTAGTTAAGAATAATTAAGTACCTATTGCATTTTATAATTTTTCTGTTACTATAAAATTACAGCCGCAGACAGCAAGCGGGCTGGTGCAAGAAGAACAGCCTACCTGAAAGGTAAAAAGGCTTTTCAAATAATCAGCAGCCAACCCTTAAAACAACAGCTTGCCGAGGTTACACAAAAATTACTGATACATAAAAAGTCGAAATATATTATTGTGTAAGATTTTGCGGTTAAATACATAATGCAAAGTCTTTTTTGTATGTGTATTAAAACTCAGGTCGATAAAACAATAAAAACAAGGAGCTTAAAATGGCAACAAAAGCATTTAAATCAGAAAAAATAGATGCAATCAAAGCAAAAGTTGAAAAAGCTCAGGTCGCTATCCTGACCGAATACAAAGGCTACAGTGTTGATGAAATTACTAAATTAAGACGCGCTCTCCAAAAAGAAGGCGGCGATTATATGGTAACTAAAAATACACTCGCTAAATTAGCAGTTAAAGGTACTGAATATGAAATCCTCGCAGATTTATTGAAAGGTCCTGTTGCTATTGCTTTCGGTTACGAAGATCAGGTAAGCCCTGCAAAAGCAGTTTCAAACTTTATCAAAGAATCTAAAAAAGGCGTTATTTTAGGCGGTGCTCTTGACGGTAAATTGTTATCAGCTAAAGAAGCTGAGGATTTGGCAAAATTACCTTCAAAAGAAGAACTTTACGCAAAAATTCTTGGTTCTATCAACTCACCTGCTTCAGGTATCGCAAACTCTATCAATGCGGTTATGGCTCAACTTACGCGTGCTATGGCTGCTGTTAGAGATAAAAAAACAGCATAACGGATTTGGACTTGCGGCAAATTCTTGAGGCAAGAACTATCAATCCAAATTTAATTTGAAATTTACATTACAAAAAATAACAAGGAGAAAAACAATGAGTAACGTAGAAACTATTTTAGAATCAATTGAAAAATTAACTTTATTAGAAGCAGCAGAATTAGTAAAAGCTATGGAAGAAAAATTCGGCGTATCAGCAGCAGCTCCTGTAGCAGTTGCAGCAGCAGCTCCGGCAGCAGCTGGTGATGCAGCAGCTGAAGAAGCTTCTGAAGTTAACGTAATCTTAACATCAGCTGGTGCTAACAAAATCGCTGTATTGAAAGAAGTTCGTGCTATCACAGGTCTTGGCTTGAAAGAAGCTAAAGATTTAGTTGACGGTGCTCCTAAAGCTGTTAAAGAAGGCATCAAAAAAGAAGATGCTGAAGCTATCAAAAAACAACTTGAAGCTGCTGGTGCATCTGTTGAAATCAAATAGTCGATTATTTTTCAATAGAAATTTTGAAAAAGCTCTCGTTTACACGGGAGCTTTTTTATAATACAAAATTAAATAACTCCCGTATATCCATTTTTAGTGCATTCGCAATAGATTCAAGATTTTTTACGGTAATATTTGTTTCGCCCCGCTCAACCATACCAATAAAATTTCTGTTAAGATCTGACATTTCTGCAAGTTTTTCTTGTGAAATTTTTCTCTTTTGTCGTTCAATACGGATTTTTTGTCCGAGTTTTTCAACAGTATTCAGGTTTAGTTTCTCTTCCATTTTTCAATTTTATTAACTAATATATTGACAATCTACACAATATTATAGTAAATACCCAATATATTAGGTAATTTGGGCAGGAGCAGTAAAAGCCTGCGGCGGAATCAAAAACATGCCAACTGAAGCCCAGCTAACCGCATTAGCAGAGTATATATATACAAGCAATCTAAACTGGGATGCTGATCGAGCTTCGCTCTTCACAGCCCAATCACCTTATTTAGACGCATTCTATGTTTGGTCCTGCCAGGAACACAACGATCGCAACGCGTACAATACCTTTTTCCGCCCTTTCAATCCCACGATGTGGAACCCCAACAGCCGCGCCGACAGCGACAAGCTCGCGGTTTGCGTTGACCAGTAAGAGGCATGTTGCCTCTTACCGTGGTGACTAGGTGACTGAGTGATTATGTTACAAAATGTAAAATGTTTTAAAATGCCGCTATTTCAATAAAAATGGCTAGTTTCATTACTTTTAGAAATTGTTTAACTAGCAATTTAAAAATTTTTTATGATTTTATATTCTTGTAGGTAAAAAACAGAAAGGTAGTTTATATGGCAATTCCGCAGGTAAGTTTTCAAGGTACTTTTTTAATCCCGTATTCTGAACTAAAAGGTGACAATGCCCATGCAAAAATGCGCGCTATCGGGCATGAAACCAGCAAATTCGCTGATCTTAAAGATATGCAGCAGACTAAAGACGGGATTCTTGTTAATGTTGATGATAAAAAAGACAAAGAATATCAAGCTGTAATCGCAAAATACGGCGTTAATGTCCGTAAAGTAAATACTCCGGCATCAGGCAAAAATCAAGATGCGCTTTCTTACAGATATATGATATCTAAATTGTATCCGAATATCGCTGAAAAAGAAGCTAAAAGATATGAAAAATTGCCGGAAGGTGAATATAAAACAAAACTCTATTTAGATACTTATATAAAGTTCAAAAACAGCCCATATGCTTTTGAAAATGAGTTTGAACAAAATATTTAACTCTTTTTGATATTTTTTATAATAATAAATAAAATAGGGAACAAGAAAAACTTGTTCCCTAATCTTTTTATACTTCCAACCTTTTGTTAGGTTTGTTATATTATTTCTTTAAAAAGTCCGGAATTTCAATATTTGTGAAACTCGGAACACTTCTTGTCGGAGTGACACTTGGTGCTGATGTTGCAGGGGTAGAACTATTATTGAATGCGCCTGCAAAGAAATCAGATGCACTTAACTGTTTAGTTTCAGTTTTTTCTTGTTCTACAGGCTGATTTTTGAGTTCAAATCCTGTTGCAATAACAGTAACCTGAATTTCACCCTGAATATTTTCATTAACTGCTGTACCGATAATAACAGTTGCATCATCAAGTACAGAATTGTGAATAATATTTGCTGCATCAGATATTTCATGAAGTGTCATGTCAGGACCGCCTGTGATATTAACGATAACGCCAGATGCGCCGTTAATAGATGTTTCAAGAAGCTGTGAATTAATAGCTATTTCAGCCGCTTTAACCGCACGACCTTCTCCCTGACCGCGTCCGATACCCATTAATGCTGAGCCTGATGCCTGCATTACGTTCTTAACATCGGCAAAGTCTACGTTGATAAGACCTGGTACTGTAATTATATCAGAGATACCCTGTACACCTCTTAAGAGGACTTCATCTACAATAATGAAAGATTCTGTCAGAGATACCTGTCTGTCTACTACCTGAAGTAATTTATCGTTTGGAATAACAATTACCGCATCAACTGCTTCTCTTAGTTTTTCTAAACCTTGAACAGCCTGATTTTGGCGTTTTTTACCTTCCCAAGAGAAAGGTTTTGTGACAACACCGATTGTCAAGATCCCTAATTCTTTTGCTATTTTAGCAATTATAGGAGCAGCCCCGGTGCCTGTTCCGCCGCCCATGCCTGCTGTAATAAATACCATATCTGCGCCGTCCAGAGCTTCTGTTATCTCCTGCTGCGCTTCTTCTGCGGCTTTTTCGCCTACCGCCGGATCTCCGCCTGCCCCAAGACCTGCTGTTGATTTTGCTCCTAATTGTATTTTGTTATTTGTTTGACCATATTCCAGAACTTGCATATCTGTGTTCATCAACCAGAATTCTACACCTGACAGTCCGGCTTTTATCATTCGGTTAACAGCGTTTCCGCCGCCGCCGCCGACTCCGACTACTTTGATTTTGGTAGGATTTATTGGTGATCTTCTCGGTTGAGTGTCTGCTGTTTCATCTTTTTTCGCAAAGATATCTGATACGAAATTTTCCACTATTGTTACCTCTTTTATGTTGTATTTTATTGAAGTTTATTTTTGTTTGTTCGTCAGGTGAACTAATCCAATAATATAATAACATACTATTTTAAAATGAAAAAAAGTACAATAATTTATCGCTAATTATGAACAAAAATTAAGAACAATCGCAATGAATACACTTGTTATGCGTTTTTGCCGGTAGCATTATCAATACATGCCGGAGAAACGCCCCAGTGAAGTTTATTTTTTAATATGCCGTAAAACTCGCTATCGTTTAGCAGTGCCAGTTTTGCGGCATATTTTGATTTTTTAATTTCTATTTTTTGTTTAAATTCTGAAAATTCCTGTCCGTCAGCAGAGAACAGATATTTGCTCTGAGGATCAGTACCGCAGATTGTTATTTTTTCGTCATCTGGGATAACAAGCGGACGCGCTGTAAGTGTATGCGGGCAGATAGGAACTATTACAAAAGCGTTTAGATGCGGAGAAACAACCGGTCCTCCTGCTGATAACCCATAAGCTGTTGAGCCGGTCGGGGTAGCTATTATGATCCCGTCTGCCAGGTAGTCACAAAGTGGTTTATCGTTGATTTTCAGAGAAAATGCTGATGTTCGACCTGCAAGGGCTCCTTTTATTACAATATCATTTAATGCGATGTAATTCCCGCTTTCAAGCATTATTCTGTTTTCTGTGTAAAATTCATGATTCAGAATTTTTTCAACTGACATTTCCAGATTTTCTTTTGAGGCTTGTGACAAAAAGCCCAGACGTCCCAAATTAATCCCGAATACCGGAGTTTGCGTTTTTGCATAAAAACGTGCTGTTTTAAGAATTGTGCCGTCACCGCCGATAACAAACACAAAGTCATAACCCGTTTTCAGAGCGTCAATATCAAGAATATCCGCATTCATTCCTCTTATTCGTAATATTTGGGACAATTCATCTTTTACATCAGCTGAATGCGAGATTTCTTTATTGTAACAAATAGCATATTTTTTATCCATTGGATATTCCTTATTTTAATTTTCTTGCAAGTGAAAGTCCTGCCGGTAATGCAAGTACAACATTTTCATAATTCGGATTTGCATCAATTGCTTCAATATATGGGCGGCATTTCTCTTCATGTGAAAGTACGTTATCACACGCTATGTAGCCTCCTACACGTATGTGTGGATCTAAAATCTCAAAATATTTGATGTATTCACGTTTGTTGGCATCAATAAACGCAAAGTCTATTTTCACATCTCCCGGCATGCTGTTTAAAATTTCGCATGCATCGCCCTGACGAGGAATTATTACATCTTCAAGTCCGCACTGTTTGAAATTCTCTTTTGCTACACTTAACCGTTTATCCCAGTATTCAATAGTTGTCAGATGTCCGCCTGTTTCTTTCAGAGCTTTCCCCAGCCAGATTCCTGAATATCCGTTAGATGTCCCTATTTCTATCGCATTTTTGATGTTTTCTTCTTTTATAAGAATATACATAAATTCGGCACTTACTCTGGCTATGTTCCAGAATTGCCGCTGCGTTTTTTCTAATTCAGTTAATATATTCTGCGTGGTTGTATCGAATTTGGTAATCATTTTTACTTAATCTTTTTCACTTTATTTGATACTGCAATACTGCTTACCGGGATATCAAGCGGATTAGTCGCAAGTATGTCGTTTGTATCAAGATTTATTATTGAGTATATTGAGGATTTTGAATCAGTTACGATAGCAAGATTTGAATCTCCGATGCGGTATATTCTTGTTGAAAAACCGTTGGTTTTTAAATCTATCTGATCAACAATTTTGTCGGTTGTAATATCTACAATTTGAATAGCGTTATTTCCTGCACTCAGAACAAAAACTTTGTTTTTATAACTCAGCATATCAACCGGTTTTGCACATACTTCAAGTTCTGTAATAAGATTAACTGTATCATAATCAATTATTGCAAGGTGATTTTTTGTACGGCTTGTAATATAAACTTTGTTGCCGGCGTAAACGATTCTTGAAACATTCGGGAAACGCCCGATATCTTTAAGTAAATACTTGTTATCAAGTTCTATAGCCCATATTTCCCGCGTGTTTTTGTCGTTATATAAAAGTTTTGTGCCGTCCTCACTCAAGAACATTTTTTCGCACATGCCGTTAATTTTAATTTGTTTAGATAACGTCATATTCTCAAGGTTTACAACAAAAATACTTGCCGCTTCGCCGCTTGATACATAAGCTACTTTGCGCGGATTATCTATCAGTATTTCATCAGGCTGGTATTGGAAAACAATCTGTCTTATGACTGCATCATCGGCAAGTGAGATTACATCAAGCGTTTTTTTATCGTATGAAGTTACAAGAAGAAATTCATTGTTGTATGTCGCAATAGAAATAGGTGTGTTTTCCTGTTCCAGAGCAAAATCAGGTGTTTTATTACCCTGCGTCAGAACCTGAATATTCTTTGAATAAGGTGATGAAATATAGAAAACTTTGTCTTTTAATTCAGGTATTACAACTCCGGAAACAGATTCTACGGTATTTTTCGGTTTCATAACCTCAACTTTTAAATCCGGAGTTGTCCCGATTACAAGGTTCCCAATAATGCCTTTTAGATTTTCCGGTATAACAAGTCCTTTCGGTACAAGCAAATCCTGAGGCAAAATCCCTGAACGCAGCTCATAAGGCGGAGTCGGGATATTCAATACAGTATTTTGTCCTTCTTTATTTTTTATCATTTTGAGGATGACAAAATTATTGTTGAAAACAACAGCATCAGGTTTGTCTGCTAATTTTTTGTTTTCAGGAATTGTGTATTTTATGCTTAATTCTGTATCATCGTAGAAGTTTGAAGGGAAAAGCGGAAGATAAACCGTGCTGTCCGGCAGCATTATGAGCCCGTCAAATCTGTATGTTGTTTTTGGAAAAGTTGTATCTACAAAACTCTTGACATTGTCAGGAATTTTTGCCGCAAAAACATTTGAAGTGCAGCTTAACATCAACAACAGCACGATTAGTAATTTACGCATTGTTAAATACTCCCTTTACTTTATCTATCAATGTGTCCGGAGATTTTTTGCCGGAATTAAGTTCGTATAATTTTTTATACAAAGCTCGTTCTTCGTCCGTAAGTCGTGTCGGTATTTTGACCGATACAACTATAATATGATCGCCTCTTTGTGACGGTCTGGATAAAATCGGAATACCTGCTGATTTAATTTTTATGGTATTACCGTTTTGAATGCCGGCATGGATCTGTACTTTTTGTTCTCCATCAAGAGTTTTTACAACAACTTCATCGCCAAGAACTGCCTGCGCCGGAGAGATTTCAAGTTTTGTGTAAACATCAGCTCCGTCACGCTGGAAGTATTCTGACGGTTTGACATGAATTACAACAAACAAGTCACCGTTCGGACCGCCATTTGAGCCGGCATCGCCTTCGCGGGAAACTCTTACTTTAGAAAGATTGTCAACACCTGCCGGAATTTTTATGGTGATTTTCTTTTCTTTTTCTACTTTACCGTAACCTTTGCAGTTTTTGCACGGGTTGCTTATTTTTTGACCTGTACCATGACAATCAGGACAAACACTTATCTGTGAAAAAGATCCAAGCGGTGTTCTCATAACCTGCTGCACCTGACCCGTACCATGACATGTCGGGCAGACTATAGGGTTGGAACCTTTTTCCGCTCCTGTTCCGTTGCATTCAGGACAGGTTTCAAGGTGGTCAAATTTAATTTCTTTCTGAGTGCCGAATACAGCCTCTTCAAATTCCAACTGAATATCCAGTCTTAAATCTTCGCCACGCACAGGAGCATTCGGATCCTGATAACCGCCGCCAAATCCAAAACCGCCCAATCCGCCAAAAAACGAATTGAATATATCATTCAAATCGCCAAATCCTCCTGCAAACGGACCGCCTGTATCAAATCCTGCGTTTTTCAAACCGTCCTCGCCGTAACGGTCGTATGTCGCGCGTTTATTATCATCCATTAACGTTTCATACGCCTTGCCAAGTTCTTTAAATCTTTCCTCTGCATCCGGTGCTTTATTCACATCGGGGTGTAATGTACGGGCTTTTTTGCTAAAAGCCGATTTCGTCTCTTACTTAGCAGCCGTTCTTGATACTTCCAATATTTCATAGTAATCTGTCATATTTCCTTTTTCTCTGTTTGTCTGTATTGTTAACTAGCCTCTGTTGCAACATTTACAAGTGCAGGACGCAGTACTTTGTCGCCCATTTTGTAGCCTTTTTGCAGTTCGTTAATGATTGTGTGTTCAGGATAATCATTTGTAGGTGTCTGCATTACTGCATCATGAAAATTCGGGTCAAAAGTTTGACCTTCGGTTTCAATGATTTCAAGCCCAAGTTTTGCAAGTGTTTCCATTGTTTGTTTATGCACTAGATCAAAACTGTCTTTTACCTGCTGACAATCCTCAACTTTTTCCAGGGCTTTTTTGCCGCGTTCAAAATTGTCCAATACTTCTATAAGCTTTTTGAGTGCGTTTTCTGTTCCGTATTTTAACAGGTGCTCTCTTTCCTGTTCCTGACGTTTTCTGTAATTGTCAAAATCCGCCGCAAGCCTTATATATTGCTGATTAAGCGCATCATATTTTTCTTGCAGCTCATTTGAACTTTTATTATCTGACTCATCCTCTTGAACAGGTTGGTCATCAGTTTTTTGTTCCTGTTCTTCTTTGATTTTATCAAAATCTTCAGAGGATGTGTTTTTAAACGGGTTATTACTGTGATGTTTACTCATATCTCTACCTCACACTATACTATTAGTAATTATATTATAAGTTATCAAAAAAATTTAACAAGAAAATTTATTATTTTTTAATAATTCAATTTTGGCTGTAAGCTTGTTTGCATATATATTTCACGGGATTTTTAAAAAATCTTATTGTAAAGAAATAACACAAATTTTAACTAAAATAGTTGACAAGGAAACAAAAATGAGTTATAATAAAATTGTTAACCGGTAAACAAAAAGGTGAGCCATGAACAATAAAATATACGATTTAATAGTTGAGTTATGCGAAAACGAACTTGCAATAGAGAAAGTTTACAAGCTTAAAACAGAAGGTATACTGGATGATTTTACGATAAGTGAAATGCACTGTCTGGATTTTATCGGAAGAATTGAAAATCCTAATGTAACAAAACTTGCCAGAAAAATGGATATTACAAAAGGCGGGGTAAGTAAAATGATTAAAAAACTTATCAAAAAAGATGCTGTCGAAACATATTCTTCTGAAAACAACAAAAAGGAAATATATTACAAACTCACTCCTACTGGCAAAGCAGTATTTTTAGCGCATGAAAAAATACATAATGACTGGTGTTTGAGGGAAAAAACATTTTTTAATAATTTTAGCGACGAGGAATTGCATTCTACTGTGTATATTCTCGAAAAATATAATAATCACTTAAAATTGCGTCTTAAAGAGATTAATAAGGAGATATAGTATGTGCGAACATCATCATGAGATTTCAAATGAAAATGAAAAACGTACATTAATCGTAATTATATTTACGATAGTTGCAATGATTGCGGAAATTGCGTACGGTTATTTCACAAATTCTATGGCACTGCTTGCTGACGGGTATCATATGGGAACGCATGCGCTTGCGCTCGGGTTAACTTATGCGGCGTATGTTCTGACCAGAAAGTTGGCAGATTCTGAATTATTTATTAACGGTACAGAGAAAATCGGGACATTAACTGCCTACACAAGTTCTTTGTTTTTAGGTTTGACCGGTATCTGGATTATAGTTGAAGCATTTCAGCGCTTTATAAACCCGCTTGATATTAAGTTTAATGAAGCAATACTGGTTGCTATAATCGGGCTTGTTGTAAATACAGTATGTATATTTATTATGGAAAATAAACATGGCACGCATCATCATGAAGAAAAGATTGATGCGCACTCTGAAGATTACAACTATAAAGCTGCATATTATCATATTCTTGCAGACGCATTAACCTCAATACTTGCGATAGGCGCGCTTGTTATCGGAAAATATTTCCAGGTTGTATATCTGGATGCTTTAATCGGTATACTTGGCGGTTTATTGATTTTGAGGTGGGCTGTCGGGCTTTTGAAAAACACCGTAAAAATCCTTGTGGACATGAAGATATAAAATTTTCCGCTCTAAAATACACTCTAAGAGAATAGTTAAAATTGATACTCCGGTAAATAATTTTTTGTTATGAAAAATCATTTAGCCAAAGTATCAATTTTACTGTTAATGTTAGTATTTTGCAGCGGTGTGGAGGGAAACAAAGTCGCTATGATGTCTGTTAATAAACCGGAATCGGAGCGTATGGAATCACTTTTCAGGGCTGTAATACCTTTGGATGATGAGTATATTATATACACAAAAGTTCCGCGCGGCTTGATTGTTAGTGTAAATGAACAGTTATTCTTTGACCGTGGAGCGATAAAAATAAGACAGAGTTCTCTGCCGGTATTGGATTCGATAATATCTGTTTTTAAAACATTAGATACATATTGCATAATCGAGGGGCATAGTGATAAAGACGGTGTTGATGATAGTGCATATCAGGCAAATTGGGAGTTGACAATAGCAAGATCCTCAAACATTGTTCAGTATTTTATCCGATGCGGCGGGGTTGATCCTGATAAAGTTTTCGGCGTTGGTTTTGGAGAATTTATGCCTTTTCGTGATAATGTTTCTCAAACAGGCAATATGGACAACAGGATTGATTTTGTGTTCATTGATTACGAAGCAAGACGATAAGAATACTGTAGAGACGCTCTGCTTACTTTTTAGTTTGTTTGTATTATAATAATGGTATGATTAATATTCCTAATATTGTTGAACGTTTACGAGAAATAATGGATGACGAGACTCTTACACAGTTAAAGGAAGAACTCGCCAGCTATCACGTTGCGGATTTAGCGGATATATTTCAGGAATTGAAACCGGATGAACGATTAAAGTGTTTCAAACTTTTGGACATTGAAGAAGCCGCTGATTTAATGGAATACCTTAATCCGCAAATGCAGGTAGAACTTCTCGGCGATATTGATCAGGAAATGGCGTCTAAAATTATCACAAAACTTCCGCACGATGCTGCGGCTGATGTTTTGGGCGACATGGAAGAAGATGAAAGTGAAACTTATTTAGACAAATTACCGCAAAAATTTTCGGATGAAGTCAGAGAACTTTTAACATATAACGAGGATACGGCAGGCGGGATTATGAACCCTACTGTATTAACCGTAAATTCTGATATGACGGTTCAGGATGTGCTTAATCATATACGTATAAAAGCTGAAAAAGATAACATGGAACTTTATTATGTTTATGTTGTTGATAAACAAAATCATCTTTTGGGTGTTGTATCTTTGCGTAAGCTTTTGACCTCTCCGATTACCAAAACAGTTGAAGAAATTATGATTAGTGATATAGTTAAACTTCACGTTGATGATTACAGTGATTATATCACTGACGAATTTATGAAATATCAATACAGTGCACTGCCGGTTGTTGATCTTTATAACAGATTAAAAGGAATGATTACCTGGGATGACGTACATGATTTGTTTGAAGAAGAAACAACAGAAGAAATCTATCAATCATCCGGTATTTCAACTGAGGTAGTAGATGAAGACGAAATTCTTTCCGGTAATATAATACAAGCAATAAGAGCGCGTACTCCTTGGCTTTTTATAACATTACTCGGAGAATTTGTAGCTGTAAATGTTGCAAATCATTTTGACCATACGCTGCATGCGCTTCCTATTATTGCAATATTTATGCCGCTGCTGGCAGGGTTAGGCGGGAATATCGGGACGCAAAGTATTACACTTATGGTGCGCGGGCTTTCAACCGGACAGGTAACTTTGAGTTCTGCTTTTCACCATATGATAAGAGAGATGTTTATAGGTATGGCTATCGGCAGTATTTTCGGCTTGCTTGTAACTCTTGCAACCTGGGGTTGGCAGCACAATATAGAACTCGGTATAATTGTTGGACTCGCAATGGCTGTTAATATGACTATGGCGACAGTTATCGGAACTTTCACTCCTTTCGCGTTGAAAAGTTTGAATGTAGATCCGGCGGTTGCTTCAGGTCCTGTGATTGCCACAACTATTGATGTTATTGGATTGGCAATTTATTTTACTCTGGTATCTACCTTCTTAATCTCAAAAGTTTTTTAAAATCATCAAATCATTTGATGTAAACTAAATATATTAGCAATATAATTTTAATCTAAAAATTCAGGATGAAAAAAATGACAATAAAGAATATAAACGAACACGAAGAATACGTAAACCCGCGGGTTGCAACAGCACAGGAAGCAATAGAAAAAGCGCGTAAGGCAAGAGAAGAACAGCGTTCTTTTATGCGTGCTGTTATTCTAATGTGTATTATCTTTGTAGGAATACTTTTAAGTATTTTTATTCTGGCTGATAACGAGAATTTTTTAGCAAAACATTTCGGGGACAACTCACCTATAACAACTCTTTTTGTGAAGCTTTCCAAAAGCAGTAAAAACAAGGAACATGCGGATTTTGCGTGGCCTTTCGGTCCTAAAAGACAGAATATCCTGTTTTTGGGCGTAGATTCAAACAATGATAATGTAGCTGATGTTTGGAAAGGAACCAGAACTGATACCATAATACTTGTTAATATTGATCCGAAAACCAAATCTGTTAATGCATTATCTATCCCCCGCGACAGTAAAGTTTATCTTCCGCGAAATGCCGGCATAAATAAGATTAATGCGGCGCATGCAATAGGCGGTATAGATATGATTAAGGAAACAGTAGAAGATACACTGGGCGTGCATATTGATAAATACATAATGGTGCATGACAGCGCTGTTAAAGAGATAGTTAATGCTATGGGCGGAATTGATATTTATGTTGAAAAAACTATGCATTACAATGATTATGCAGGGAACTTACATATAAACTTGTCTAAAGGCGAACATCATCTTTCTGGCGAAGAAGCGGTCGGATATTTGCGTTTTCGGCATGATGCGCTGGGTGATATCGGCAGAACCCAAAGACAGCAGTGGTTTATGAGAGGGCTTATAGAAGCATTGAAAAGTCCGGAAACTATCACAAAAATCCCTGATATCGTAAATGTTGCAAGACAATATATTAAAACGGACTTATCTGTATACGAACTTTCTCAGTATGCGGCTATGGCAAAACATATTGATATGAATAAAATTGAAATAGCAATGCTGCCTGGGGCGCCAAATCAGCGCGGAGCTGTAAGCTATTGGATTTTGGATCCGGAAAAAACACAGGAAGTTGTCAATCGTGTTATTTATCGTGACAAAACTCCAATAGATGAAGCAACAGTGTATACGGCAAGTGTTATGCATTCATCTGATAGAGCGGAAGATGCAAGACAACTGGTTAACGCGTTTAAAAGTTTAGGGATAGAGGTTAAATGTACCGGCGAGTCAAACCGCTCGCATTCCCAGTTTATAGCTCATTCAAGTAAGGTTACGAACGAATATTATAACCGTTTAAGCCAAAAAGTTCCGGGATTTAGCGGAATACAGTTTGTATATGATCCAAATAATTACTATTGCGGAGAAACTGATTTTACGATAATATTATCAGGTCAATAATGTGCCTGTAGCTCAGTTGGATAGAGCGTTTCCCTCCGAAGGAAAAGGTCGTGCGTTCGAATCGCATCAGGCACAGTAAATCCCCGCAACATATGCAACGCAAACATCTGCGCGTTGCGTTAGTTTTTATGCAAAATTGCATTTTGCTCACTCATTTTATAAATATTATATTTTCATTGCATTTGCAATGGAATTTTTATAATCCGGTCGCAAAATACCTTTTTCTGTAATTATCCCGCTTATCAATTCGTGAGGCGTTACGTCAAAACCAGGGTTAATTACATTAACCTGCGGTGCACAGATGATTTTTCCGTTAATATGTGTAACTTCTTCGCGTGAACGTTCTTCAATTACAATTTCGTCACCGGTTTTAATACTCGTGTCAATAGTAGAAAGCGGAGCTGCTACATAAAATGGTATATTGTGATATTTCGCCGCTATTGCCACTGTATAAGTCCCGATTTTATTTGCGGTATCTCCATTCGCTGCAATTCTATCAGCCCCGACCACCACCATATTTATCATACCTTTTTTCATAAAATAAGAGCACATACCATCTGTAATCAGTGTGGTCGGAATACCATCCATAGTAAGTTCAAGTGTGGTAATTCTTGCTCCTTGCTGACGAGGACGGGTTTCGTCTGCAAAAACCTGAATTGTCGGATCATTTGCAAACGCAGAACGCACAACTCCCAATGCTGTTCCGTAGCCGACTGTTGCAAGCGCTCCGGCATTACAATGGGTTAAAATCGTTGCGCCTTTCGGGACAACTTCTGCCCCGTAATCCCCTATTTTTTTGTTTATTTCTATATCTTCATTTTCCAGTTTTATTGCATTTTGTTTAAGTTCTTTGACAATCCCTGTAATATCAGATTTAGAATTATTAATGATTTCTTTTTGTTTTGCCACAGCCCACATCAGATTAACTGCTGTCGGACGGGAACTCGCCATATAATCAGCTTTTTCGTTAAGTTTTTTTATAAATTCATCACGTGTGAGATTTTCTTTTTCAAGTTCCTGTGCATACAAAACAACGCCCTGCGCTCCGGCAACCCCTATTGCGGGTGCTCCGCGGACTATCATTGTTTTTATTGCGTCATACATCTGTTGACCGCCTGTTATATTCACATATTTAAATTCTTCCGGCAGCAGAGTTTGATCCACCATTTTTGAATATGTATCTATCCATTCAATAGTTTTTATTTTTGATTTAAATTCAGACATCTTTCCTCACTTACTTTTCAAATTATAATTTAAATTTATCGTTATCATTTTTTTCAAGAGTTTTCAAAAATTCAAGGACATAGAAAGTTATGAATGCGCTAAAAGCATTAACCGTTGCACTCAAAATTGCAACAAATACCGTAAGCATAAAAATTACACCAAAACTTCCGACATTAAGCACAAGAGCAATACCGTAGAGATATTCGGGGTTAAAAAATTTTCCGATAAGACTGACAGCCGGCAGGTAAACAGCCGCAAACGCCATAAATGATATAAAGCCTATAATTGCGCCCAGAATAACGCTTTCTCTAATTTCCATAATATCTATCAAATCGAGTTTAGCAAGCAAAACAATGACGAATACGGAAACAACTGACATCAAAATTATAAAAGCTATCTGTCCGACAAACGGTATCAGGGTTAACAAAGCGAGTATAATCCCTGCAATAACGCTTAATATGCTAATTTGTTTTAATAAAATTTTATTCATAACATCTCTCCGGCAATTATATTATCACAAACAATTACGAGTGTGGCAAATTGCTATAGCAATGGAATCCACAGTATCGTCAAGTTTAGGTAAAGAGTCGCAATTAAGAGCAATTTTAACCATTTGCTGCACTTCTTTTTTATCCGCACGTCCGTAACCTGTCAGGACTTGTTTAACCTCCATGGGAGTGTATTCAAAGATCGGTATTTTCGCCTTTTCAAGCACAGTAAGAATAACGCCTCGGGCATGTGCAACAGGCATAACGGTCGTCTGGTTTTTAAAGAAGAATAATTTTTCTATTGATGCAATATCGGGTTTGTATTTGTCTATGATAGTTGTCATATCTTGAAAAATTTCAAGCAGTCTTGCGGATTCGGATTTTTCTTTTGCAGTTCTGATAGAGCCTGAATGTAAAAGCTGCGGCGTTTCGCCGTCAAATTCAACAATACTGTAGCCAACAATAGCCATTCCCGGATCTATACCAATAATCTTCATACATTAATTGTAGCGTGAGAATTAGATTTAAGCAAGTGTTAGTTGATTTGTTTGACTAGCAGACATTGAAGTTATTAAAGCTTAGTCGAAATTTTGTAAATTTTTACTTTGACAGTGTATATTTAGCCATTTGGCTAATTGAATTTTGTGTCATTTTGTATAAGATTTTTTCTAAAATAGTGTTGACAATTCAAAATATTTGAAGTATTTTAAATTTATGAAGATTAATGATATTTCGCATATGTTTAATTATAAGAAAATTATAGCTGCATTGCTAACAATAATTCAAACCGTTTTCCTATTGCTCTGGTGTACATATGGGTTTATTATTTGGTTATTTTTGGTATCACCTATGTATGATTGTGAAAATGTTAGTAATCCCAATTTTTTTAGTGGATTATTTTCTACAATCAAATTAAGTTTATTTGCTGATATAGCATATTTCCCTGTACTTGTTGCAGGTATAATTATTTTAATTCTTCTTATTAAATATTTAAGAAATATCAAATTAACCAAAAAGGACTATAAGATATTTGTCATAGCCCTTTTGGTTAAAATATTAGCCATTCTGTATTGCTTCCATTGTATATTGCATATTTTTTGATAATATCTTTGAAATGTTACATTTTGGTATACTTCACCACCATACAATTTGAGATGCTGGTTAAGTAAAAGAATTATATATTTAGCCATTTGGCTAATTGAATTTTGTGTCATTTTGTATAAGATTTTTTCTAAAATAGTGTTGACAATTCAAAATATTTGAAGTATTTTAAATTTATGAAGATTAATGATATTTCGCATATGTTTAATTATAAGAAAATTATAGCTGCATTGCTAACAATAATTCAAACCGCTTTACTGTTGTACTGGTGTACGTATGGATTTATTATGTGGTTGTTTTTTGTATCATTTATATATGATTGTGAAAAGCTTAGTAATCCCGATTTTTTTAGTGGATTATTTTCTACAATCAAATTAAGTTTATTTGCTGATATCGTATATTTTCCTGTACTTGTTTCAGGTATAATTATTTTAATTCTTCTTATTAAATATCTAAGAAATATCAAATTAACCCAAAAGGACTATAAGATATTTGTCATAGCCCTTTTGGTTAAAATATTAGCCTTTCTGTATTGCATATTTTTTAATAATATCCTTGAAATATTATATTAAATGCGTGTCCATATATCTGCCGGTACTGATATTTCTGTAATTGTGTAGTAATTTGTGATTAACCCATGTTCCTGTATATTGTATGCCCAATTTACCCGCCAGTCTGGATCATCTTCGTTAAAATCATATGTATCAATAACATAGGCTCTCAAATTATTATTTTCATCTAAATGCATATCTATTATATCTGCATGCCCCAAAGCTAAATGTAAATTATCACTTGTAAAATTTACACTTCCCTCGTTTATATTGTTACCGGCAGCCAATGCTTGTATATTTTTCCTTGCATATTGTTTTAATTCAGCACTATGACTTATTTCCTTTGATAAAGAACTATTGGTATGAAAATAAACACCTTTACAATCAGATTTGTAAATTTGAGTTTTTATTTTTTTAGTTACAAAAGATTTTAACTTTGGTGGTAAATCAGATACACTACTTATAACTTTGCCATTCTTTTTTATATAGTCAGAATGGCTATCTAACCCTTGTACTGACAACTTCCATAAATTATTTGCATCATGACAATTTTTTGTTTTTTCAAGCTGTTCGAATTTGTTACTTATTAATATTATTTGCCAGTTCGGTTGCTTACTAAACAAAGATCTCCTATAATCGTGCAAATTATTATATCGTTGAATTTCTTCTTTATAGATTGAAGTATATTCTTGGGTCGCTTCTTGTACTTCATGCTGGTTTCCTTTTTCATACCAATATAAAATTTTTCTCAGTTCAACATCGCTTTTTTTTAGAAAATTTCGTTGTCTAATATAGGTATTATGTAGGCGGGAATATTCTTTTTGGCTTTTAGTTGCGACCATTCTGTCTAAAATCTTTTTCATAACCATACTTTGCGAGTTATGAGCCGTTTGTAATTCTTGAATTACATAATCTAAATTGTTGTGATTTGGTATGTATTTAGATTTAGATAAAATTGCAGATAATTTTTCCGCGCAATTTACGGAATTTTTGGTTGCTTTTTCCATTTGGTCCTGCATTTGATTTGGAAAATCATCGTCCTGGGCATATTCCGCATCCGGCAGACCTCTGTAGTGTTCTTTTACATGTGTGCCGTCATCTTTTACGTATGCGCGTACGTGAACTTTTTCTTCATTGTTTTTCATCTTAAAAACTCCTTTCTTTATTTTTGTATACAAGATCTATTTTAACCCCTGCCGGGTTTTGCCGCAAGTCCACAAATTCGTGTACACAAGTTTGTCTACATAAATTCACCTACGCCATATGGCTAAGATACACCTCAAAAAGCCTATAATTTCAAGGGATTTGCCCAACCGTGTTTATCTGCTTAAACAGTATTTTTTACTCATTATTTTATCAATTTGCTTTATGTTGGCGGGCATCCCTTAAATAAATTTTCTAATAAATAAAGGCGGCTTATTTTAACAAAATAAGCCGCCTTTATTTATTTAAAGTTTTTCTTATTATACTTCAGCTGTTTCTGCTGCTTCAGTTGTTTCAGCAGATTCTTCAGTTTTGTTAATATCTTTTATGCTCAATGCAATTCTGTGTTCTTGCGGAGTGAATTTCTTTATAAGAACTTCAACGCTGTCGCCGACTTTGAATTGATTGAACGGATTAACATTTTCTTCTGCCATTTCAGAAACAGGCAATAATGCTTCAACACCAGGGAAGATGTTAATAAATGCACCGAAACCGGTTACTTTATTTACTGTGCCTGTAATAATCTGACCTTCCTGGAATTGACCTTCTATTTGCTGCCATGGATCTTCACCCATTCTTTTTAAAGAAAGTGAGATTCTTTTTAATTCCTGATCAATTTTAATGATTTTAACTTCGATAGTTTCGCCGAGTTTAATAACATCAGAAGGATGTTTGATTCTTGACCAGGAAATTTCAGAGATAGGAAGTAATCCATCGATACCGTTGATGTCAACAAACGCACCAAAATCTGCGATTCTTACAACTTCACCTTTAACAATCTGATCTTCTTGCAATTCAGAAAGAATGTTATCTACAACCTGATCGCGTTGTTCTGCAACAGCAAGTCTTTGAGAAAGGATTAATTTGTTTTTCTTAGGATCAGCTTCCAGAACTTTAACTTCCAGTTTAGTGTCAATCAAGCCGTCAAACGGTATTCCGGTTCTCAATTGAGAGGATGGGATAAAACCTTTTAAGTCTGCTACATCAACTAAAACACCGCCTTTAACAATAGAGATAACTTTTGCAAGGATAATGTCGCCCTGAATTTTAGCGTCATTAAGTTGTGCCCAGGCTTGCGCAAAAGATAATCTTTTTAATGATAGAAGCATGTTGTCATCATCATTTTCTTCTTTAAGAACGTAAAATTCTTTAACGTCGCCTACTTCAACAGATTCAGCACCTTCCTGTGAGGAAATTTCTTTTTCAGGTAAAAAAGCTTCGCTTTTTGCACCTTTAACGCTTACAAGATAGCCGTCCTGTTCTTTTTTGATAACTGTACCTTCAACGATATCAGCTACAGAGTAAGATTTTGCGAAAGATTCTTCGAGCAATCTTTCAAATTCATCCATTGATGTTTTTTCTAATGTTGTTGTCATTATTTATTCTCCTTTTTCCAGTTTATTTAACACTTTTTCAATAACGTTTTGCGGGGTTGAGGCTCCTGCTGTTATTGAAATATTTTGTGCATTACTAATTAAATCTTTGTAATTATCGAGTTCATCGTCGTTTTCAATGTGAATAGTTTTTGTAATACCTTTGAGAATTTCTGCAAGGTGTGTTGTGTTAGCGCTTTTTTTAGACCCTACAACTATCATTAAGTCGCTGTTTTGTGCAAGTTCTTTTGCTTCTTTCTGCCGCATTGCAGTACTTGCGCAAATGGTATTCGCGATGTGAAGTTCTTTTGAAATACTTGTGAGATATTCAACGATTTCGTTTAATGTAGTTATTCTTTGCGTTGTCTGTACAACAACACCGACGCGCTTATGCGATTTAATCTCGTTTTCATAAGGTTTAAGCTGTTCTATTGAGGCGGCAACCACAACATTTTTACTCCATAATTCGGCATTTGCTTTAATAGCAATAACTTCAGGATGTTCTGATTTGCCGACGATTACGACAAAATAATCTTCTTTAGCGAGTTCTATGGCTTTTTGTTGAACTTTTTTAACATCAGGGCAGGTTAAGTCAACCGGTGTAAAACCGGCATTTTTGATTTTTTCAATAACTTCCGGACTTTCGCCATGACTTCTTATAACACAAATACCTTCACCTGATCGGGGAATTTCTGTTAAGGTTTTTATTCCGAGCTTTTCTAATTCGTTAATAACCTGTGAATTATGTATAAGCTCACCTAAAACAAAAACATTTTTATCAGGGTTTTCGGCTTTTAATTTTTTAGCGGTTTCTACGGCTCTTTTCACTCCGTAGCAAAAACCTGCAAGTTTAGCTAATGTAATATTTTTCGGCAATTTGTAATTGTCTTCTTTCTTTAGAACTCGCAAAATATAATTTGCTGTAAAACTATTACACTATAAACAAAAATAAAAAGCAACATCACTGTCCAAACACGCTACAGAGCGGCTTATTATTTTATGTTAACAAATCTAAATCATAATGTTGCCAAGGATACCTAAATTGATGTACAATTATAGAACAGCATGTGGAAAGCATGCCGTGTGGATAGTACAAATTACATTATAATAAAGGGATATGGAGGTTAATGTGAACACCACGGAAGAAAAACTTGACTTGAGCGAAAACGCCGTTAAAGTTTTGGAAAAACGTTATTTAAAGAGAGATAAAGACGGTAATTGTGTTGAAACACCGGCTGATATGTTTAGACGTGTATCTGATTTTATTGCCGCAGGAGATTTAAAATTTAATAGAACGCAATCAGATGTGGATAAATTATCAGACAGATTTTATGATGCAATTACACACAGATATTTTATGCCAAATTCACCTACATTAATGAATGCAGGTCGCGAATTAGGACAATTGGCAGCATGTTTTGTTTTGCCTGTTGAGGATTCTCTTGATAGTATTTTTGAAACAATAAAAAATACTGCATTAATACATAAATCAGGCGGCGGCACAGGTTTTTCTTTTTCCAGATTAAGACCGAAAAACAGTGTCGTAAGATCAACAATGGGCGTATCCTCAGGTCCTGTTTCGTTTATGGAAGTGTTTAATGCCGCAACCGAAGCTGTTAAACAAGGCGGTACAAGACGCGGTGCCAATATGGGGATTTTGAGAGTTGATCACCCTGATATATTGGATTTTATTGAATGTAAATCAGATAACAATAAATTAAACAACTTTAATATTTCAGTTGCAATCACTGATAAATTTATGGAAGCTTATATGAAAGGCGAAGATTATGAGCTTATAAATCCGCAAAATAATCAAGTTGCCGGAAAATTAAGTGCTAAAAAAGTGTTTGATATGATTATTGACGGTGCTTGGAGAAACGGTGAGCCGGGTATTATCTTTATTGATCAGATGAATTACGATAACCCGACTCCGCAAATCGGTGCCATAGAATCAACAAACCCTTGCGGTGAGGTACCGCTTTTGCCTTTTGAAGCTTGTAACCTCGGGTCTATAAACTTAGGTTTAATGGTTAAAGACGGCGTTAACGGACTTGAAGTTGACTGGGATTTGCTGGCTAAAACAACAAGAACAGCAATACGTTTTCTTGATAATGTTATTGCCGTTAATAATTATCCATTACCTCAGATTTCCGAAATGGTACAAAATAACAGAAAAATCGGACTGGGTGTTATGGGCTGGGCTGATTTGCTTATGAAATTAGGCATTCCTTATAACTCAGAAGAAGGCACTAAATTGGGCGGTCAGATTATGGAATTTATTGATTACGAATCTAAATGCGAATCAATAGAATTGTCAAAAGAACGCGGTCGTTTCAATAACTTTGAAGGCAGTATTTATGATCAGGAAAATTATCTGTACAACAAATACAAAGGCAAATCAGCAGGTAAAATTTCTGACGACCAATGGAAAGAATTAGATGCATTGATAAAAGTTCATGGTATCAGAAACGCAACAACAACCTGTATTGCACCGACCGGAACAATTTCAATGATTGCATCCGCATCAGGCGGTATTGAACCGTTATTCGGTCTTGTATTCTCAAGACTTATTATGGACGGAACTGAAATGCTTGAAATCAATCCTATCTTCAAAGATTATATGATTGAACACGGTCTGTATTCAGAAGATTTGATGAAGGCAATAGCAAAAGACGGTTCTGTTGCGCATGTTGCAGGTGTACCGGAAGAAGTTAAACGTATATTCGTGACAGCTCACGATGTTTCGCCTTACTGGCATGTTAAAATGCAGGCTGCATTCCAACTTCACACTGATAATGCGGTTTCTAAAACAGTTAACTTTGAAGAACATGCAACCAGAAAAGATATTGAAGAAGCTTATATTCTGGCTTACAAAAACCACCTCAAAGGCATTACTGTTTACAGAAACAATTCTCGTCAATTCCAGCCGATGAATCTGGATGCGAAGAAAAAGGAAGAAGAAGTAAAAGTTGAAGAGGTTAAGGTAGAAGAAATTAAATCAGAAGAACCAACCGGCGAAATTAAAACAGTAAAATGTCCTGAATGCGGAAATGAAATTCAAATGGCAGAAGGATGTTTTATCTGTCTGAATTGCGGTTATTCCGGTTGTTCATAACCAAACTGCTTAGAATATTGATAAAAAGCAGACTTTTAAAAGTCTGCTTTTTATGTAAATATTTATTAACATCGTTTTATAAAATAGCAACTTTTGTTTTTTTGAATTGTTATAGCAGATACAATAAGTGTGTGAATGCAGAAAGGTTTATTAAATTATGGCAAAAGTAGAAGTAATCGGCAGACCGTTACAAGTAGGCGGTAATACAGCCCAATTAACAACTAATGGAAAAGTAAAAATTACTGATGCAAATGGCAAGACAAAAGTAATTTCGCAAAAAAGTTTCCAAAAACAGTTGATAAAAAATGCAGACAAAATCAACAATGGTGACAGCTTTGAATTTAAAAGCAACAGCACCGGCAAAAAGGTTGCGGCAGGAATAGGCATAGCGGGTACTATTGCCGGCATTGCAGCTGCCGTAATTTATCGTAAAAATATCAGTAATTTCTTTAAAAATACAAAATTTAAAGAATTAGGCAATGATTTGCTGGAAAGAGGCAAAAAGTTATGGTCAACCGGCATTGAACAAGGAAAAACACTCTGGGGCAGAGTAAAAAAAGCAGGAAGAAGTGTGCTTGATTATATCAAAGATATTCCGAACAAATTTTCCAAAAATACAATGCACGCAGCTGAAAATAATGTACAATAATAAATAATTCCAAATATAAAAAGCCTCCGAAAGATAATCCGGAGGTTTTTTGTAACAAATTGCCGGCATGGGGTTGAAAAACTTTCCGACATACGTTATAATGTAAAAGAGGGCGTACGGATTGCTACTCCGTACATAAAAGCCTCTGGGTGATTTTATTTAAGAGCTAGTAATATCAAAAGAATTATAACTAGCTCTTTTTCAGTAATACTGAAAATCACATTATCTCACCTCCTTTCTGAAAACAGTGATACCGATTTTCAGTCCGTGCTGCTCAGATATGGATGTGGAAAAAGAGGCTTTCGCCCTCATAAATTATACTAATCAAAAATTAATTTTACTTCTTCATATATTTGGAGTAAATCATAAATGTAACAAATTGCCGGCATGGGGTTGAAAAAGGATAAGAAATAAGTTATAATAAAAGTAAGGGCAGGGATGCGGTTACATCCCATTGAAAGCCCCTTGTTTAGTGGAGAACTAATAATATCAAAAGGATTATTATTAGTTCTTTTTCAGTTATACAGAAAATCACATTATCTCACCTCCTTTCTGAAAACAGTGATACCGATTTTCCGTCCGTGCTGCTCAGATATGGATGTGAAAAAAGAGGCTTTCGCCCTTATGTGTTTATAATATAAAAAAATTAATATTATCTCCTCATGTATTCGGAGTAGATAATCTATTTTGCTTGCTATATAATAGTGATTATGAAAATATCTATTATTACAGCAAGTTACAATTATGCAGATTATATTGGTGATACTATAAAATCAGTTTTAAACCAAACTTATTCCGACTGGGAATTAATCATTGTAGATGACGGTTCTACAGACAATTCTGTTGATATAATAAAACAATACTGTAAGGAAGATAATCGCATAAAATTTTTTGCGCACGAAAATAACGAGAATAAAGGATTAAAAGACACTCTTCTGCTTGGAATTTCAAAGGCGCAAGGGGAATGGATTGCTTTTTTGGAAAGTGATGACTGCTGGCAGGAAAACTATCTTGAAAAGAAAATAGAAGTTATAGAAAAATTTCCGTCTGTCGGACTTATTTTCAATGATGTTGAATTGTTTGGTGATGAGAAAAAAGTTTATATACAGTCGCCCATTTTCAACGATAACCACAAATTTCTTATTAAAAAAACATATCCTTGTAATATGTTCAGAGATTTTAATATAACTAACAGGATTTTGACTTTTTCGACATTAATCGTGAAAAAAAATATTCTGCTGAATACTGATTTTAATACACCTGTAGACAAACTTCTTGATTGGTGGCTTTATATTCATATTGCATATGATACTGATTTTTATTATATTCCGGAAAAATTAACGCGCTGGCGTATGCACAGGGATAGTTATATTTCCAAAAATAAAAAGAAAACAAATTTCTTTTTAAGCATTCAGGCTTATCTTGATGTATTTAAAAATCATAAACCAACCCTTAATGATAAATGCTTTTTGATGTTCTCAAGTATTCATAAAATTTTCAACGTTATACCAAAAGATTTAAGGTTATACAAAATTCTTGCAGTGAGAAAAGTCAAAAAACTTCTCGGACTGCCGTTAAAGGATTCTCCGTTATTTTATAATTAATCCATAATCCATGGAATATAATTTTTAACGATACAAGAGGCTTTGCGCTTCAAAATTCCGGGGAGAACTGACATTGTATTGAAACAGAAAATTTTCATCCATTTAGGCAGTTTTAACGGGTTGAAGTCATAAACTTTTGTTCTTGCCTGATTATTTTTTATTAATTCAACAGGATAATTTGTGTACTTTTTAATAACGTCTTCCCAGCCTGCTATAGTTGTCAGATTGCGGTTAGCAAGCCTTATTACGCTGCATTTTAAAAACGGGGATTTAGACTTTGTAATTAACTGCCGCCAGAGTGAAAGCACAACATGATTAAAGCGGTAATAATCTTTTATATAAACATCAGACGAAAAACCGTTTTTCGCAAGAAGTTCACTCAGACCTATTTCATATTTAATTACTACGGCATCTTTTGTTGATTCAGTTTTAACATTTTCGAAAAATTCACTAAAGCAGCCGGCAGTAAAAACCTTTTTGTCAAATACAAGAAAATAACTTTGAATATGAGGTCTTACACATACAATATTTTTTGGTTTTGCAAAAGTCATGCCAAATCTGTTCCGGGTAATTCCCCAGAAATCAACCTGGCTTGCCTCCATTTGGGCAAAAATATTTTCTAAAGGAAAAAGCGGACCGTAACAGCTGTCATTGGCAAAAATAAGTTCATCAACTTGATTAAGTAACCCGTTATTTTTTAGATATAAAAATCCACGCTTGTATGAACCGAAATCATATTCATCATGGCGTTCTGCAATTATATAATCAGCAATACCGTTTAATTTTTCTTTTTCTTCTATCTGTAGCTCACCGCAAGAAACAAAAATTACATTTTTGCAAATCTGTTTCAGAGCCTTTAGATAATAAACAACATAATCATCAATTATATTGTCTTTGTCGTAGTGCGCAAATACAGCTGCCCGTTTCATAAGAACCTCACGTATAGTATTGTAACATAAATAGTTTACTATTCATATATTTGCAATATAATAAAAACAGCAGGAATAAAAATGGCAGAAAAAATGATTACCCGAACAGAAGATTTAATAGAGCAAGAAATAGTTAAAGAAACTAATTTGCAGCATATAGCAATAATAATGGACGGAAACCGCCGTTGGGCAAAACTGAGAAATTTGCCGTCAGCTTTTGGGCATAAAAAAGGTGTAGACAGTTTGAAGGCAACGCTTAGAGCTTGTAAGGATTTTGGAATAAAATATCTTACAGTATATGCATTTTCAACCGAGAACTGGAACAGAAAACAGGAAGAAGTGGATTTTTTAATGGATTTGCTCGCAAATACAATTAAAAATGAACTGGCTGAAATGCATGAAAACGGTGTCGTTATAAATTTTATCGGGGATTTAACACGTTTAAGTCCTAAGTTGCAGGAAATTTTAGCACACGCGGTTGAAGTCACCCAAAATAATACAGGTGTAAGACTTCAAATTGCGTTTAATTACGGTGCGCGTGCAGAGATTACAAACGCTGTAAAAAAGATAGTTGCAAGCGGTGTAAAAGCGGAAGATATTACAGAAGAATTAATTTCGGAAAACTTATATACATCTGATATTCCGGATCCTGATTTGTTAATCAGAACAGGCGGCGAATTGCGTATTTCAAATTATTTGCTCTGGCAGATAGCTTATTCAGAATTGTTAATTTTGCCTGAATACTGGCCTGAATTTAACAAACAATCACTATCAAATGCAATAAAAGAATTTCATAATCGTCAAAGACGCTACGGGCAATAGCGTTAGATCTATAAGGGAGTATTTCTTATGAAAAAAATCGTTTTTGCAACATCAAACCCGCACAAATTAGAAGAATTGAAAGCAATTTGTGCCGAAAAATGCGATGTTGAATTTGTATTACCGCCAACGGGATTTGACCCTTTAGAAGACGGAACGACTTTTGAAGCTAATTCACTTAAAAAAGCAAAAGAGGCTGCATGCGTAAGCAAAATGCCTGCACTTGCGGATGATTCAGGGTTGTGCGTTGATGCTTTGGATGGAGGTCCCGGGATACATTCCGCAAGATATGCAGAAACAGCACAGAAAAGAATTGATAAACTTCTGGATGTCCTGAAAAATGTTGAAAACCGTCGGGCAAAGTTTGTCTGCGTAATGACACTTGTAGACGAAAACGGTAATGTTCTGGCGCAAAAACGCGGGGAATGTTATGGTGAAATTGCTCATTCTCAATCCGGTACCCACGGATTTGGATATGATCCTGTTTTTATAGTGAAAGACACTGAAAAAACTATGGCAGAGTTGAGCGATGAGCAAAAGAATAAAATTTCGCACCGCGCAAAAGCTTTAGAACAAATGATTGAATATTTGAAAGAATATAAATAAGGAGATGGGTTTATCCACCTCCTTATTATCTATTCTGCCCCTTCTTCCGGAACAAATTCTCCGCCCGGCAAGCATACACCAAATTGGCAGTTGGAATTGTAATTTTGCGATTGGGACGGTTCTGTATTAATCAGCATGTCATAATATGGCGGCTGATATGACCGCTGAAATGCGTCTGTACGCTGTAAATTTCGTAAATTATCCGGCATGGCATCATCCAGAGCCGAAGTTTGAGAGATATTTGACGGCAAACTGTCAAAGGAGCATGCCCCGCCTGTTATACTACATACCGCAAGTGAGGGCAGCCCCAGGACTATTACACACAAGGAGATTATTGTCTTTTTCATTATTTTTACCTTCCTTTCTTTTATACTTCTTTATTATCATGTACGACAATGCTGCTTCTTGCATTGCCGGAAAGTCTAATCTTTTCAAGGAAGTTGCTGCTTGATTTGTATAACTTAACATTTTGGTTGCCATAATTTTTTACTCATGCTATATTGTTAGTAAGAGAAAAGTTATTTTAAAATTAGGGACGGGATATGAAAAGTTCAACTATAAGAAGATCGAATTTATCCAAAGAAAAAATGGCTGTTTTAGAAGCACTTTCTAAATACAGACAAGATTCATACGATAATTCTCCGAATGTTTATGTAAGACCTAACAAAGAAAAAGAATTAGATGTTTTGTGGCAGAATTTCAAGCTGAACCAGAAAGCTGACAAAGCTCCGGGAGTTTATCTAGCAACAGGTTTTATCGCCGGTGCAATTGTTATGCTTGCAGTTACAACTATAATTAGCTTTTCTACAAGAAACATTGCTGACAAGGCAAACCTTGCTGGTGCACAAAAAATAAAGAAAGAAAAAGCTGCATTGAATTTTATTCCGTCAGGCGGCGCGGTACAGGAAGAAACAGCTTCTTCTAACAACGAAATTTACACCGTACAAAGCGGTGATACAATGGAAGCCATTCTTATAAGATTTTATGGCTCTTACAGTAAAGAAAAAGAAGATTTGGTATTAAAAACAAATAATATGACTAATCCTAATAAACTTTCTATAGATCAGAAATTGACTATACCTATGGATTAAAAAATCTTTTTAATTAATTTATTCAACATTTCCTTTCTTTAAAAGAGGCGGACTGTTAAGTCCGCCTCTTACATTTCTATTCAATCTTTTAATTTTGATTATTTCTTTTGTTCAGCCGGTTTTTTGTTCTGTGCCGGTTTTTCGGTTTTAGCTTCCGGTTTTTTATCGGCTCCTTTATTCATTTGCTCCTGTATTGTTTTATTTATATTTTCAGGATCGTATTCTGTATTTACATATTCAATCTTTGCATTTTTCTTCAAAGATTCGACAAGTTTGTCGATAGCTTCAAGTTGTTTTTGATTTTCAAGGAAAGTCATAATATCAGGTTTAGCTTTTTCAAAAGAATCCTGACCTGCTGCCATTCTGTCAACAACCATTATAATATGATAACCAAACTTGGATTTTACAAGGTTTTGTGAAATAGTATTAGGTTTCATAGAAAAGGCTGCTTTAGAAAATTCCGGAACCATTTCCTGCGCTGCAAAGAATCCTAAGTCACCGCCTTTAGCTGCTGTTGCAGTATCTTCAGAATTTTCTTTGGCAAGTTTAGCGAACTGTGTCGGATTTTGTTTTACCTGAGCCAGAAGTTGTTCGGCTTTTGCTTTTTGAGCATTAACTTTTTCGTTTACTTTTGCCTGAATTTGAGCATCTGTGAGTTCTTTATTGGCGTCATCAGATACAATAATTTCTTTTATTTCTTCAGGATTTGCGCTGATTAAGATGTGAGATGCTCTAACCTTTTCAGGATATTTGAACTTGTCTATGTTTTGGTTATAGAAAGTTTTAGCTTCTGCTTCTGTAACTTTACCGGCGCCGAGGCTTTCAGCAAGTTTTTTCATCTTGACTTCTTCTTTTAAGTCATTTCTGAAATCGTTTACAGAAATACCGTTTTGTTTAAGTATTTGGTCTAATTGTTCTTTAGAACCGACTTTGTCAATTACTTCTTTAACAGCCTGTTCTACATCAGCATTTGTAACTTCAATTTTACGTTTTGCAATTTCTTCGTCAATAAGAGTGCGGATAACGAGTTCGTTAACAACCCGACCTTTAATCATAAGATAAAGGAAACTGTTCGGATCTTCTTTGATGTTAATTCCCATTTTAGCAAACATGCTGTTAGAAGCCTGTTTGTTAAAAATTTCGTCAAATTGACCTTGAGAAATTTTGTGATCGTTAACTTTAATAATTGTTTCTCCGGATTTTAATCCACAGCCTGTGAATAACAATGCTGATATTGCCAATGTTGTTAGTAGTTTTTTACCTTTCATAATCTCTCTCTTTCTGTTTTTAATATTTAAATTCGCTGCTAACTTTATGTATATAATAAAACAAATCTGTCAAAATGTTAAATACTTCATCAAAGTTCATATAAGCATTATTCAAAAGTAGGATAGAATTTCCATCCTGACAAGAAGCCGGAGCAGGTGTAAATTTAATGCGTTTCAGAATATTACCCGGCAGGGCTTTTTGGATAATTTTCCATTCCGGCTGTGTAAATGGGGTATAAATCCGGATATTATCCTGCGTTTCACGTATAAGAGTGATTCTTACCTCAGTTGCTGCAAGTCTTAACCTGATAAGTTTAATAAGATTGTCAACGCTTTCCGGCGGCTTGGCGAACCTGTCTTTCCATTCATCAACAATACTTTCAAGTTCTACGATTGAGGATACATCTGCAAGTCTTTTATATTCAATCATTTTTTGTTCACCGGAGCCTACCCAGTCATCAGGAATAAATGCCGTTACATTAATATCAACAATTGCAGGATTAATTTTTTCAACGACATGCCCCTGTAATTCCTGAACTGTTTCTTCAAGTAACTGACAGTAGGTGTCAAAACCGACATTAATCATATGTCCATGCTGTTTTGTCCCGAGAATATTCCCGACACCGCGTATTTCAACATCACGCAGGGCGATTTGATAACCGCTGCCAAGTGTTGTAAATTCCTTTATTGCACGAAGTCTTTGCAGTGCTTCTTTTGTTATATTCTTACTTTTTCTGTAGAAGCAGTAGCAATAAGCCTGTCTTTGAGAGCGTCCTACACGACCACGCAATTGATATAACTGTGCCAGCCCGAATTTATCTGCGTCATGGATAATCATGGTGTTTGCATTCGGAATATCTATTCCGTTTTCAATAATAGTTGTTGCAAGCAGAATATCATATTCCTGATTTGCAAAATCCACAATTACTTTTTCAAGTGTCTTTTCATCCATTTGTCCGTGTCCGACGGCAATTCTGGCGTTCGGAACTAATTGATGCAGCTGATAACGGAATTCCTCAATGGTTTCAACGCGGTTGTAAAGATAGAAAACCTGTCCTTCGCGGTCAAGTTCGTGGATAATCGCGTTTTTAACCATGTTTTCATTCCATTCACCGACATAAGTTTTTATTGGTAATCTGTTTTTTGGCGGCGTATTTATAACAGACATATCTTTTATCCCTGATAATGACATGTATAATGTACGTGGGATAGGCGTTGCGGACATCGTAATAATATCAATATTTTCACGCATCTGTTTAAGCCGTTCTTTATGCCGAACTCCAAACCTGTGTTCTTCATCAATAACGAGCAGTCCTAAATCCTTAAACACAATGCCGTCCTGCAAAAGCCTGTGAGTTCCGACAACGACATCACATTCTCCTGTAGCCAGCCGCTTTATTGTTTCTTTTTGCTCTTTAGCGCTTCTGAAACGCGACATCAGATCTACATTTACCCCAAAAGGCTTAAATCTTTCCGAAATAGTCTGAAAGTGCTGCAATGCAAGGATTGTTGTCGGAACAATAACAGCAACCTGTTTGCCGGATGTTACTGCCTTAAAAATTGCCCGCATTGCGACTTCTGTTTTGCCAAACCCTACATCTCCGCAAATAAGTCTGTCCATCGGCTTATCGCTTTCCATATCAGCCTTAACTTCATTTATAGCTTTCATCTGGTCAGGAGTTTCCGTGTATTCAAACGCTTCCTCCATTTCAACCTGCCATGTTGTATCCGGTAAAAACTGAATACCGGTCTGCATTTTACGTCTTGCATAAAGTCTTAACAGGTCATAGGCTACCTGTTCAACTTCTTTTTTAACTCTGGCTTTGGTATTTTCCCAATCCTTTCCGCCCATTCTGGAAAGTTTGGGTTTAATCGAGCCAGAACCGCGGTATCTGCAAAGTAAATTTATCTGTTCAGCCGGAATATGCAGCCTGTCATTACTTGCGTATTCTATTGTCAAATAATCTTTTAACTGTCCGTCGATCTCCTGCTGCGTTAATCCGCGGTAAATACCAACACCGTGTACAGTATGAACAACATATTCTCCGGGTTGAATATCATTTATATTCTCGATAAATTCCGGTTTTTCTTTGTAATAAGACCGTTTTGTAGATGTTACTTCCTTTGTCCTTTTATTAAACAGTTCTCTGTCAGTCAGAACAACTGTCTTAAAATCCTCTAATATTGCCCCCGGAGCCGCTATGCTCTCTGAAAATTCAACATCAAATATCTCGCGTTCTTTCAAAATCTCTTTTACGCGTTCAGGATAATCCGTTGCTACTATAATTTTATATCCCTGTTTCGAATTAATAAAATTAGCAATATCATCCAGATTAGCCCCAAAATTCTGTATTGGCTGAGAATCAAATTCAATAATCTCATCCATATCGCTGTCAATAAAATTATTCAAACCGATACATTCAAAAGTTTCTATCCGTCTTACAAAATCCTCAAATGGTATATGATTTCTGCCTTTTAAATCCTCATTAAGTCCGAGTTTTAAATTCTCAGCCGCCTGTTTTTCAAAATTTTCATCTACAAATTCGTATTTTGAATAAATTTCTGAGCGTTCGTCAAAAACAAGCACATAATCATTAAGGTACTCAAATACATCCGTAAGCTCCGGATTAAAATAGTTTTGATAGATATCGATGCCTTCTTCGTAAGTGACTAAGTGATTAAGTGATTGAGTGATTAAGTTTGTAGCCACAAGTTGGTTTGAATCTGCTAAATCATCTTCCTTTTGGTCTTTTTCCAAAACTTCGTCAGGCAGAATAAACTTATAAACCGGCAGGATGTCGGCTTCCTTAACCTTTTCGACAGATTTTTGGGTTTCATTATTGAAATAGCGCAAATCTACAATTTCATCCCCCCACAATTCAATACGCAGAGGGTTTTTATCTAGCGAAAACACATCTATTATATCGCCGCGTACGCTAAATTCCGCAATATCGCTAACCATAGTTGTTCTTTTATAGCCAAGTGCAACGAGTTTTTTTATAAAAGCCTTTAAATCAATTTCGTCCCCGATTTTAACTTTTAAAGTATTTTCTTTGAAAAATTTTTCTTTCGGAAATTTTTCCAGCAGCACTTTAACAGGGGCTATCACAAGTTCCGGTTTTTCATGCAATATTCGAATTTGTTCAGCATAATCATATCTATTAGGTGAAACAGCCTCATACATTGAAATATTCTGAAACGGCAGCAGTTTTGCCTCCAGATCAAAGGCTTTTTTAAGGTCGTTCTGGTATCTGAGGGCATTTTGTTCGGTAGAAGTTATTACAAGAATTTTCTTTTTGGATAGTTTTTTTATTCTGTCAATAAGTAAAAGACGCAGAATAGTTGTTAATCCTGTAACGGCAAAAGATTGAGAGCGGGAAAGGTATCTCTCAAATAATGCAAAATTTTCTAAAGTTTCAGGATTTTTTATATCAAACATTGTTTATTTACGAATCAGCATTCGGACTTTTGTAATCAATGCCCATTTCTTTTAGCGTTCTTATAAAGTTCTGAGCGCAGATTTTTTGGGCTTCCGGCGGCACAATTCTTAAAATTTCAACGGTTTTAGAGATAACAGGATCTTTGTCATACCAGCGGTTATTGGCATTAACAGGTTTTACCATTGCATAAAATTTATCAATGGTTTCTTTAGACACTTTTTCTTCAATTTTTTGCAAAAAGATTTCTGCCTGTGCTCTTAATTCGGTTTGATAATTTCTTAAAAGCTCAATGACCTCTAACAGTAACGGATCGTGGTCATACCAGCGCTTATAAGTAGGATTCATTACGTATACCCTCCGTTAGGTTGACAGGAGAAATTATATCCGCATCTTTTCTCTCTATCTTTCCACCTAACAATCTTATCTTACTTTCGAAATTTTCGTATCCTCTATCTATATGATGTAAGTTTTCGATTGTGGAATTACCTTCTGCCATCAAAGCAGCGACAACGAGAGAAGCGCCGGCACGCAAATCACTTGCGGCAAGAGTTGCACCTGTTAGTTTTTTAACACCTTTAATAATAGCATGGTTTCTGTCCTGATGAATATCAGCCCCCATACGGCGGAGTTCAGGAACCTGCATAAATCTGTTTTCGTATAAACTTTCCGTAATTATACCGACACCGTTTGCAGTTGTCAAAAGTGTCATTGCCATAGATTGTAAATCGGTCGGGAAACCCGGATAAGGCTGGGTTACAAAATTGATTGAATTTAATCTGTTTTTACAGCTTACTTCCAGAGAATTTGGTTCAATAAGTTTTATATTAGCCCCCATTTTCAACAGTTTATCTGTAAAGAAAGTCAAATGCGCAGGGAACACATTTCTGATAATTGCCTTACCTTTAGTTGCAATAATTGCAGCCATAAATGTACCTGCCTCAATTCTGTCAGGAATTGTTGTGTATTCAATCGGATGAAGTTGTTCTTGTTTTACCCCGTTGATAACAATTTCTGATGTGCCGGCACCTGAGATATCAGCTCCCATAGAGTTCAAGAAGTTTGCCAGATCAACAATTTCAGGCTCCTGAGCGGCATTTTGAATACGTGTTGAACCTTCTGCAAGTACAGAGGCAAGCATGAGGTTTTCTGTTGCGCCCACTGATGGTATATCCAGATAAATATCAGTTCCAACGAGTCTTGCCGCTTTGGCATGAACATAACCGTTTTCTATTTTGATTTTAGCGCCCAGTGCTTCCAATCCGCGGATGTGAAAATCAACACGTCTTTCACCTATTGCGCATCCTCCCGGAAGCGCTACAATTGCTTCTTTACAGCGGGTTACGAGTGCACCCAGCACAATGAATGAGGCGCGCATTTTGCTTACCAGTTCATATTTTGCCGTAATACTTGTAAGATCAGTTGCATCAATTGTAACAGATTTTTCATCTTTATTATAGTAAGTTTTTGCCCCCAATTGCTCTATAACGCTAAGCATTATCTCAACATCCGTAAGTGCCGGAACATTATGGATTTTAGTCGCGCCTTTGGCAAGAAGAGCTGCTGCCATAAGTTTTAATACTGAATTTTTTGCACCGCCGATTGAAACTTCGCCTTTAAGAGGGGTACCGCCTTTTATATAATATTTCTCTGTCAATTTTTCCTCCGAAAAAAGAACTGATCTTGTTACTATTATAATAATACAACCAGAAAAGAAAGATGTAAATAAGTTAAATAATGTAAAGTTTTTTGTTTTTTGAATTTAATGCGTAGTTGGCGCAGATAAAAATACTTTACATGGACAGTTTCCTAAAAATAAATTATGTGATACTATATTATTGTTGATAAATACATTAGTTATAAAAAGGGAGCTTTATGAAAAAAATTAAATATCTTCTTTTAATATTAGCGGTAGCATTAAGCGTAAGTGTTAATATGGACACAGTAAAGGCTCAGGCACCTATTAACCTTGAAAATCCAATGCAGGCAACTGTTTCTTATTCGCTTGTAAATCCTTTGGATATGCTGGCTAAACCGTCTTTTTATCTTAATAAAAATGTAAAAATCAAGGCTAAATTTGATAAATTTTCTACATTAGGGCTTGACTATACTCCGGCAATGAGGAGTTCAGAGGATTATATCTCCTTCCTTATCCAAAGACCTGATGTGCCAGATCACAACATTCCGCTTTCAGAAATGAAAATTTTCCTGAAACGTTCTGAAGCTGAAAAGCATATTGACCTTGATGCAGGCGATCTAATTGAATTTAGCGGAAAAGTTTTTTCAACTGCACTTGGTGACATCTGGATGGATGTAGACAATTTTACAGTCCTTACTGAAAAAACTAAAACAGATAAAAAATAATACTTATAATAAACGGAGTTAAGATTAATGGAAAATCCTAAAGCATTTTTAACAATACACGGACACTTTTACCAGCCGCCGAGAGAAAATCCATGGCTGGAAGCTATAGAATTGCAGGATAGCGCTCTGCCGTTCCACGATTGGAATGAAAGAATTAATAAAGAGTGTTACAATCCAAACTCCGTATCAAAGATAGTTGACAGCAGAAACAGAATCCTTGATGTTGTAAACAATTATGAATACATAAGTTTCAATTTCGGTCCGACATTACTTTCCTGGATGGAAATTTATGCACCATTGACTTACGAAAGAATTATCAAAGCAGATATAGAAAGTATAGCGGAGCACAACGGGCACGGCAATGCAATAGCGCAGGTTTACAACCATATGATAATGCCGCTTGCGAACGAACAAGATAAACAAACTCAGGTAATCTGGGGTATCAGAGATTTTGAATATCGTTTCGGACGCAAACCCGAAGGTATCTGGCTTGCAGAAACCGCTGTAGATGACGACACTTTAAGGGTTCTTGAAGAACATGGCATCAAATTTACGGTACTTTCTCCTTATCAAGCTCTAAAAATCCGCAAAGAAGGCGACAAAGAATGGACTGATGTAAGCTGGGGTAATGTTGATCCTGCAAGATCTTACAGATATTATATAAAATCAGCACCCGGCAAATACATTGATTTGTTCTTTTATGACGGCGCTATATCACGTTCTGTCGCGTTTGACGAACTTCTGAAAGACGGTAACAAATTTAGTAAAAGATTAAAAGAAGGTATTTCTGATTGCAGAGATTATCCACAGTTAGTAAATATTGCAACTGACGGTGAAAGTTACGGGCACCATACCAAATTCGGCGATATGGCACTTGCTTATGTCTTAAAAGTAAAAGCTAAAGACGAAGGATTTACAATCACTAATTATGCCGAATACTTAGAGCTATATCGTAGTGATTATGAAGCAGATATTAAGCAGGCATCCTCCTGGAGTTGTTTCCACGGCGTCGGACGCTGGAAAGAAGATTGCGGCTGTTCAACAGGCGGACATCCTGGCTGGAACCAGAAATGGCGTAAGCCGTTACGTGAAGCGCTTGATTATCTTCGTGACGAACTCGCAGTGATCTTTGAAGAAGAAGGCACAAAATACTTTAACCTTGACCCATGGGAGGTTAGAAATAAATATATAGATGTAATTCTTGACAGAAAGGAAACCAATATATTAAAATTCCAGGGTAAATATTTTCACCCGGGTCTGTCTGATGATCAAAAAGTTAAAGCAATGGAATTACTGGAAATGCAGCGTCAGGCAATGCTTATGTACACAAGCTGCGGTTGGTTCTTCTCCGAAATTTCCGGTATAGAAACCGTACAGATTATGAAATACGCCGCACGCGCATTACAGCTTGCCGCAAGATTTTCCGCTAAAGATTTTGAAAGCAGATTTTTGGAAATACTTTCCCAGGCAAAAAGTAATATTCCTGAAAACGGCACAGGACGTGATATTTTTGAAAAATTTGTAAGACCTTCTGTCGTTACCGCTCGCCAAATAGCAAGTTTATGGGCGATATCTTCACTTTTTCATGAATTGGAAGATGAAGAAAATGTTTACTGTTATACTTTAACAAAACATGCTTACAAAAAAGTTCAGAAAGGTAATTCAGCATTTGTTATCGGGCATATTGAAGTTAAATCTAAAATTACACTTGTAAGACATAATTTAGTTTTTGCTCTAATGCAATATTCAGGCGGGGATTTCCATTGCGCAATAAAACCTTATACTGATGAACTTGAGTTCAATAAGATTAAGACCAATATGATAAAAACATTTATGATGAGTCCGCTTACCGAAACAATACGTGCGCTGGATGAATATTTCGGTAAAGAATATTACACATTGAAAGACATCTTTATTGAAGAAAGAAGAAAAATATTGCAGATTATGCTGCGCGGCAAGTTGAAAAAATTTGCAGCAATTTACGAAGATATGTACGAAGCAGGTAAAAGCTCTATTTACCACTTACAAACCCTCGGACTTAAAATCCCTGATGAATTTAAGATATCAGCAGGGTATGCTTTAAGTCGTAAATTTAACGATTTAATAGCGGGATCTAACGGATTTATTGATGAAGATATAATCCAACAAGCCGCTGATATCAATTTTGAAGCGGGTAAAATGGGCGTTACAATGGATAAAACACCGTCAAATGAAATATTTGCGAAAAAACTACTACAAAATATAAACAGACTTGTCCATAGTTTTGAAATACAGCAGGCAGACGCTGTTCTGGATTTGTTCTATCAGATAGAACAACTGGAATTGCAAATAGATATTGCAGAAGCACAAAATACATATTTCAATAAAATATATCACAGGATCGGAGATTTGATAAAAACAGATGAAACTAAAGCTGCCAAACGTAATAATATACGTAAATTCGTTATAATGTTGCTGGATATCGGCGATAAATTGAATATGAATACAGATTTTTACAGAAAGAAACTTGACACAATGTCTGTAAAATAAAGAATGAATAATAACGACTTGAAATTTTTGGAACGATAGTGTATAATGGGAATATGAAAGACAAATTACCGAGGAAGTATAGAATAATCAGTAGGGTGCGTCGTTCTGAC
>CALUQJ010000009.1 GCA_944322865.1 Candidatus Gastranaerophilales bacterium
AAACTCCCCAGGTTGGACTCGAACCAACAACCTACCGGTTAACAGCCGGTTGCTCCGCCATTGAGCTACTGAGGAATGTTTACCTTTTTATATTAGTATGAAAAAAATTATTTGTAAATACCTTTTTAGCATTTTTTTGAAAAAATTTTTTCTATATATTCTATTAACTGCCACGGTAACCTATTTTAACGATGATAATTTAACCAATTTCTCAAAATCCGTATGTCTTTCTGACAATTCATCAAAGGTACCGATATCAACTATCTGTCCTGCTTTCATATACACAAGTTTATTACATGCCTTCAATGTTGATAGTCGATGCGCTATCGCTATTATTGTTTTTTTATTCTTGAACATGCCCAACATCTCTGTTATTTCACTTTCTATTTGCACGTCCAGCGATGCTGTTGCTTCATCCAATATCAATATATCTGGATCTCTATACAGCGCCCTCGCTATGGCAAGACGCTGTTTTTGTCCCTGTGACAATCCCGTTGAATCAACAAGTGGTTTGGCATTTATCCCATCTTTATAGCCGGCAATTATATCTGTCAATTGTGCCGCTGTTAATACATGTTTTACTTTCTCATCTATTATCTCATCAGAAGGTATTCCCCATGCTATGTTTTCTCTGAACGATTTGTCCAAAACATTAACCTGCTGAGGTACATATCCTATAATATGTCTGAAATAAGGAAAATTCTTCGGGGTTAATTTCATGCCGTCAAGCAGTATCTCGCCTGAATTTACAGGCAGCAAGCCCATTATAATATCCGCAAGTGTACTTTTACCGGCGCCGGACAGACCGATTATGCCTATAAAATCCCCCTTATTTATTGTTAAATTTAAATTCCTGATTACAGGTTTGCCTTCTACATATTCAAAATTTATATTCCTTAATTCTATTCTGTCGTTGAACGTTAATTGTTTTTTGTTATTGGCATGCAACGGTTTGAATTTTTTCAATCCGAATTTATCATAGTATTCGTTTATTTTACGCAGGTAATCTCTCGTTGCATTGATATTTATTATTGATGTTTGTATACGGTTAAGAGCTGGGGCTATTCTGAATATTGCCGCCGCTATAATCGCGTATGATGCCACCAGCGCTGAATTGTTAGTCATGGTGTTTACTGAAATAATTGCTCCTAAAAGCAGTAAGGACGTAACAATTAATATCTCAATTATGTATGGCGGTATTGAGCCATAAAATCCGTTTATGACCTGCAACTTACGGATTTCTGCTTCCTGCTTTGCATAATTTTCATAAAAAGCATTTTCTGATGATACTATCTTAAATTCTTTTAAATTGTATATTATCTCCATTATTGTTTTGTTATAAGTTTGAGATTTTTCATTCATTAGCTTTGAAAGGTTACTGATTTTATTTTTGAAATACTTGTTCTGAACACTCATGCTTACAACAACAAAAATAATAGTCACTGTTGCCGCAAGCGGAAATTTGAAAAATAAAAGCAATATTATCATGGCAATAATTATTACATTGGTAACCAGATTAAGTGCACGCATGACAAAGCCATCTATTGACTGCGGTACAAGGGTTGTTAATATGTACATTTTATCTGCCCTTGAAATTGTCATGGTATCTTTATATGGTGCATAAATAAAATATTCCATAAATAATTTTGTCAAATCTTTTTTCCAGTTTGATACAAATTTGCTTTGTACATATGTGTTGAAAATAATATAAATATTTTTCAGGATAAAAATAGCAAGAACGGAAAATCCTATTATAAATGCTGTAAGAAGTACATTATTAATATGCGTTATCTCTACATATTTTTGATAATATAAAGAATTTGTTACAATATCAGGGCTGATAATCATCATGATAAACGGGTAAATCAATGCGATACCAACAAATTCAAAACAACCAGCAATCAGCGATAATACAAAGAATATTCCGAGTTTCAGGTATCTGCCGCCGGCAAAATTGTTTATAAAATTTCTGAAATTACTAAGTTTCATTTGTTAATCCTTATTAATAAATCATTAAGATATTTGAAAATTTGATATTATATAGCTTATACTATACAATATGGTAAAGGAAGGAGAATATTATGTCAAATCCTGTATTAAATGAAAAGTTTTTGGAGAACGAACGAGTTCTTCAAGGGGAACCTATGTCGATTAACGGTTCTATTTCAAAATCTTTTATTCTTTTTGGAGTATTGCTTGTTGCAGCTGCTTACACCTGGTTTTTGATGGCATCAGGCTATACTGATATGGCAGGCATGCTGGCTGTAGGCGGAGCTATTGTAGGCTTTATTCTGGCTATGGTTATTATTTTTACAAGAAAAGCCATGCATATCCTCACACCGCTTTATGCAATTTGTGAAGGATTTTTTGTCGGCGGTATTTCAGCTATGTTTGAAGCTTCATATTCTGGTATTGTATTTCAGGCAGTAACAGCTACTTTTGCGGCTGTTTTCTCAATGCTTGCGCTTTACAGAACTGGGCTTATCAGAGCAACTGAAAAGTTTAGATCTGTAATACTTATTTCAACACTGTCAATTGCTGTAATTTATTTAATTCAGATTATTGCGTCATTCTTTGGACGCGGTATTCCTCAAATTTTTACTTCAAGCAATTTAGGTATTGTATTCAGCCTGTTTGTAGTTGCAATTGCAGCATTAAATCTTATTTTAGATTTTGATTTTATTGAACGCGGAGCTGAAGCTATGCTGGAAAAACAGTATGAATGGTATGGTGCATTCGGTTTAATGGTAACTGTTGTTTGGTTATACATTGAACTTTTAAAATTACTCGCTAAATTAAATAGCAGACGGTAAAAACAAATAAAAAAAGCTCCCTTGAACGGGAGCTTTTTTATTCCCTTTTCCATATTGCCGGAACTTTTGTTTCATAATATACAGGTTCAAAACCTCTTTCTTTTAAATTTTTATACAGAATAGAAGCTACTTCTTCTGAATGATCGCTTTTGTGAGAGCCTAAAACAAATAATCCATTTTTACCAATGGCTTTATCGACCTGCACAACAAACTGATTTATGGTTGGTATAAGTCTTTTTTGTGGTAAAGGAGCTCTATAAGAAACATCATTTTCAGCTGTTGTTAAGTGATAAAGTGCATTTCTAAATAAAAGAACATCTGTCTTGTGGGGTTGAACGAGTTGATCAAGCTTCATTATATCCCCTTGAATAAACTTACATTTATCTGCTTTATCAGGATTGATTTTATATGATTTAATTGCAATGTGCGGATTATATTTTTTCAATGCAAGCTCAACCATCCATTCCCAAAAAGTCTGCTTTGGCTTTTTATATGGAATTTCTGTGAAAAATTTATTAAACAAATTTTTATATTCTATCTCTTTTTCTGATAGCGGAGCTTTTGTAGGAAAAGCAAGATAAGTATCGTTATTTGCCGCCGTATGCATATCGAGAAGAACACAGTTGTCCGGGTCACCTGCTATTTCTTTGATTATAAAAATACCTTTTTTGGCTTCTTTAATTATATTATTACCTATATCAAATCCAGTTATGTTAATTTTCTTCCCGCAATTGTCTGTCATCATAGCAAGCGTATAAGTTTCATACCCTTTTGAGCATGCTCCGTCCAAAATATTTATTTCTTGTTTGTCGGTGAACATTCGCTGTATATATTTTTTTATAAATTCTAAAGTGTCAGGTTCTCTGAAAAAAGAAGTTTCCTGTATTAATTCTTTGCGAAGTCCGACAAAAACATCTTTCCCTAATTTTTCGACGCAAGTTTCACCGCAGAAATTTATTTTACGATTTGGATAAGAATTTTTTTGAGAGATAGGAACATTTGTAATATTTATCATACCTAACTTAAATCAGCACAAAAAATAAATTGACCGGCTTGGTGTTGAATTTTACAAAATTTCACAATAAATATGTCCGTTTTGGTAACTTACGATTTTAGCATTTTGAAGAGTGTTTGCCAAAGTTGTATCTTTGGAATTTGTTATAAGAGTAAGGTAATTTCTTGTAATACCTTTCATAAAGCCTGTTTTTTTATCAGGGTGTTTTTCAACCAGTATCTCTCTGACTGTTCCGATATTTTTGTTTATAAATTCTCCGTATTTGTGTGCGGAAATTGCTTTAATAATTGCAGCACGGCGCTCTTTTTCCTTTTCCTCAACCTGATTAGAACTGGTGGCGCCAACTGTTCCTTTACGTATTGAATACGGGAAGGTGTGGATTTGTGATAATCCTGAGTTTTCAAGATTTTTTTGTGTAATTTCAAAATCTTCATCTGTTTCACCTGCATATCCGGTTATTATGTCGCTGCCTAAAAACGGAAGGTCAAACATAGTATTGATTTTATCTATTTGCTCAAGATATTTTTCAACGGTATAAAATCTGTTCATAGATTTCAGAGTTTTATTGCAGGCAGATTGAAGAGATAGGTGAAAATGCGGGCAAAACTTTTCTGATTGTGCTAAAAACTCCAGCAAATCGTTTGTAATTTCAAGCGGATTAAGCGAGCCTAATCTGTAACGCGCAATGGTTGTTTTGTTTTCAATTTCTCTTAATAAATCAATAAGTACAAGTCCTAAATCTTTTCCCCATAACCCTATATGAATACCTGTCAGAACAACTTCTTTGAATCCGTGAGCGGACAGATTATTTATCTGTTCAATTATAAATTCGATATCAGCACTTCTGCTTTTCCCGCGTGCAAAAGGGATTATGCAATATGAGCATCTGTTGTCACACCCATCTTGAATTTTTACACTCGCACGGGTTTTTGTCATATCTTGCAGAACAGCTTTGTGAAAAGTTTTAAGCTGCATAATATCCGATGCGGCACTTTTTATATTGTCTTTTAATATATTTTGTATGGTTTCGTATAAATTCAGTTTTTCATCATTGCCAATAACATAATCAATAAAATCATTTTGCAAAAGCTGTTCTTTTTCAATTTGAGCAAGACAGCCTGTTAATATGGTTGTTATACCTGATTTTTTGTGCTTTGCATTTCTTAAAATGTATAATGCTTCGTGGTCACTTTTTCCGGTAACAGTACAGGAATTTAGTACAAAAATATCGGCTGTTTCAATATTCTCAGCCATTTGCAATCCGTTTTTAATAAGATTTTCTTTGATAATCGCGCTTTCAAACTGGTTAGCTTTACAGCCCATTGTGTGAATGTAAAATTTCTTCATTTCTGTATTATATGTAAACAAAAAATAATTGTAAATATTTATGAATTTAAAACTACGATTATAGCAAAAAAATTTACTTTCGTGTTTAAATATGGTACAATTATATATACGAAAGAAGGTATGTGTATGCAGGTACAAGCAATAAATAATCAATCATTCAGCGGTAATACAAGAGAAGCAGGCAGCAAAAGACGAGCAAATATAGATGCTGCTATAGCTTTAAGTGATAGCGATTTAAGACGCGCGGCATTCTATCAGGCATGCTTGCAGACTGATGAAGAAAAACATAATAAAATCGACAGAGCTGCTATTTTGTCATTACCTGTTATTGCGGCGGCAAGAGATTCTATTTTGAGCCGCGGGCAGGATGTAAAATTTTTCAATGGTGTACTTTATTCAAGCCCTGCTGCACGTGTAATTACCGGTTTAAAAACACTGGGACGCTGGGGCGCCGCAATAGGTATTGCTGCCGGCGTTGTTGCAGCTACGGACAAATTGGAAGAAAAATCACCTAAATTCAGACGATTTGCAAAAGAGCAGCCATATACAATGTTAGCAGGTGCATTTGCAACTGCTGTCGGGATTAATTACGCAGTACAAAAGGGTGTAAATAAACTCGGTGAAAAAATTATAAACAAAGACATTCAGAAATCTTGGCATAATATAAGCTTAAAAGTAGTTAAATTTAATGAAAATAAACTTGTTAAGAATGCTGTTAAAAAATATGCTAATCTGACTGCAAAAATGCATCCTGCATTAAAAGGTATTGGCGCAATAGGTTTGGCTGCTGCACCTTTAGTAATCGGTGTCGGTACAATTATTCACTCTTTGAACCATTCTTCTGTAAGAAATAAACAGGCAGTACAGAATTATACAAACCTGAAAACTGCACAGGCTGTTTTGGCTAATGCAAGAGCCAGAGAACTCGCTGAATTGCAGTAACTCGGTAAATCTAATCCTGCCATTACTTTGTTTAACCGTTAGACAAACAATTGAGTTTGTTTAAATTGGCAGACATCAATCAGACCTTTATCTGTGATTTTTAATTCAGGTATAACAGCCAGCGATAAAAATGCCATGCTCATAAATGGATCTTTAATACTACAGTGGATTTTTTTGACCGCTTCGTTAATAATATTCAACTGCTGTATTACTTCTTGAGCCGGTTTGTCAGATATCAAGCCAGCTATAGGTAACTCCAGTTTAGCAAGAGTTTTTCCGTTTTCAACAACTACTTTACCACCTTGTGATTTGACAAGTTCAACCGCTGCATAATACATATCATCATCGTTTGTACCAATAATTATCATATTATGAGAATCGTGCGCTACAGTAGAGGCTATTGCGCCTGATTTTAGCCCGAATCCCTTAACAAAGCCTAACCCGATATTTCCGCTTGCTCTGTGACGTTCAATAACTGCGATTTTCAGGATATCGTTTTGAGTATCGCTTTCGGCAAAACCGTCTTTAATTAAGGCATTTTCAATAGTTTCCTTTGTTATAAGCTGATTTTCTATAACATTGATGACCTTGATATTTTTTGTTGCAGCCGGTATTTTTAATTCATCTTTATAAAGATATTTTATGTTAACAGATCCGCGCAAAGGCGGCGGGATAATATCTTTTAAATCAACGGTAAGCTTACCATTCTCAGCAACCTGTAGACCGTTTTTAAAGACGCTTAATACATTAAAATCATTTAGATTATCAAGTACAACAAAATCAGCCTTATATCCCGGTGCTATTGCTCCCAGATTTGAAAGTTTAAAGTATTCAGCAGTGTTAAGACTAGCCATTTGAATTGCTTTAACCGGCGGAACTCCCTTTGATATAGCTGTTTTAACCATTGCGCCTATATGTCCGTTCAAATCCTGCGGATGGCGGTCATCGGTTACAAACATGCATTTTCTTGTATTGTATTTTTGCATAAGCGGAACAAGTGCCTCTAAATCCTTTGCGGCAGTTCCTTCTCTAATCATTATACTCATACCGAGTCTTAGTTTTTCGACAGCCTCTTGAGGGGTAGTGCATTCATGGTCAGAACGAACTCCTGATGAAACATAGGCACAGAGATCTTTCCCGCTTAGATGCGGAGAATGTCCGTCTATTCTTTTATCTTTTTCCAAACCGAGTTTAACTTTGCTCAATACATTTCTGTCATTATCAATAACCCCGGGAAAATTCATCATCTCCGCAATACCGAGCACCCAGGGAGCATCAATTAATAAAGCAAGATCATAACTGTTTAAATCTACGCCTGAAGTTTCCAGATTGGTTGCCGGAACGCAGGAAGGCAGCATCATATAAACATCAAGCGGTAAATTTTTTGTAGCTTCACGCATAAAACTAATCCCTTGTAATCCCATGACATTTGCTATTTCATGCGGATCTGCAATAACTGTTGTTGTACCTGACGGCACAACTATCTTTGCAAATTCTGATGGCAGCAGCATTGAACTTTCAAGATGAACATGCCCGTCTATAAATGAAGGTGAAAGATATGCTCCTTTTATATCAATCTCTTTTTCTCCACAATATCCCTGTCCTATACCGACAACTTTTCCGTCAGCTACTGCAACATCAGCTTCGTATATTTCTTCTGTAAATACATTTATTACATTTGCGTTTTTTATTACCAGATCAGCTTTTATTGCACCTTTTGCAACATCGATTATTTTTTCCAGATTCACAATTACTCTCCTTATTCCGCTATTTTTTAAAATTCTATCATTAAAATTTCTAAATTCAATAACAAGAATAGACAGTTGGGTAATTGTATCACAGGTATAATAGGGCTTAAATATAATTAAATCTTTTTCATACTTCCAGCTATTCTTAATTCCAACGAGTCTTTTTTATAAAAGACTCTTTTTTTGTCAGAGTTTCGGCATTTGAATATTTATGGTAAATCTGGCAGACGGCTTTAATCTAATATAAAAAGCAGCATATTAATGTTTTTGTCATATAATAGAAATATGGATTATAGAGAAAAAGCTGAAAAATTATTTTTAGATGGTTATAACTGTGCACAATCGGTTTTTTGTGCATTTAGTGAAGATTTAGGGCTGGACTTTGATACAGCACTAAAATTGTCCTCATCATTCGGCGGAGGCATGGGAAGATTGCGTGAAGTTTGCGGCGCAGTAAGTTCAATGTTTATGATAGCAGGGTTGAAATACGGTTATACAGAACCTGCGAACAAGGAAGTTAAGACTGAGCATTATGCGCGTATTCAAAAGCTTGCAGAAGAATTTAAAGCTAAAAATGACACTATTATTTGCCGTGAACTCTTAGGGCTTGACGTAAAAGTGGACAGTCCGATACCTGAGGACAGAACAGCCGAATATTACCAAACAAGACCATGCCAAAAGCTTGTTGGTGACGCTACTGAAATTATAGCCGCTTATATTGCTAAAAACAGTTAAGTTAACGTAATTTAAACCGTACACTCAATGTGTAAGCAGGAAATCTTTCATTATCATCCTGATAGTGTGAAAATCTTATTTGCTCATATCTTTCTATTTCTATCAGACCGGCAACAGGAGTCTTTTTAATGCTCCGCGGCTTAAATGAATATTTATAGAAGAAATTTTCCGTATCGTTTAAAAGTAAAATTTCTTTTTTTTCAAACGGTTTTTTGGGGATAGAATACTTTCTGTCTTTAAACTGAGATATTTTAATTATTTCAACATTTGGAAATAATTCTTTAATTTGTTCTTCTGTTAATTCTTTTTCAACAAGCTTGCCGTCCTCAACATGCATTTCAAAGAGTTTTAATTCAGCGTTATGACATGCGATAAGTCGTCCGTCCAGAGTGATAAATTCAAAATTCGAACCTATCTGATTGGCGAGAGTGCCGTCAGCATAGTAATATTCTGAAAATCCTCCAGAACCTATAGACATTTTTTTCATAAATTCCATTGAATCCTCAGAGGTAACAATCCCGTCACTCCAAGTTTTTAAATCCGGAGAATAGTGAATAATCTGGTTGTCACCTACAGGTGTAAAATCATACGCTAATGTCCCAAGAGTTGTTGAAAATATCATAGCTGCTAAGATTAATGCTTTTTTCATAGAAATCCCTTTTTTTTTAGTATACCATAGAAATTTTCTAATTGTTTATACAGCAAAAGTAACTAATATAACAGTAATACTACATATTAGATTAAGAAAAATTAAAATTTCACCCAAAAGGGTAGAAAAATCCCCAAAAAAGTGTTATACTACAAATGTAATAGTAAGAATTCGTGTTCTGTTTTTACGTAAGTAGGAAAGGATATACATAATCATAAATATTTTTGTAAAACCAAAAGTATTGTAATGTTTTGCCGTCCAAATGACGTATTGCTTTTGGATGACAGTAAGTTAAAATAGTTTAAGGAATGTTAAACATTCCAAAACTTCAGGCAAGAATTTTTTGTCAGGAGTTTTAAAAAAAATGTAAGTAGGTGGAAAATAGTTTTGAATAAAAATACTAAGGAAACAGAAACTAAAAAAACTGTGAAACAGCGGCAAACATCGCCTATTCGCAGAAAAACAGCCACAAACCCGATTTTAGGGAAAACGGCTGCCACGCCTGCTGCTGAAATAAATATGTCAGCTGCAATGGAGCAGGAAGCAAATAATATCGTTGCAAGAATAAATAATTTCAATGAAAAAAATCAAAACCGTTTATACGGCGGGTTTATGACAGATCCGCGTTTCCAAAAAAATAATTCATACGTGGATTATATGGATTTGATTACAGAACTTGAAGGGGTATTAAAAGATAAGAATACCATACATCAATTGTTTTCTTCTGTATATAAAGTTTTTACAGAAAAACTTAAAAGTGTGTTTATTGCATTTGGAGTTTATCATGAAAAATCCAAATGTATAAACCTTAAACTATATAACCATGCCGGCAGCACATATTCATCAAAAATCTTTATTTCTGATGAAAAAAATCCTGTAGTACAATGTTTCACATCTGTTGAACCGGTTATATTAAATGATAACAAATTTTTAAACATTCCTTACTTACAAAATTCGGCAGTTCTTTTAATGCCGTTAATATCACTAAACCGTTGTAAAGGAGTTATGATTATCGGTAAAGATGATGCGGATTCACATCTTGGACTGTTTTCATTCTTATCAAATTACTGTGCCATGTTTATGGACAACGTAGAATTACGGGAAATGGCAGGTAAATATGCAAATACCGATAATTTGACAGGGCTTTATACCCACCGCGGATTTCAGGAATTGCTGACATCTGAATTGCAGCGTGCAGCAGCTGAAAACACAAAACTTTCTATTATTATGTTTGACATAAACAATATCTCAAAAATCAATCGTGAATTAGGACATGCTAAAGGCGATGAGATTATCAAACTTCTCGCGGAAAAAATCAAACAGAACATAAGAAGTAACGATAATGCAGGGCGCTACGGCGGTGATGAAATTGCGGTAATTCTTCCTGATACCAATACCGCAGACGCAAAATATCTTGCGGAATATATTACATACACACTCTCCTGCTGTTTTGTAGATGATGTCGGACCTGTTAAGGTATCTGTCGGGATTTCAACATATCCTGACTGCACAAAAGATCAGGAAAAATTACTCATACTTGCAGAGCAAGCAATGTATATATCTCAGGCAAAAGGTTATAAGGAAGGCATGTCTGCGATAATCAGTTCTTCTGATTTCAATTTCTGGGATGATGCTGCACTCAATTCTTTTGCAGAAGTTATTGCTAAACGCCATGCTCAGCTTGGTATAAATTTTGAAGATGAACTTGTTCACAAATTCAACAATGAACAAATTGTTTCTCAAAACCACCTGATAGAAATGGTAACATCGCTTGCCGGAGCAATTGATGCAAAAGATCCTTATACAAAAGGGCATTCTACATCTGTGTCCAGATACTCGGAAGCGCTTGCGCGTGCAATTAATCTTCCGGAAGAAGAAGTTCAGCGGATTAAACTCGGAGCGCTTTTGCATGATGTCGGCAAAATAGGTATTCCTGAAAACGTGCTTAAAAAGCCTTCTCATCTTTCTGATGAAGAGTGGCAGATTATGAAACAGCACCCTACAATCGGGGCAGAAAAAGTGCTTGAGCCAAATGAAGCATTGCACGATCTTATACCAATGGTTAAGTATCATCACGAACATATTGACGGAAGCGGGTATCCTGATCACTTGCAAGGAGATGAAATACCTCTGTCCGCAAGAATTGTTGCGGTTGCAGATGCTTTCCACGCACTTATTAGTGACAGACCTTACCGTAAAGGACTCGGTGTTGAAAAAGCCTGTGAAATACTTAAAATGGGGGCAGGAACACAGTGGGACAGCGATTTAGTCCGTCATTTTATTGCAATAGCTCCTTCACTTTCAACAACAATATAAGATTTATAAAAAAATCCGGCATTTATAACGCCGGATTTTTAGTTTTAATGTCCAATCTTTTCGGTTTCCATATCTTTTATCGGTTTACTTTCTTTAACATAGTTATTAAGTTGTTTAGTTGCGGCTTTGTAATTATTGACTGTTGCGTTACCGCCAAGACAGCCGCCCTGACATGCCATAACTTCAATTAAGTTACCGATATCACAAACACCGTTTTTAGCATATTTTTTAAGATCTCTTATTGACTGTTTGTTCAATCCGTCAATAAGCACCGGATGAGCCGGTATTTCTTCCGGTAAAAGAGCCTGAACAGCTTTTGCAACACCGCCGGTTTGAGCAAAGTTACGTCCTTCTGCTGACGCCTCTGTTTTGAAAGAGGATTCGCCGCAGGTATCGACCTGAATATTCAAAGCAATGAACCATGCCCCGACTTCTTCATAATTCAAAACATAATCCACATTCGGATTTTGCAAAGCTTCACGTCTTTTTGCTACACAAGGTGAGAAAAAGACAGTTATTGCATCCGGATGTTCTTTTTTAACTATCTCAGCAGTATAATAAAGCGGAGTTTTTGTGTCTGATACAAATGGTTTAATTTCAGGCAAATGCTTAGCGATAAGTTCGTTGTATCCTGCGCAACAAGAGGTAGTCATAAATTCAGCGCCGTGCTCCAGACGTTCAACAAATTCAGCCGCTTCATTTTTGGTTGTTACATCTGCCCCTTGAGCTACTTCATAAACATCACTGAAACCTAATTTTAATACCGCTTCATGCAACTGTTTCGGAGTACAAGGCAGTTGTCCCATAATAGCCGGCGCAAGCATGGCGATTACTTTTTTCCCTGATTTAATTGCTTTCAAAACGTCAATGATCTGACTTTTTTCGTGTACCGCGCCAAAAGGACATGCAGCAACGCATTTACCACAAGAAATACATTTTTCAAAGTCGATTTTAGCATGCCCGTCTTCACCTTTTGCAATGGCACCGACAGGACAGGCACTTTCACAAGGAACAATGATTTTGGTAATTGCCTGATAAGGGCACACCTGAACACACATTCCGCAATTTTTACATTTTTCCGGATCTATTACTGATTTGCCGTTCTGAATACTTATTGCTCCGAATTTACAAGTATTAACGCAAGGTCTTGCAACGCAGCCCTGACAAAGATCAGTAACGTAAATTCTTGAAGGTACACATCCTTTGCAAGCAGTAGTTAGGACAGTAAGCGGATGTTCTTCCGGTTCTTTTCTGTCCAGAGCTTTATTTGCAAGTTCTGATAAAAGAGTGCTGTCATCGGTTTCTTCAATAGAAAAACCCAACCCTGCAACAGTTCTGTCACGCAGTATTGCTCTTTCTTTGTATATACAGCATCTGTAAGGAACTTCACTGCCTTTTGGACGCATATCAAAAGGTATCATCCTTGTTTTTTCTTCAAAATTATCACTCAAAAATGAGCGTATTAATCTAACAAGAATTTCACGTTTCAAATGAGATGTTTGTTTAGGGGTATTAATTGCCATTTTTCATTTTTCCTTTGCTATTTTTGAGGCGGATGCCCGCCAATTACATGTTAACTTTCTTTTAGTTTGTTATCAATAGCGGTTAAAACTTTTTCAACAGTTGCTTCTTTGATAACGTCATCATCAACTTTAACATACGGAGCTTTAGAAAATTCCCAGTCTATAGAGCACAATCCAAGACACGGAACTCCGGAAACTTCGACTTTGTTGCCGTATTTAGCAGGAACAATATCAATAAGCTCCTGTAAATTTGCAGACCCCATAACAAAACAAGTTGTACCTAAGCATACTTTAACACTAATTTTTTTATCCATTTTTTTACCTTCCTAACTGAGGGATTACCTCACATATATTGAACACTGACTTTTTTCAAATATTTATCCTGCAATACCGCAGCTATTTTTTTTACGATTGTTTTTCTGATTTCAATTTCGATAGGCAGAGCCGGATCATAATGTGCCTGATTAAGTTTAGCGCCTACCATGAAATTAATACAGTCGCTGTCCAAGAAAAATTTTACCAGCTTTCCTGCTGCATTGTCAATATCATATGTGCCTGATTCTAAATATTCCAAAGCTTTGGTAAGAGTCAAAACACCTTCTGTTACCAGATCAACCCCTTCCATATAGGAACATGCCGGTAATTTTCCGATACTAATTGTTTTTTCCATAGTGACAGGTCGGTTTAATTCCCGTGATATAAGATTTGCAGTAGTACCTCCGCAGATGGCTTTTTTACCTTTGAAGGTATCGAACATCATTGCATATTCAGCATCTTTATTCTGGTGGAAAGGCGGTCCTGTAAAGACAAGAGATTCGCGCGGCTCCCTAAAATACATCACGCAGGCTGAAATATCGTCTTTGGGCTGACGGCTTGTTTCAATATTTATAGCCTGCTGAACTATATATTGTGAAAGTTCTGTGCTTGAAATATCCGGATGCTCATCGAGTTTGTCTTTCACCAGAACTATTAACCCTTCGCGTCTGAGTCCGAGTTTTAATCGTCCGCCGCCAAGACCTGATTGGGTTACACCGTCAGAACAAAATATAAGTCTGTCGCCTAGTCTGAGTTTAATTTTGTATACTTTCATCTGCCTGTTTTTGAAGGTTTTGGATTTTATTAATTCAAATTCAGGCTGCATAACTTCGTTATTTCTAATCCATATAAATTGCGGATTACCTTCTTCAACGATTTTTACATCACCCTCATCATTGCAATCTACAGCCGAAAATGTTGAATAGCTGATGTGACGAACTTTGCAGACTGGCAGAGAGTTCATAATTATTTTTGCGGCTTTTTTAATTGAAATTTGTTCATCTTCAATAAATCTTAAAAGCATTGTTGCAGTCATGCAAGATAAGATATTTGCCTTAATACCGCTTCCAAGCCCGTCCGAAAGAACTGCAATAAGCCGACCTTCATCCGGATATCTTTTTGATACAAAGTAATCGCCGTAAGCATTCTGGTTATATTTTTTTACCTGATGACAATCAATATCAATAAACACTATTGTTCTTCCTTATTTTCAGCAGTATCATCATCGTTATCATCGTAATCGTTTGCGATAGAACTCAAAAGTGTTTCTGTTTCTACCATATGTTCACCTAAAAGGCAGGCAATTTCCTGTACGATTGAGATATTTTTGGTTATAACTTCATGGGCTTTTTGAGCAATTTTTTCGCGTGTATATTCAGTTTGTGTGACATCAGTTATAACTGCCCCTACAATTTCATTAGGTTCAATTGTAAATGCATTAATATCAAACAGTTTGTTGTTAACAGAATACCGTTCTTTATGCAAATCTTTGCCGGATTTAAGAATTGTTTTGAAGATATCCGCAAAGTCTACTATTCTTTCTATTGCCGCTCCGACAAGTCCATCCGGTCTGGCTTTGAATATTTCATACATATCGCCCGTAAACATTTTCATAAATGCATCATTGGCTTCTATGATATTCATGGAATTGTCAACCATAACAATTGCCGCCGGCATGCAGCGTATCATAGCAGCGGCTTTTCTCATTGCTATTTTTCTCATATAAGAGGCACACATAGAGGTTTCCGCATCCCCGTCAAGAAGAGCTTTGGCAAGATCACGGCAGGTAGCGTACCCGCAGCCGCCACAGTTAAGTTCATCATCTACAGAGTGTTTGCCGATTTTTTTCAAAGCTTTCAGAATTTCCTCAAGTGAATGCTGGGAAGTTACAACTTTTTTCGGCTGAATAGCGTAATCTACAACAGTTGAAGGCTTTTTAGGAATAACTTCACGTTCTTTAATTCCTGACAAAATATCTGAAACAATGCTAAGACCCGGTTTTTTGGTTGAATTACATGGACCAGCAATACAGCCGCCTTCGCAAGATAGTGCTTCTATAAAAATGGTTTTTTGAACATTTTCCGGTTTTAAATCATTTATGGCATGACTAAATTCTTCAATCCCTGAAATATTAATAAGCTGAATATCTTTTCTTACGCCAATTTTTCTGATAGTTTCGTTCATTCCGCCGTCTACAGGGTATAATGCCCCTTCGTACGCTTGAGAAGGCACGAATTTTGCGTTAGATGCAATATCTACAGTTGATATATCCGGGATTAAATCATTTACCCAGATTTTTAATTCCTCAAATGTAAGAGCGACATCTATCAAGTTTGAATAATCAGCCTCATTTTTTTTGCCGATACAAGGTCCGATAAAAACAATGCTGATATCATTTCCAAAATGTTCTTTAAGCATTTTAGCATGTGTCATAGCCGGCGATCCGATATGCGTAATACAATCAACAAATTCAGGACGATACAGTCTTATATAATCAACAATAACAGGGCAGGCGCTTGAGATAAACAAACCTTTTTCCGCATTATTCAATATTTCTGCTGTTTTAATGGAAACTTCCTGAGCACCGAGTGCGGTTTCTGATACTTCTTTGAAACCTAATTTTTTCAAAATAGAAATCATTTTTTCGGAATTGTATTCAAAAACTCCGCTCCAGGAAGGTGCAAGCGAAACATAGACATCTTTTTTAGAATTAAGCAAATTTTTTGCTCTATCAATATCTACCCTGACACGTTTTGCATTGGCAGGACAGGTTATAACGCAATTCCCGCACGCAATACACCGTTCAGGAATAACTGATGCGTGACCATTTTCTATTTTAATTGCTTTAACCGGACAATTTCTTATACATTTATAACAATCGTGACACTCATTAGATAATGTGTATACTGCATGTTGTTTATCCATTTTCAAAATCCTTTATCCGTAAACAGTAAACTGTTATTACTGTTTTAGAAATTCATAACTCCACATATTAGTTTAATGTACAACAGATCACTGATTACAGTTCACTGCTAAGTATTTTCTCAATTTTTGCTTCGTCAACATTATTATACTCAACACCGTTGACTATAATATTAGGTCCTTTGGCGCATTTTCCTTCACATAAAGAACCGGCAAGATTAATATCTGCTTCCAGACCGTGTTCCTGAATGTAACTTTCTAAAAATGCCAAATTTTGTTCATTTCCGCGGGCAAAACAAGAACTGCCCATGCACACTGTTATATTTAATTTTGCCATAATATCCTCTGTTGCTATTACTATATTACAATAATTGCTTCTCTTAATCAAGAGTGTTTTATAAAATCCTTGAATATATTTCGTTGATATTTTTCAAGAAATCTTCTTTGTTGAAAAGTTCGTCTATTTCAAGCGGAGTCAACAATTTTGTTACCTCAAAATCGTTAACAAGATTTTCCCTGAAATTTCCGTCATTTTCAAAAGCATCAAGCGCATTACGCTGTACAATTCTGTATGCCTCTTCTCTTGTTAAACCTTTTTCAACAAGTTTAAGGAGAACTTTTTGTGAAAAAACTATACCACCAAATTTGTCGGTATTTTTGAGCATATTTTTTTCGTGCACAACAAGATTTTGCACAATGTTGTTAAACCTGTTAAGCATAAAATCAACAAGGGTTAAACTGTCCGGAAAAATAATTCTTTCGGCAGAACTATGAGAAATATCACGTTCATGCCAGAGCGGTATATTTTCCAAAGCTACAATTGAATTAGCTCTTACAACCCGCGCAAGTCCGCATAAATTTTCACTCAACACAGGATTTTTCTTGTGAGGCATTGCAGATGAACCCTTTTGATTTTTGCCAAATCCTTCCTCAACTTCAAGAACTTCTGTTCTTTGCAGGTGGCGTATCTCTGTAGCGAACTGTTCAAGAACACTTGCAATAAGTGCCAGCGACTGCATAAAATAAGCATGATAATCACGTGCTATAATCTGGGTTGAAATTCTTGCAGGTGTAAGCCCCAAATTTGTACAGGTAATTTTTTCTATATCCGGAGAAATATTACTATATGTTCCGACAGGACCTGATATTTGTCCGACTGAAATCTGTTCAAGAGCATGGATAAAATTAGCACGCTGGCGTTCAAGAATATCAATCCAGTTGCAGATTTTTATTCCAAAAGTCATAATTTCCGCATGAACACCGTGCGAACGTCCTATACAAACAGTTGTACGATGTTTATTGGCAAGTGCTTTCAAGGATTTTATAACTTCATCCAGATCCTGTACGATAAGCTTTCCGCTGTCTTTTATTTGAAGAGCAAATGCAGTGTCTATAACATCTGAACTCGTCATCCCCACATGCATATACTTTGCATATTTGCCTAAATTTTCATTCACATTTGTCAAAAATGCAATGACATCATGATGAACTTCAGCTTCTATCTCATCAATTCTTTTTATGTCAAATTTTGCAAGTTTTTTGAGTTCCTGAATATCTTCTTTAGGAAAATCTCCGTGTTCTGCGTAAGCCTCGGCAACCGCAATTTCAACATCTAAATAATATTGGAATTTCGAATTGAGATCCCAGATCTTTTTCATTTCTTCGCGTGAGTATCTGTCTATCATAATTTTATTGTAACACAAAATGATGTGATATGAAAATAATTTATTACGAAAAATCAGGCAATAACCGAACAGTCCGGCTTGCCTGATTTAAAACTGTTATACTTTTTGAAATATCATAACATATTCATGTTTAAATATATAAAATCCGCCGGCAAGTGCTCTGTAGCGCCAGAGATTTGCATTTTTACCTTTAGCGCGTTCATTGCCCTGCATATCTTTAATTATTATGGCTTTGGTGATAAATCCCAGTTCATTCATTCTTCTCATGCATTCAAATCCGAGCGGAATATGTTGAGAATTGGCATATTTATCGCCGATAATCAGTACTGCAAAACGTCCTTTTTCGAGTAAATCGTATCCGTTTTTCGCAACTTTTTTAAATAATTCGTAAAATTCTTCTGTTGTGGCACAATTAGACAAATCTTCTTTTTTATCTGAAAACTTAATAATATCATCATATGGCGGATGAAGCATAAGCAGCTGTGCTTTTTCTTCGCCCATAATATCAAGCCGCGCCTGAATTTTTTCTTTTGCAAGTTCGCTTGCTGAATCTGCACAAATTATATTCACATCAGTGACAAGCTGTTTAGGTGTGAATTTTTCTGATACTTTTTCTGCAAGATCGTCTTTCAATTCTACGCCGATACATCTTCTGCCCATATTCAGTGCCTCAATACCGGATGTGCCTGAGCCGAAAAACAAATCCAGTACAATATCGTTTTTCTTAGTAAATCTTTCGTAAACCTGTTGGGCAATCTGAGGAATATAATTCCCGTGGTATTCATTAGAATGTCCGCCTTCTTTAAGACGTGTCGGGAACTCCCACAAAGTATCGGTTTTAATATGGCTGTAATCCCGCCATTCATTCAGATTTATGTCGCTGTATTTCGTCGTTTTTACAGGTTTTACAACTTGCAAATCTGATTTTTTTACCGGTTTTAACTTTGTATTTGTTCTTGCTTTTACCATCTAAAAATCCCCTTAATCAGTCTGTACACCGATATCTTATAGAAATGTTTCAAATTTGTAATCAAACATTTAGATGAAATTGTGTTTGTCTTAAAATCACTTGTATAAATATATGGGGAATACAATGGCGCGAATTAAACAATTATCAAAACACTTAATAAACCAGATAGCGGCAGGAGAGGTAATAGAACGTCCGGCATCTGTTGTCAAAGAACTTGTTGAAAATTCAATTGATGCTGGAGCGACTAAAGTAAGTATTGAAACAGCAAACGATTGCCGCGATATACGTGTTGCTGATAACGGATCAGGGATTCATCCTGATGATATAGTACTGGCATTTTCTAAACATGCGACCAGCAAAATAGCAACTGATGAAGATTTGTATTCCATAACAACACTTGGGTTTCGCGGCGAAGCTTTATCAAGTATTATCTCTATTGCTAAGCTTACCTGTATAACCAGAACAAAAGATTTTGAAACCGGAACTAAAGTCAAATGTGAAAATTCCGAAGTTACCAGAGTGGAAACCGGTTGTGCTATAGGTACTATTATGGAAGTGAAAGATTTATTCTATAATATTCCGGCAAGATTAAAGTTTTTACGCAACCCTAACACTGAGTTTTCTTATATTCAGGAACTTGTGCAAGCACTTGCAATAGCACATCCACAGGTTGCAATAGAACTTAAAAAGAACGGTAAAACAATGCTCAAAACCACCGGACAAAATTTTCTTCTTCAAACAATTAAAGAAATTTATTCCGCTGAGCTGACCTCTCATATGAAAGAAATTAACCGTGAAGATCCTGCTTTCGGACTAAGAATTACAGGATATGTGACAACTCCTGACTATACTCGTTCCAGTAAAAAAGGTTATCACACATACATTAATTCAAGGACTGTAAAATGTCCGGTATTTTATAAAGCAATAGATATGGCTTACAAAAATCTTATTGCCGGGGGCAAATATCCGCTTGTTGTACTTAATCTTGAGATACCGCCTGAAGATGTTGATGTAAATGTTCATCCAACCAAAAAAGAAGTCCGATATAAAAATATTAATCAGGTCTTTAATTTTATAATGAGTGCGATAATGGGCGGTTTATCAAACACTGCTCCGGTACAAGAAAGTGTTTCTTATGGCGAATTAAAGGCTGTTAATATACCTGCGCCGACGCCAAGTGCTTCTTCTAATAAAGTGTTGTCATTCCCTCATAACAGCGTAAATGATGACACAGTTTACTTTTCTGATTTAAAGAAAAACTCGTTTACACCGACAGAAAAACCTCAGTCTTTTACCTCAAAACCGCCTGAATTTTTACAATCAGAACAAAAACAATTTTTCAAACCGATAGAAGTCCAGCCTGTTGAAGAGGATAATATTATCGGGCAGTATAAAAACACTTATATTCTGATAGAAAAAGAGGACGGCTTAGAAATTGTAGACCAGCATATAGCAGAAGAACGCTATATTTATGAAAAATTAAAAAGCCAAAAAGAACCTGCATCACAGCTGTTGTTCCTCTCTGATCCTGTGACTGTAGCGCCCGGAGAGGCTGCTCTTATCAGAGAAAATATGACGAAGTTTGAAAAATTCGGATACGGTCTTGAATTTACAGGCGATAATGAAGTTACCTTCCGCAAAGTGCCGCAGATGATAGCAAAAGTAAATCCGCGGGAAATATTGGCAGATATTTTTGCAAATATAGAAGGCGATATTGATAATCTGGAAGAAAAAATTCTTATAACAACCGCCTGTAAAGCTTCTGTAAAAGCAGGTCAAAAACTTTCCACCTGGCAAATGCAGGAAATAATAAAAAAATGGCGCACAACAAAAATGCCATACACCTGTCCGCACGGTCGTCCGATAACCAAAACAATACCTCACAAACAAATCGCAGGATTTTTCCAACGGCAGGCTTAAAAATATCTTTCAAAACATAATTTGCGAAATTGCTTTTTCTGTTTATAATAAAGTTATTATGGATTATCAGAACAACAAATATGATTGTATAGTCGTCGGAGCCGGTCACGCCGGATGTGAAGCCGCAATTGCCTGTGCGCGTTTAGGGGCAAGCGTATTATTATGTTCATTAAATCTTGACAATATTGCTCTTATGCCTTGCAACCCTGCAATAGGCGGTCCAGCAAAATCAACACTTGTCAGAGAAATCGATGCACTCGGCGGGGTTATGGGACAAGCGGCTGATGCTACATATATTCAGATGAAAACCCTTAACTCATCTAAAGGTCCTGCTGTTCGGGCACTGCGTGCACAATCAGATAAACGTCAATATATGGATTATATGCGTAATATGATTGAAAAAATTGATAATATCCATTTAAGACAGGCATGCATAACGGATTTACTTGTAAAAGACGGAAGAGTGTGTGGTGTTATTGATGAATTTGGCATAGAATATTCAGCGCCTGTAGCAATATTAACAACAGGGACATCGCTTTCAGGAAGAATTTTCGTGGGCTTAAAATCCTATGAAGCAGGACGCCTCGGTGAAAAAGCTGCAATAGGACTTTCAGATTCTTTGAGAAGCCACGGTATTATTCTTAAGAAATTAAAAACCGGAACCCCACCGCGTGTTGACAAAAGAACAATAGATTATTCCAAAATGACTGTTCAGCCCGGGGATGAAGATTTAAATTTTTATTCATTCAAACCTAACCGTCCTGTGCGTCCGCAGTACCCGTGTTACCTGACAAGAACAAATGAATTGACGCACCGGATTATACGCGAAAATCTTGATAAATCGCCCATGTTCCAGGGCTTGATACAGGGGGTAGGTCCGCGATACTGCCCGTCTATTGAAGATAAAGTAGTAAGATTCAGCGAAAATCCTTCCCATCATATATTTATAGAGCCTGAGGGATTGGGTAATTATGAAATGTACATACAGGGATTTTCCAGCAGTCTGCCGGCTGATGTTCAGGTAAAAATGCTCAGAACACTTCCGGGACTTGAAAATGCACACGTCATTAAACCTGCTTATGCAGTTGAATATGACTATGTTCCGGCTGTCCAGACAACGCATTCTCTTATGTCAAAAACAATAAAAGGGCTTTTCTTTGCCGGACAAATAAACGGGACAAGCGGATATGAGGAAGCCGCAGCACAGGGACTTGTTGCAGGAATTAATGCAATGAATTACCTGAATAATACAGAAATGCTTGAATTATCACGGAGTTCCTCTTATATAGGAACACTTATTGACGATCTTGTTACAAAAGATATTCAGGATCCATACAGAATGCTGACTTCGCGCTCAGAATACCGTTTACTGCTCCGTCAGGACAATGCCGATTTCCGCCTGACACCTGTAGGACATAAAATAGGATTAATTGATGATAGTCAGTTTAAAATATTCACTGATAAACAGGCTGCTATAGAAAAAGAACTACAGCGCTGCCGCGAGGCAAAAATTTCAGCAAGTGAAGATGTTAAATCTGTTCTGGCAAAATACGGAGAAAACATAGAACGCGGGATGAAAATTGCAGAGCTTTTAAAACGTCCTAATCTGAATTACAAAATAATCAAAGAACTGGATGAAGATACCCGTGTATTAAATATCCCCAAAGATGTCTATGAACAGGTAGAAATCCTTATAAAATATGAAGGTTATCTAAAACGTCAGGAATTTCAGGTTGAACAGTCAGGCAAACTTGAAAAATATAAGATACCTGACGACATCGATTATTCAAAAATCGATCATATATCATCAGAAACAAAAGATAAATTGTCGAAAATCCGACCAAAAACCCTTGCGCAAGCCTCCAGAATAGGCGGGGTCAAACCGGCTGATATATCAGTTTTAATGGTACTTCTTGAGCGTCATGCAGTTGCAAGAAAGTAATATTAATTTTTGTAAAATAAATATTTTACTTTATTTCGATAGTATTTATTTGAGTTAGAATTTATAAATAACAAAAAGGAGTATTTATATGAATGTATCAAAAGTTTCAATGATGAGTCCAATGGTATTTAAGGCACAGACAACAATCAAAGCCCCTGAAAGTTTGCTAAGTAAAGAAGACAGGGATTATTTTGAATCAGTAGGTTCAGAAATAGGTAAGCCGACTGATACAATAAACATTACCATAAGTGATCTTCACGATACTAAACGCAATCCCAATGTGAAAACATACACAGCAACCAAAGAGTATCATTTTGAACAGCCGACTCAACTGACTTCAATAAAATCAAATATTGAAGTTCCTTATATCAAAAATGGCGAAGTTGTCGAAAAAAATTCACCAAAGAATTATATAGCAAATGCCTTGAAAAAATTAATACAATCTGAATAGATATTTTATAAATAAGTATTTAACAATTAACATCTACTTGATTTTATGGCATAAAAAAACTCCCGGAGATGGGTTCGAACCACCGTTGGAAGATCCAGAGTCTTCAGTCCTGCCGCTAGACGATCCGGGAATAGCTACAACAAAATATTACTACGAACTCATTAAAATTGTCAATATTAAGTTGTATTTTTTTAATTAAATACTGTTAATTCGCTTTAAAGACTTGAAAAATTTTTCTCTTTCTGTTATAATACTAATACAGAATGTACTACAAGTTTTTAAGGTGGTGAAATATAAATGGCAGAAGTTAAAGTTGGCGAAAACGAATCAATCGAAAGCGCATTAAGACGTTTTAAGAAAAAAATTCAAAAAGCCGGCATTCTTTCAGAAGTTAAAAAACGCGAAAGATATGAAAAACCTAGCGTAAAAAGAAAACGTAAATCTGAAGCAGCCCGCAAAAGAAAAGTTTAATATTAACTAAAAAGTCACTGTTTATTCAGTGACTTTTTAGTATAAAATCAGCAGGGGGGCTTAATCTTTTTTAACCTTCTTGTTTTTATAGCTTATTTAAGGTAAGATTTTTATAAAGTATGGAGGTAAGATGATGCATTTAGAACATATTAAAAAAGTAGACCCGCTTGTTGCGGAACAAATTGAACAGGAATTAAAAAGACAACAAGAAACAATAGAACTTATTGCAAGTGAAAATATTACCTCTCAAGCGGTTATGGAGGCTGCGGGAAGTGTTTTAACAAATAAATATGCAGAAGGCAAACCGCATAAAAGATTTTATAACGGCTGCGAACATGTTGATATAATTGAAGAAGTTGCCCAAAAACGTGCATGCGAACTTTTCCATATGGAACATGCTAATGTTCAGCCGCATAGCGGCGCTCAGGCAAATATGGCGGTATTTATGTATTGCCTGAAACCGGGTGATAGCGTTCTTGGTATGGATTTATCAAACGGCGGACATCTTTCTCACGGTTCACCGGTTAACTTTTCCGGTTTGTACTTTAACGTAAAAAGTTATGGTGTGGATGATGAAGGCAATATTGATTATGATAATGTTTTAAAAATGGCAAAAGAACATAAGCCTAAATTGATTATTTGCGGCGCAAGTAATTATTCAAAGATTATAGATTTTAAACGTTTTAGAGAAATTGCAGATGAGGTCGGGGCATATTTGCTTGCTGATATTGCACATATTGCAGGACTTGTTGTCGCAGGACTTCACCCGTCCCCAGCACCTTATGCGGATTTTGTGACAACAACGACCCACAAATCACTCAGGGGACCAAGAGGCGGTATAATTATGTGTAAACAAGAACATGCTCAAGGCATTGATAAAGCGGTTTTCCCTGGTATGCAGGGCGGTCCTTTGGAACATATCATTGCAGCAAAAGCGGTTGCGCTTCTTGAAGCATCAAAACCTGAATTTAAAACTTATGCGGAACAAATCATTAAAAACGCAAAAGCTTTGGCTCAAGGGCTTATGGATGAGGGCATGGATATTGTAGGTGGCATGACAGAAAACCATTTGATGACGCTGGATTTGAGAAGAACAGGTAAGACAGGTAAAGATATGGCAAATGTTCTTGAGCGCGTTGGAATTACCGCTAATAAAAATACCGTTCCAAACGATCCGCAAAGTCCGTTTGTAACAAGCGGTATAAGGTTAGGTACTCCTGCTGTTACAACAAGAGGATTTAAAGAAGATGATATGCGAGAAGTTGCAAAAATTATTGCATCTGCTATATTTTCATCAGATAATGAACTGGGATTACAAAATTTAAGAGAACGCTCTTTAAAACTTTGTAAAAAATATCCGCTTTATCAAGAGTAAATATAAAGGCTAAAAAATGATTATAAAACTTGCACATGCACATATTTTTGGAACAGTAATTGCTTATATTTTCGGTGTTTTTCTGGTGCCGCTTGTTATAAGCTTTTCCAAAAAAGAAGGACTGGTTGATGTGCCGAACGAACGGAAAATACACACTAAACCAATATCCAGAATAGGTGGTGTAGCTATCTGGCTTAGTGCCATGCTTTCATTCTTATGCCTTGTGTTTTTGAGCTATTATCCTTACGGAAGCCTGCTGTCAGGTATATTGCTCGGAAGTTCATTGATGTTTTTGCTTGGGCTTGTGGATGATATTTACAATCTTGATGCAAAATTTAAACTTTTTATACAGATAGCGATCTCAACCCTTGTTTATCTGCTTGGAGTACAAATAAATCACATACCGTTTTTCGGCGGATTGGATTTAGGCTTGTGGTCTTATCCGATTACAATATTGTGGCTTGTAGGTATCAGTAATGCGTTTAATTTTATTGACGGAGTTGACGGACTGGCAGGTTCTGTAGTGACAATAAATGCAGTAACCCTGGCTATTATTGCGGTTTCAATCCATCCTTCAAGCCCTATCAGTGCACTCATCGGATTTATTCTTGCGGGTTCTATGCTTGCATTTTTGACCTATAATTATAATCCTGCAAAAATATTTATGGGTGATTCCGGGGCATTATTTTCAGGATTTTTACTTGCAGCAATATCAATTACAGGTGTTATGAAAGCTGCAACACTGGCAATATTATTACCGTTTGTCGTTCTGGCAGTACCGATTATGGATATAACATATTCCAGTCTGCGACGTATATGGAAAGGTAAATCTCCTTTTGTTGCAGATGCGGAACATATTCATCATAAACTTCTCCATGCCGGTTTTTCACAGAAAAAGACAGTTGTTATATTAGCATCGTTTGCTATTATTGCAGGTGCAATGGCGACGCTGTTCGTAGGGGTGATAAAATACTATTTTATAGCAATTGCCGTACTTGTCATAATTATGTTGTTACTAAACTTCATAAAAGTATTGACAAAAAAATAAAAGTTTGCTATAATTTTTATTGGATTTAATTACTCAGTTTTAAAATTTAGTGTTTATTCTGCAACAACAAGGGTTTTAAAATATTTAAGTGTAAATCTGCTATATTATACGTTTAGTAAGTTTGGTTTTTATTAGCAAAAATTGAACTTATACGTGTAGTGTTTACGAGGTGTTAGTTAAATAGTGAGGTTTAGCTATGGCGACAGTAAGTGCAGTACATCAAAATGACAACTCTATGTTGAGTAATGTAATTAAAGGGGTTACAGTTGGCGGCGTTACGGGTTATGTTTCCAAATATCTTTTGCCTGTAACAGAACCCGAAAAGGAAACAAAAGAATACCAAACAGCGATGAACATCATCAAAAAAGAGACGAGCAATGTAAAGGGTGTTGTAATTGAAAAAATACGTAATCTGCCTAATAAAACTTTGGCTCAGGACACTTTTATCAAAATGGTAGATGCTCAAGCTGCTCCTATGCCGGACAAAGTATTGAATATGAAAGGCGTTGAAGTCACGCCGGATAAAAGCATGTTCAATGCGGCAGCAAAAATTAAACTTATGAAAAAACTTTCTCCTGAGGACAAATTAGAGCTGAGAAACATTGTTTCCAGTGTAAATGATTTTGCCTCAAAAATGTATAAACGTTATGTGACAGCATACGAAGTAGGTGTTACCAAACGTATAAGACCTGGATTTGTCGGTCTTGGTGCATTTTTGGGTTTTGCGGCAGCGGTTGCGTACAATGTATTAAAAACCGATGTCAAAAACGCTTAGACTTCTTCTTCCTTTCTAAACATTCTTGTTCGTTCTGCTTTTATGCGGGAAATTATTTCCAAATAGTTTCCCGCTGTTAATTTGCCAAGAGCCTGATATAACTTTAAAATGGCATTCTGAATGTTTTCAGCATTCATATGAACCATATCAACAGCCATTTCTTCATTAGAAAGCGCAAGCCGTGTCATATCTCGAAAACCGCTTGCTGCAATTTCAAGCGCCTTAGGGTTTTCAGATGCAGCAAGAAAAAGAGCCTGTGCTACGACCATTGGCATATGAGATATCATAGCTGCTGCCTCATCGTGCTCCTGTGCATTCATAAATACAGGTGTTGCTCCGAGTTGTTTTATTATTTTGACCAAAGTTTGTGTTTGCGGGCACTGTTTTGTAATAACCCATTTCGCACCTTTAAAAAGTCCTGAGAAAGAGTTTTCATAACCTTTATGTTCAGTTCCCGCCATAGGATGTGACGGAATAAATATATAAGGGCGTTCTTTTTTGCTGACAAATTCTTTAAGGCTGCATACATCTGTAACTATTGTTTCAGCAGACAAAATATTTTCCAATTCGTCAAGAACAGCAAGGGTTTTATTCATAGCAGAGCAGACAAAAATCACTTCGCGGTCTTTCAAATCTTCGTAAGATTTATAGATGTTGTTGCCGTTTTGAGAGTGCGAAACTGCCTTGACATCATATCCGAGTGCTGTCAAATCCTTAAATATAGAGCCGCCAATCAGCCCAAGTCCTATTATCCCGATTTTTTGCATTCAAAATATCCTTTGTTCTAAGCTGTTTTTATCGTTATTGATGCCCCTAGACCTTTTAAAATTTTGTTTAAAGTGTCGATACGTGGTATAGTTTTTCCATTGAGAATATCACATAGATTAGAACGATCTATATCTATTTTTTCGGCAAAACTTCTGACAGAACCACGCGCTTTTATTACTTGTTCAAGAGAACGAAAAAATTCTTTGAAATCACCATCTTCTGCATATTCTTCAATACTCACTCTGAGAAATTCCTTTTGAAACTTTTCGTCCTGAAGTTTTTCGGATAAGTATTCTTCATGGGATTTGAAATCTTTTAATATTTTATCTATATTTACATTATCCATTGTAACGTTCCTTTATATCTTGTAAGTATTCTTTAGCCTTCTGAATATCTTTTGGTTGTGAAGATTTATCATCACCTGAAATAAGTATAACAATTATATTATTAATAATAGAATAATAGATCCTATAACCGGCACCATAACTAAATCGCATTTCATATAAATCATTATCAATTTTTTTGTAATCGCCAAAATTATTATCATAAATTCTGTTAATACGCTTAATTATACGTATTTGTACAGAATTATCCAGTGATGAAAACCATTCATCAAATGGACATTTATTATTCTTGGTATGATAATATATAACGTTATGCATGTAATATACCTTTATTATATTGTAGGGTAAAACCTGCCAAAAGTCAAGTGTATTTTACAAATCCTTATGCGAAAAGTGTTTTTTACCGCTGACGTAGTCAGCGACTATTTGTCCTGTTCCTTTGAGTTTGTACTTATAAATAGTCAGACCTTCAAGCCCTACAGGACCTCTGGCATGGGTTTTATTTGTGGAAATGCCGACTTCTGCCCCGAAACCATACCTGAACCCGTCTGCAAAACGCGTTGAGGCGTTGAAATATACACCTGCTGAGTCAACTTTGTTCATAAATTTTTCAGCGTTCTGAATGTCTGTTGTCAAAATACTGTCAGTATGCCCTGAGCCGTATGTATTAATATGTTCAATTGCCTCCTCAAGACTGGAAACAGTTTTTACGGCGAGAATTTTGTCACCGTATTCAAACGCCCAGCTGTCAGGATTGAATACTAATTTAATTTCTGCTGCTTCAAGCGCTTTTAAAAGTTCATCTTTAGACGGAAAATCCTTATGAATAAGCAGTGTTTCTACGGCGTTGCAGGCACTTGGGTACTGCGTTTTAGCGTCAATGATGACTTTTTTTGCCATTTCTAATTCTGCTGATTTATCTGCAAAAATATGGCATATTCCGTCAGCATGCCCCAGAACTGGAATTTTAGTGTTTTCTTTGATAAATTTGACCAGTTTGTTGCCGCCGCGCGGAATTATCAGGTTAATATATTTGTCACATTTAAGCATTTCGGCAATATCATCACGCGTAAATACCTGATTTAACACGTTTTTAGGAAAACCTTCTATTGTGTTCAGCGTGGAATTTATTATACCGAGAATTGTTTTATTAGTATTGATAGATTCTTTACCGCCTTTAAGTATTACGGCGTTTGAGGATTTTATGGCAAGCGAGGAAATCTGCGCGATAACATCAGGTCTTGCTTCAAAAATTATTCCTAAAACTCCGATAGGACAGGATACTTTGTGTAAAATTAAGCCATTATCAAGTTCTCGTGTTAACAGGGTTTTATTCACCGGATCTTCTAGCTTTGCGATATCTCTTATTCCGGATATCATATCACGCATCTTGTTTTCGTCGAGTTTCAAGCGGTTGAATGTAGATTGTGTAATTTCGCCTGCCTCAACAAGTTTTTCAGCGGCTTGTAAATCCTGCCGATTTGCCTGAAAAATTTCTTCTTTGCTGTTTTCAAGAGTATCAGCAATTGCTATCAATGCTTTATTTTTCAGTTCTGTCTGAATATCAGCTATTTCAAGTGCGGCTTGCTTAGCTGCGCCTGCTATTTCAATAAAATCCATAAATTTTCCCTTTTATAAAATCGTTATATTATCCCGCGTAATAATTGCATCGTAATTCTTGAACCCTAATATTTCAAGAATATTATCGGAATGACAGCCTACAACTTTTTTGCAAGCCTCTGAATTATAATTTACAATCCCGCGCGCAAACTCTTTTTCATTCTCATCAAGAATTGAAATTACATCACCCTTGTCAAATTTATTGATAACTTTTAAAACCCCGATAGGCAAAAGACTTTTGCGTTTTTCGATAAGGGCTTTTTTTGCGCCGTTGTTTACGACAATTTTACCGATAATGTTAGTGGCATAACCGATCCAGCGTTTCTTGTCTGAGAGAAATTCACCCTGCGGCAGGAACATTGTACCAAGCTCTTCACCATCGAATATTTTTTTAATAACATACGGAATTTTTCCGTTTGCAATAAGGACTTTGCCGCCAAAACGTGTTACGAGCCTTGCAGCTTCAAGTTTAGTCGACATACCTCCGCGTCCGCCTGAAGATACCCCTTGCGCGAGAGATAGTATTTCATCTGTCACTTCAGGAACCTCTTTTATAAGTTTTGCATCAGGATTTTCTTTAGGATTAGCGTCATAAAGCCCTTCTATATCAGAAAGAATTATTAACAAATCGGCATCAAGTTCGCTTGCAACAAGTGCAGAGAGTTTGTCGTTATCTGAAAAACACACAAGTTTATTTTCATATCTTTGAGAAATTTCCAGAGTTGAAACCGTGTCATTCTGATTTATAATCGGGATAGTGCCTAATTCAAGTAGTTTGTTTAATGTTGTTCTGAGGCTTAAATATCTCTGACGAATAGAGAAATCATCTTCTGTTAGAAGTATTTGTGCTGCAACGAGTCCGTAAGCATCAAACCCATTTTCGTAAACAGACATCAATTTTCCTTGCCCGATAGCAGCACATGCCTGTTTCATAGCCATGCCTTCGGTGCTTTCAAGTCCGAGTCGTTTTTTCCCCATACCGACTGCCCCTGATGTGATAAGAATAACTTCTTTACCCTGTTTAACCAATGCCGCCATATTTTCTATAAAAGAAAATACCCGCGGCAGGGATATATGCCCGTCGTCACTTCTTAAAACATTTGTACCGACTTTAATAACAATACGTTTTGCATTTATAAATTCTTTTCTGTCCATAGTTTAATTTTAGCACGAAAATTATTAAATATATGCGTCCGTAATCTTTTTTAATATGACTTGATTATGAAATCCTTTTATGTTTTGATAAATTTGGAACGGGTAATTCCTCTTTAGCCTTGTTCAAGGATTTACAGCAAGCGGCGGCTGTGAAGCCGAATGTGACTAAATTAATAAAGAGAAGGAAAATTATAATGTTAAAAATCAGATTAAAAAGATTAGGCGCTAAAAAAGCTCCTACATACAGAATTATCGTTATCAATTCAACTACAAAACGTGAAGGTAAACCTATTCAGGAATTGGGTCATTACAACCCTAAAACAAAAGCTATGCAGTTAGATAAAGCAGCAGCACTGGATTGGGTTAAAAAAGGTGCACAACCAACCGAAACAGTTGCATACTTAATCAAAAACTGCAACGATGACGGTACCTTGAACTACAAAAAATCAGAAACAGTAAAACTGTCTAAAAAAGCACAAGCCAAAGCTCAGGCTGAAGCTGAAGCAAAGGCAAAAGCTGAAGAAGAAGCTAAAGCAGCGGCAGAAGCAGCAAGTGAAGCTCCGGCAGAAGAAACTGCTGAAGCATAAGAATAAATTGCTAAAATTAACCGCGGTGCGATATAAAATCGCGCCGCGGTTTTGTTATATTATAGGCATAAATCTTTTAGAATTGTACACTTTGGACTAATTTTTCGGCTTTTATAAGTGCTTTTTCAAAAATAACAGGATTTTCTAAAAAATCTTCACAATCAATCTGTTCACGTACTATTTTACGTGCATAAGATCCGACAGCAACCCCATTAAACTTTATCCCGCAAAGAGAAGCCAGTTCTGCTGTTTTTGTATTTGTACCGCCGGAAAGCATTAAATAAACCGGCAAATTTTCATTCTGCACAATTTCAGCAGTTGCAACCGCCTGCAAGGTTGTTTTGTAATCATCACGACCGCCGCTCATAGGAAAACCGTCTGCCTGAATTATTGTTGTATATGGGGAACGGTAATTCAGCATTCTTTTTATACGCTTAATCATTGCCTCGTCACTTATTTTACCATGACTTGTACAGATACTAACCATGCCTGTATAAAGTTTATTAATCGTTTCCCATTTTGAGAGAATATCCTCTTCATCCGTTCCCATTGCGTGTAATTCAATACAATCAATGCCTTTTTCTATTAAAGACGGAAGCACAATATTCAGATCTATATTTTCAGATGTATAACTTATTGCCCCTTTTGAACAAACTTTTGCGCATTTGCCGCAGCCAATGCATTTCATATTTTTAACTTTATGATATATTATTGCGTTATTTGGACAAATTTCATCGCATTTGCCGCAGCCGATACATTTTTCATAATCTATTTGTGCTTTAGAAATGTGCGGATCACCTTTAATTCCAACGCTTACGCAAAGGTAAGCATCTTTAACCCCGGATTTTAAAATACCGCTTTTTGCTGCGTCTATAATTTCTTCTTTTGCTGACAAATCGAAAAAGCGGCAGCCGGCTTTTGCATAAAGTGTTACAAGTTTTTCAACTTCTATGGCATCCTCATTCCCCGCCCCGCAGACAAGTTTAAAGCAATTACGTTTTTCCAGTAAATCCTTTAACATGGAACTAACCCGCCAGCGTATTATAAATTAATTCTGAGGCTCTTACGATAAATTCTTTACCTTGTGGTGAATTGTGAGGACGGTTAGCCAGAATTACAACGATATATTTTTTGTCATTTGGAGTGTAAACAATTCCGGCATCACCCAACATAGAACCAATATCACCGGTCTTATGCAGGAATGTAGCACCAGCCCCGAGTCCCGCCTGAATTAAGCGGTTATTGTGGACATGTCCCATATAATCAAATATTTTTTCGCGTGATGTTGTGCTTAAAAACCCAGGATTATCTATATTATACAAAATCCGCGCCATTTCTCGTGCCGTTGTCTTATTAGTCCCAGCCAAATCCGGCAGCCATGTCTGCATATGGGTCTTTTTCAGCCCCCAATCTCTAATTCCGCTGTTTATATTGGTCATAGAACCTAATTTTGCAACAAGCATATTAGTCGCAGAATTATCGGATTCGGTAATCATCACACGTGCAAGATCATCTATTGAATATTTTGAACCTTCCGCTTTAAATTGCAGACTTCCGGAACCTTCTGTTCTGAAATATTCAGTCAGTTCCATATCATCGTAAATATTTATATCATTAGTTTCTATTGCTCTGAATAACTGGACAAGTACAGGTAGTTTTATAATACTTGCAGTTGCAAAAATCTCATCGGCATTCATATCAACGTAGCTTCCGTCCTCGTAATTCCAGACGTAAACCGCCGGATGAATTGACGGATAAGCTGCTGCAAGACCTATTAATTGATTTTTCAAACTTTCAATTTCCTGCCCTTCGGTAATATTTGCCATTAAAGGTTTTTCAGTATTAGCCCCTTGCAATGAACGCAGCCCGAAATACCAGCTGTTTGAAAGGTAATTGGCTGTCGGGAAACGCATCTGTTCATAATCCGCTTTTAAATAAGGATAAGATGAGCCCCCTTTTAAAACAGGTTTTACGTAGTGGCTGAATCCCGGCGGAAGTATAAATATGCCGATTAAACTGACTATTATTACAGAAATAATCCTATGTATCAAATTATTTCTTTTAACTTTTTTGCTGTTAACATTGCGTCTGATAGGCACTGGGTTAGAATTTTCCTGTCTTTTTGCATCTTTGTAATATGTTCTATGCGCCAGTGATGAATTATACTGTCTGCTGTAATTCGTATAGTATGAATTGCTATATTTTTTGGCAAATTCCGGCATAATTTCCTCCGCTATAATCCCAAGATATTATCATTTTAACCTATATAAAATCAATAGGCAAATTGGTTACATTTTTTTAAGAACGCTTTTGGATTTTTTCTAAAGCATCAAAAGAATCCCTTATTTCTTGAGCTTTTTTGTTAAGCCGGTTGTAAACCTGAGAGTTTATCTCTGCCCCTACCAGAATAAGAATTGAAGTATAATATAACCAAACCATAAGCACTGCAAATGCTCCGATTGTACCGTAAACCATGTTATAGGTTTTCAAATTGTTAACATAAATTGAAAATCCCCAGGAACCCACCAGCCAGAAAGTACAGAAAAACCATGTTCCGGGCAGTGTACTGCGCATTTTGAATTTTTCATTACCCCTCAAATCAGGCAGGATATAATAGCTTAAAAATGCCATTAAAAACAATGCAGCAAATGCAATTGGCCATCTGATTATAAGCCATATTGCCGCTGTTGCCCAGGACATGTGCAAATGCGTTGTCATAAAGTGAATAATGACTTTACCAAATACAATTAAGTTTATGCTCAAAAACATAACAAGAGTGTCGACAAATACCATTAACAAAGACAAAAATCTTGTGTAAATAAAACTTCTGGTTTCATTAACCTTATAAGCCCTGTTCATCCCCTTGAGCACAACAGCAACGCCGTTTGTTGAAAGAATAAGAGTAACAATAAAACCTATAATCGCAATTGTTTTGCCGTGAGAAAAAATCATAGCCTCGGACAATACAGTATAAATCAAATCCATAGCCTGTTCCGGCATGATATTAGACAAAAAACGCAAAATAGGATCCATAAGTGATTTATTACCCATCCAGCCAAAAACAGCCATCAAAAACAACATAAACGGAAAAATTCCGATAACCATCATGAATCCCATTTCTGCGGCCATTCCGTAAAAATCGTTTTTTATGACAGAGATTACAAGTCTTTTTATCCCGCGTATAAGAGTTTGTTTCACTGTTAGAATTTCCGTTTCTTGATTTCATCCAAAATTTTATTGGCAGCAGTTCCCGGAGCAGACTTAATCACGCATCCGGCAGCACAAGTATGTCCGCCGCCGCCAAATACAGAACATATTTCTGCAACATCTACATCTTTACTGCGCATAGATACTTTAGAAATACGTGTGCCTATTTCACGTACAATAAATGAAACTTTTGTTGTTTCTATTGCACGTAATTTTTCGGCAAGACCTTCGGTACAATCATCACCAGCCGAAAATCTTTCCATATCTTTTTTATAAATAATTGAATATGCAATTGTATCATTGTTAACGAATTTTGCATTACTTATACAATATGCCTGAAACATAACCATGCTTTTAGAATTTGTTTCATAGCAGTTTTTGTAAACTTCGACAGCATCAACGCCCATAGCGACCAGATCAGCCGCTGTTTTAAAGGTGACCGGCGTTGTATTGCTGAATCTAAAAGAGCCGGTATCAGTCAGCACTGCAGTATAAAGACAGGTTGCCGCGGCATTATTGATTTTCCATTTTAAATCCTTCATTAATCCGTAAAGCAATTCTCCTGCTGAACTTGCGTTTACATCTACAATGTTTAAATCAGCATATTGGGTGTTAGTTTTATGATGGTCAATATTTACTGTATATAAAGCTTTATCAAAGAGTATTTTAGCATCTTCAAATCTGTTTTCTGCTGCAATATCAACGCAGATGACAAGATCATAAACCATTGATTTATCATACATCTCAACAAGTTTTGCTCGTGATATTTCCGGCAAAAATTCGTATATTTTAGGGACTTTTGACAGAACCAGCATGTCACATTTCTTTTTAAAATTTTCTTCTATTGCGTGATAAAGTCCGCACATACTGCCAAGCGTATCTCCGTCCGGATTAATATGAGAAATTATCAATATATTTTTTGCTGATTTTATGATATCATTAAAGTTAGAACAATCCATTCCTAAAGTTTATCACAAAAATACATCAGCGGATATGTCAAAAAAAATTCTATACACAAACTTTACAACAACCGAAGAGCTGGTAGAAACACTGCTAGGCAAAACAGAAATTAAAAAAGCGATTACGCGCAATAACTTATACAAATTCTGGGAAAAGGCAGCAGGGAAAAAATTTGCTGACCGCTCAAAGCCTTATTCAATGCTGGGAGGAGGAGTTATGGTAATAGCCTGTGAAAACGCGATTGTGGCACAAGAACTTATGCTAAAAAAAACTCAATTGCTTGTTAAATTGGAACCATATCTCAAATCACTCAAATTAAATGTAAAAGATTTGCGTTTTGATCCTAAAAAATGGATTGCAGAAAATGATGAAGAATAAAGAGGTATTATATGAAAACAATAAAAATAACTAAAATGCAGGGCTGCGGCAACGATTTTGTAATTATGGATTATGAAGAATACTTAAAGACAGGCATGGCGCTGCCTGAACTTGCAAAAAAGATTTGCGATAGAAATTTCGGTATCGGTGCAGACGGCATGATTATCCCGAAAACCGACACCAAAAATACGGATATCGGGTGGTATTTCTATAATTCAGACGGTTCAACAGCGCAAATGTGCGGCAACGGAATGAGATGTTTTGCAAAATATGTATATGATAAAAAGCTTGTAAATAAAAAACAATTCAGCGTAGAAACACTTGCCGGAACGATTAAGCCGGAACTTCTTGATAACGGGTTAGTAAAAGTCGATATGGGAATACCGGTTTTAGAAGATGAAAAAATTCCGTTTAAAGGAGAAAGAAAAATCAAAGCTTCGGATAAAGATTTTGACATCATGCCTGTATCAATGGGGAACCCTCACTGTGTAATATTCACAAAAGATGATCCTATGTATCTTGCGGAAACTTACGGACCTGTAATAGAAAAACATCCGTTTTTCCCTGAAAAAACGAATACAGAATTTGTAAAAATCATCAGCCGTAGCGAAATAGAAATGCGAGTTTATGAGCGCGGCTGCGGCATAACTCTTGCCTGCGGAACAGGAGCATGCGCAAGTGTTGTTGCAGGTATTTTAAATAACTTAACAGAAAACAGTGTAAAAGTTAATCTTCTTGGAGGGGCTGTATTCGTGGAATGGCAAGGCTCTAGGGCAGATAGTAAAAAAAATATTTTCTTAACAGGTCCTGCCGAATACAGTTTTTTTGCTGATTATATATTGTAAAATCAGTGACTTTCAGATAAGATATGATAAGTTAATAAAGGAGAAATTAAACATGAAAACTTATGAATTACTTGCAATATTCAAACCGAATTTAGATGCAGAAGAAATTGACAAAGCTGTGGATAAAATCAGTGGCTCAGTAGTTGAATTTAACGGCACAGTAGAATCTACCGACAAAATCGGCAGAAAAAAACTGGCTTATGAAATCCAAAATTTCCGTGACGGATTTTTTGTGTCATCAGTTTTATCAATACCTGCTGAAAACGTAGCAGAATTTAGACGCCAATTAAGACTGAATGACAACATTTTAAGAACAATGTTTATGGAAGTTGCAGCAAAAGCAAAAGCGTAAACCGGTTGGGTGTACCAGTAAGCAGGGTGGGCAAAGCGCTAGCGAGTCCACCACAATAAAAGGTCAGTAGATCAGTAGGTTGTGCAGACCCGCCAACAATGTATAAGATGTTCTGACGCGAAGGTGTTAAACTCAGTACGTTGTGCTTATCAGTCCAACATTAAAGCCAAAGCCGATAACTAGGTAACCGGCAAAAGTACAAGAAAATCAAATGAAAGGCGGCTTACGGAAATCGTAGGCTATGGTGAAAAAACAGGTGCGAGGGATAAGTTCCACGGAAAGCAAAAAACCTACAAGACACCCGAGCGCATTGACAATATAAAGCCGATAACTAGGTAACCGGCAAAAGTTACAAGAAAATCAAATGAAAGGCGGCTTACGGAAATCGTAGGCTATGGTGAAAAAAATGTCAGTAGCAAAATCAGTAGTAACAGGAATAGTATACAGAGCACCGGAAAAACGGTTTACACAGAATAATATTGCAGTATCGGCGTTTGTTTTAAATATAGGCGAACGCAACGAAATATTAATCCGTGTAGTATCAAGACGAAACAGCCTTGATGAAATAGTTTCATCACTCACAAAAGGCGACAGAGTGCTTGTAGAAGGCAGACTCCAGACCAATACGGTCAAAGCCGATGACGGCGCCGAACGCAGAATTTATGAAATAGATGCCAATGCAATAGAAAAACTGTCAGGAAGCTCTGTTTCATCTTCAGTAACCTCCGGCGCAGAAGATATTGTGAAATTTGAATCCGACGATTTTTCTAATGAACTGATCAATGAGGACGAAATACCGTTCTAATTTGACAAACCGGAAAAAATATGGTACAAAAATAAAGCGGCTGTTTATAAGATTTCAGCCGGGTCGAAAAAACTAGAAAGGTAAAATAAATAAATGGCTAAACAAGATTTAGACAAGAAAAAACGTAAAAGCTGTAGTCTTTGTGGCGATAAAGTAGAAACCATTGACTATAAAGACGGAGCAAAATTGAGAAGATACCTGACAGAAGCAGGAAAAATCATTCCTCGTCGTATCACTGGAAATTGCGCAAAACATCAGAGAATGGTAGCAAAAGCAATTAAACGAGCAAGAGAAGCAGCAATTATTAATTACGTTTTTGATTAATAAAGAAAATAAAAACCAAGCGGGCTTGCAGAGCAAGCCCGCTTGGTTTTTGTATAAGAGTATAAAACAGTTTGTGCAATTTTCATTGAGCGACACCTTGCGAGGCGGACACAGTCCGCTCTTACACATTGGAACGAGATTGGAGTTGTCGCCTTTTGCTCAAACTTAAAATCCGTTACAGACTTAAAAGCCGGCTAATAACGGTCATCGACAAGCCGTCATCCCGCAACAGCACACGAAGTGTGCTCTTATACATTGGAACGAGATTGGTATGTTTTAAAGGGCAACATG
>CALUQJ010000010.1 GCA_944322865.1 Candidatus Gastranaerophilales bacterium
TTTTGTATGAGCAAATCCCCAATGCGCATCTGTCTGAAATAGGCATGAGTTATATACTTATGATTACTCTTAAAACTACCTGCTTAATTATAGGTCCAATATTATTTTTGGCATGGTTTGTTGCAATTATGGCGGATTTTATTCAGGTCGGACCGCTCGTTGCGACAGCTCCTCTTATGCCAAAACTCGATAAACTTAATCCGACAAAATATTTCAAAAACATTATGTCAATCAAAACACTTTTTGAATTGATGAAAAATATTGTTAAAGTTGTACTTTTGGGATATATCGGCTGGAGTGTTTATACAAAACACATTGAAAGCATACTTATGCTGGCGGCTGTTGATAACAATTTTGCTGTAATGATAGAGTTCGGAAAATTAATCACAGATTTTATTTTTCAGGCGTGTATTGCCTTCCTTGTAATTGCCGCCGCGGATTACGGTGTTACAAAATGGAAGTTTTTAAAAGACCAAAAAATGTCTTTTAAAGAAATTAAAGACGAATACAAAAACACAGAAGGTGATCCGAACGTAAAAGCCGCACTTCGCCAACGCCGCATGCAGATGCTGCAAAGAGGCATGATGGACGCAGTCCCTGAAGCTGATTTTGTTGTCACTAATCCGACACATATAGCATGTGCGCTCAAGTATAAAGCTGAAGAAATGGCTTCCCCTATGCTTATTGCTAAAGGTACCGAGTTAATTGCTAAAAAAATTATTAAAATAGCAAATGAACATGCTGTGCCAGTTATTGAAAATCCGCCGGTTGCCCGTGCTTTATTCAAAATGGTTGACCTAAACCAGATGATTCCGCCGGAATTATACAAAGCAGTTGCAGAAATTCTGCTTTTTGTATATAACATGAAAAATCCTACAAATAATGGTATGAGAAAATAAAACTTATGTTATTATTATAATTGATCATGATTATGCAAGATAAAAATAAATTACAAGAATATATAGATATAGTACAAAAAGTTGCGCGTGTTGAATACAGGCGTATTCCGTCACACATGGTCGATTATGAAGAACTCGTATCAATAGGAATTCTGGCTATACAAGCACTTGTTCAAAACAAATCACCTGAACAATTGGAAAAATACAATGCCGCATATATTGCTACTGCCGTAAGGTGGGCGATAAGAAACGAATTGAGAATACGTTACAAATGGTATTCACTTAAACATAAACAAGATGATGAGGATATTGAAGAAGGAACGGAAGTCGATGAAAAAACAAAAGTTCGTGAGGCTGTTTATGAAACAATTCTTTCCATAGACGGACTTGCTGCTGCCGCAAGCGATAACGATTCTCCGTTTGATTTTATAAAAGATACGCATGCCATGCCGGATGAAAATGCGGAAATTACAGAGCTCGGGCGCATGATAAGGGAAGCTATTACAAAATTACCGCCAAAAGAAAGAACCGTAGTTGAGTACCGTTTTTACCGTAACATGCAGGTAAAAGATATAGCAAAACAAGTCGGGCTTTCTTCTTCACGTGTAACGCGTATTGTTCAGGCATCTTTAAATTCTATTAAGGAATATCTTAATTCGCGTGAACAATTTGGTTATTAATGCTTGATTTTTAATATTCTTTTGCGCATAATTATTTGTGTAATTTAGGAGTAATAATGAAAATTAGTGCGGTTAGGAATGTAAATTTTACCAATCAGCAGAGGTCGGTATTGCCTCAAAAACAGCCGTCTGATTCGATATCTTCGAAAAATACAACAACGCAGCAGAATATTAATTCTATTTATAAAACAACAGGAGCTGCTATTGCCGGATTGTCTGTTGTCGGGGCTGGTATTTATTTTATTCACAGAAAAAACTTAAAAACAGCAAGAAAATTATTTCATCAGCTGCCAGATACCCCGCTTGCTAATTCGCTGCCGCAAAATATCAGAAAAGAACTTTCATACAGTGACAAATATCAAAAATTTCTCAAATTTCTATTCAATCCACCCGAAGAAAATCTGGCAGGTAAAGGCGCAAATTCAAAAGTATACAATATTCCTTTTTTAGACAAATATGTATTAAAAGTCTTGAAACCAAAATCATATTACAAACCGCTTGAAGTGCCGTTGAACATATTTCCCGATGATGTTAATCTCGGTCAGCCGGTGTGGGTGCATCCTGAAAATTACAGGTTAATACTTTTAAAAAAAATATCAGGGGAGCCGCACTCAATAAAAAATTGGTCGTCTACAATATGGGATGAAAAAATACGTGATGCTGTTCCGGTGACCAAGGAGCAGGCTCATCAATATTATACGCAGGTAACGAGAATTGCCGGGATGGAACAGTCTGTCTTTGATGATCTGGCTCTTCAGATAAAAACTCTTGACGATGCTGTAAATATAGAATACGGTGTACCGCATGGATTTAAGACTGATTCAATTAATCCAAACAATTTAATGGTAGATTATGAAAAAAACAAATTGAGTGTGATTGATTATTTTACCAAAACCAAACCGCAACATCAGAACAGTTATCTTGACATGGTTTCTGTGATAACTGATTTTACCTTGTTCCATGAATATTATGATTTACTCGGCGCAAACGAGCAAAAGAAGCTTTTACAGGCTGTTAAACAAATAGATAAAAAATCTTTTGCTGCGGCTGTAAAAATTGGACTTGATACAGATGAAAATACTTTTATTAATTTTATCAATTATACAAACAAGTATTTTCATGTTCCCGGTGTACCTAAACCTGATGGCAACGGAGAATATATCAGGCAATATGGACATTCCGCAGGAAATATGCTGTCACTTTTAAAACACCTGCGTAACCAACATGAATTTAGTTAACCAGATAATTTCCTTATTATATTTGCGGAATGCATACACAAAATTCAGTGCCAGCCCCCTTTTTACTATGTACTGTAATCGTGCCGTCATGCATTTTTACAAATTCTTTTGTTATCGTTAATCCAAGACCGGTTGATAAACTCTTGTTGCTATCAGTGCACTGTTCATATTTTTCAAAGATCCTTTCCTGATCTTCCGTAGCAATACCTGAGCCGTTATCTTTCACGATAATTTCAGCCATATTCTCTTTTTTGTGTACTTTTATCCATATATTACCGTTGTTGGGTGTAAATTTCACCGCATTACTCAACAAATTAAATAAAATTTGCTGGATTTTTTGATAATCAGCATTAATTGTAACAGCTTCAACCTCGGTTGCAATGTCTATTTCTTTTTGAGCAGCAAGTGGTTTGATTACATTGCAGGCTTCAACTACTGCTGTAGAAAGTTCAAAATTACTGCGGTTTAACTTCATTGCTCCTGCTTCGATTTTTGAAATATCCAGTATTTCATTTATTATGCCTAGCAGGTGAATACCTGAGGTTTGAATATCCTGTATAAATTCTTTTTGTTTTTTATTCAGTTCGCCCGCCAGTTCTTTGGCAAGCATCTCGGAATAGCATAGGATTGAACTTAAAGGTGTTCTTATTTCATGGCTTATATGTGATAAAAAATTCGTTTTAACTTCTTCGGATTGTTTTATTTTTTTGTTCTCTGTGTTAATTTCTAAAATTCCTTCCTGCAAAGCTTTTATCTGCATTGCAAGAATTTTGTTTATTTCTTTATCTTTAGTTATATTGGCTATTATTGCTGCGCAGCTTTTGAAAACAAGTTTTTCATCTTCGGAAAATTTATCACCTGATATTACCAGTATACCGAAAACGGTATTTTTAATTTTCAAAGGTTCGGCAAGATAATTTTCTATACCGAATTTTTCTATAAGAACGGAAAAATCTTTATCAAAAACTCCTTTGAATAGTTTTTTACTCAGCGATTTTTCTATAAGAATATTTTGTGAAGGGATTTTGCTGTTATATGTATATTCAATTCTGATATCTTCAGGGGTAATAAAAAATATATAGCCAGAATCAAAACGAATAATTTTTTGCAGCACATCAAATAATTCTTCATGCCTGTTGATATTATAAAATTCAGCAATATGTTCTATTGTATTTTTAAACAATTATTTTGCCTCTACATAACCTATATATCTTAAATTTCTGTAATACCCTTCATAATCCAGCCCGTATCCGACAACAAATTTGTCGTCTATATGAAATCCGTAATAATCAGGTTCTATATCTGTTTTTCTGCATACTTTTTTGTCTAAAAGCGAACAAAATTTTGTGGATTTAGTTTTGAAATTGCAATGCATAAAATCTATCAGAAATTTTGCGGTTAAACCGGTGTCTATAATATCTTCTATAATTAAAACATTTTTGTCGTTTAAATCCGGCAGAGAAATATCTACGGCATTAACTTTTCCGGTAGAGGAAAAAGCAGTACCGTAACTGGAAAGTCGTATAAATTCCATTTTTAACGGCATATCCAATGACTTAACTAAATCAGTCGCAAACATTACCGCACCTTTAAGTACGCATATTGCATAAACATCTTCGCCCTTATAAAATGCATTTAATTCTTTTGCTATCTCTTTTATTTTGGCTTGAATTTGTTTTTCTGTAAACAATACTTTTAAATCTTCAACTTTAATATCCATAAATAACCTGCCTTTATTTTTTTATTAACATAAGCATGTGAGTTGGTTTGTTTTCAACCTTAATTTTTTCACTTATACCAAGTCCGGCAGCCCAGAGTACCTCCTGACCGGAACATAAAAATACTAAATTATCTTTTTCATATTGCGGTATTTTTTTGTTGTTCAAATATTTTTTAATTTTTTGCTTTCCTCCTGCTCCAAAAGGATAGATATAATCACCTTCTTGTCTGTGGCGGAAAGTCAGCGGAAATTTTATTTTGCTTAAATCAACATACGCCATATAAAGTTCATCTGCCGGAAATTTCGTCGGCATCATAGTAAACTGTTCTATTGAAAAAATTCCGTCATCTGTTGGGTAATGCCCGCAGCAAGGTATTGGGGTTACGGTACAAGACTTTGAAGATTTTTGAATTGTGCATATATGGCTTGCATTTACAAACAGCCAGAGATTTGTTGAAAGTGACATTGTGATGCCGGATTTTGCAGAATGGTTTGTGGTTATAAATTCAAGTATTAATTCGATTTTTTCTCTGTCATAATCAATCCCTGTCTGACGCAAAAATTTATGGATAATACGTTTTTGAAACGGCGGATTGTATTGTAAAAAATCACCGGTACGAAGGTTATTCAAATCCGGCAGAAGCTCATCCAGCATGGTATTTTCATCTCGTGCAATTTGAGAAAGAGAATTAAGAGCATTTTTAACATCTCTATTAATATTTTCCATAACCGGTAAAATTTTATGCCTGATAAGGTTTCTGTTGTATTTTGTATTGTCATTGGAACTGTCATAACAAGGTGACAGATTGTTAAGTTTACAATATTCATCAATTTTTTCTCTGTAGATATCGAGCATTGGACGATAAAATATTCCGCGGTGTTCTTTTATACCTTCAAGCCCGTATGTGCCTGAGCCTTTGATTATACGATAAAGTACAGTTTCAGCATTGTCATCAGCATTATGTGCCGTGAAAACGCATTGAGCCTTTAATTTTGCGGCAGTTCGTTCTAAAAATTCATATCTTGCCTTGCGCGCGGCTGTTTCTGTTTTTTCCACATCATCAGAAAGGGTTTCTGAATAAAATTCAATATTGTTATCTTTGCAAAATTTTTCACATAATTTTGCATCAGCAAGGCTTTCTTTTCCGCGCCAATTGTGATTTAGATGAGCAGCTGCAAGTTTTACGCCGAGTTTATTTAATACATCGAGAAGGCACATTGAATCATACCCGCCAGAAAATGCCACAATAATTTTTTTATTAAGTAAATTGTGCTCAGCAAGATAAGATTTTATTTTTGCCGTTATATTATCCATATATTAATGATTCCGGAATTTTTTAACGCCTTCTTTTATTTCAACGGCGTCTACACCGAGTTGTTCAAGAGCTTTCATTGCAAGGCTTGTTGGTTCAGTTGTAAGTGCAAGAAGCATGTGTGCTGATTCAATTTTTGATTTGTTTTCTTTTTTAGCAAGTTCCCAAGCCGCCTCAAGAACTCTTTTTGCGCGTTTTGTGAAAACAATTTCTTTGTCAAAATATTCGTTGCCGTAACCTATTAAATTTTCGACTACTCTGCGGGCTTCTTTGATATTAATTTCCAATTCTTTTAATACTTCAGCCCCAACACCTGTTGCCTGACCTATAATGCCGAGTAAAAACATTTCAGTTCCAACAATATTACGTCCCAAACGTCTTGCCTCTTCTTTTGCAAGTCTTAAAATAGTAAGGGTTTCAGGCATTTGTTTTTCTATAGGTTTTATAATACTGTGTGCCAGATCATCATCGTTAATCTTTAATTCTTTGAATATATCATAAGCCACACCGCGTTTTGTTTTCAAAACACCCAGAACAATGTGTTCCGGTAAAACAACAGATGAGCCTAGTTCTTTAGCTGTTTGCAGTGCTAAATTCATTGTTCTGAAAGCATTCGGCGTAAATATAATCTGGCGTTCTTCATATTCTGATTGGCGGGATTGAATATTTGACAGCTTTTCATCAAAAGCTTCTTCGGTAATTCCATATTTTGCTAGGATTTGAGAAAGCTCTGAATTTTTATCTTCAAGTATAGAAGATATTATCTGTTCAGTACCGAGAATTTCATAATTAGAGGTAGAAAGTTTTGCAACAGCTCTATGGAAAACTTTTGAGGCTTCTTCGCTGTCAAAAAGTATATCCGTATCCTGCGATTTGTCCTCAGGTTCTTTGGTTTCATCAATTTCCGGGTGATATAATTTTTTTGTCTTTTTTTGAACGAGTTTTTCCAGAAGTGCACGGGATTTTTCTATATCAAATCCAAGGTTTTTAAGTATTTTTACGGAGTTTGAATTTTCTTTGTTTATCAACGCCAAAAATAAATGTTCATATAGAATTGTCGGATTACCTGATTTATTTGCAAGATCAAGCGTATTTTTCAGCATTTCCTTGTAATCATCGCTAAAAATCAGATTTGTTTGAGAACTTACGCCAAGGTTTTTCTTTACTTCCCGCTCAATATCATCAGGCGTGATATTGTACGATTTAAATATCATAAGCGAGATGCCTTTTGCCTCTTTGGCAAGCGCAAGCAAAAGATGTTCCGGCATAATAAACGGTGACTTTAATTCTTTTGCAATTTTTTGTGATTCTATAACAACATTAGTTGCTTTTTCCGTAAACTTTTCAAACAAAACTATTCTTCCCCGTCTTCTTCTAAACTTTCTACATAAGCTGCAACTTTATCAAATTCAGCATCATCATCTATTGTTTCAAACAGATAATCTTCACCGTCTTTTAATAAGCGCATCAAAACGAGTTCATCATCTTCACCTTCCTGTGCATCAGTCGGCAAAAGCAGAGCATATTCCTTGTTTTCAACTTCAACAATATCAAACAATTCAAATTTGATTACATTGCCTTCTTCATCAATAGTTTCAATTAATTGATTTTCTTCAAAATTTTCCATTGCATTTTCCTTTCATTATTTTCTACTAAGATACTGTTCCAGTATAATACGTGCACTTTCAATATCAACCAGACCCTTGTTTTTTCTAAAGTCTGTTTTTTGATTTCTCAGATTTTCTTCTGCTGCATCAGAGGTTAATCTTTCATCTTCATAAATTATATCATAACCCTGAAGTTTTGATGCAAAATTTTTACAATCTTCTGCTTGTCCTCCTTGAGTTCCGTCCATATTATAAGGGATGCCGACAACTATTTTTTTAACATTGTTTTCTTTTGCTATTTTCAAAATCTCTTCAACCGCTTTATTTTCCGGTTCCCGATTAATACAGGAATGCCCGTTTGCAATGATTAGAAGATAGTCGCTTAACGCAACCCCTATTCTTTTTGTTCCGATATCCAGACTCATGACTTTATACATTATTTCACCCATAAACTTTCTATTTTAGCCACAATCTGCGTTATTTCATCAATGCTGAAATTTTCGGTATCATTGTTATATTGAATGGTAAAATAATATTCATAAATGCTTTTGCGCAATATAAATTTAAAGAACATCTGTTTAAAAGTATTACTGTTATAGATATTATATAGTATTTCTGCTTCTTTAGGAGCACCGGTTATAAGTTTAAGGTAAGAGCAATTCAATATTTTGCGGCTCCAAACTTCTTTTTCTTCCTTATAAAAAATTCTATCAACATTCAGGTCTACAATTTGGTCAAAATCAACCTCTGCACCGCTTTTTAGTTGAGTATTTAAGTCTTTTATAAACTCTTCAAATTCATCGCTGTAGTGTGCATCCATAAACCAGTGAACCATAAAATCAGCATTTAGCGTTGAATTAAATTCATCCATAGTCAATTCATGCTTATCTAACATATTATCAAGAATTGTCTTTATGGGGCGTCTGTCAAATTCAATATCTGCCAGCAAATTTTTCCAGCAGACATATTCATAAGGCAAACGGCTTTGTTTTGATTTTTGTGCGGTTAATTCTGCGTTATAAAGTAGTGTGCGGAAGTTTTCCGGTGAAATTTCAAGAGATTTTTCTTCTCTGTAAAATCTATCTATAATTGTATCGCATTCAAACTTAGACAATTCGTTGAAGCCGAAACAATCTTTAATACCGCAATATTCATTTAGCACAATTGCAACAAACTGGATTTTATAATTTTCGTTTATCCTTGAAAAAATCATTGCCTGATTCCCCTGTCCGTCCGGATAAGTCAAATTCAGGCGGTAAGGACGTGAAGTTGACAAAAGTTTTTTGTAGTATTCAAGTGAATTATCTTCACGTATTCCTGCAAGTTTTAGCATGGAAATATTTTTTTTGATAAGCGGTTTAATCTCATCATTCATTAAATCTATAGATGAACTCAGTGCATGATAAGCAAGCAGGGATTTTGATTCTCCTAATAGTTTAAGTGCTTCTTTTCCCACCTCACTATCCGGTTGTGACAGAAATACAGGGATTAGAATATTAGCAAGCTCATCTCCTGAATAATCATTATTCAATGAACGCAAGAGAGTTAGTTTATCATCATCTGAGAGTGCCTGTATAAAATCCAGAAAATCAATCTGAACCTCCGGATTAATTATCGCTTTATCAAGAAGTTTCTGAGTGTCCCTGTCAACAAGTTCATCAGTATTAAGATATTCTTCGCATTCCTCATAAGACCATTCAGTATCAAGTTCCCGCAGAAAATCAAGCGCAAAAATCTTCATTGCGCTTGTACTCATATTGTTTTTTATAATTGACCACAGATGATTTATCAAAACTTCGTGTTTTGCATAGCGCATTAATAAAAATTTTACAATACCTACATTTTCCGGCATTATATTCGGAATTTCTTTAAATAAAAGTTTTGTAATTATATTCTTATCATTTTGCAAATCAAGTGTTCTGTAATGAATTTCGTAACTTGCAAAATCCTTTACATCATGAAGTTTTGAAATAAGAGAAGTTATTTCAGCCTTGATTTCAAACGGATTAAGTTGTTTAACACTACTGTCGTTAATCATCTTCTTGCTTTACCCCAAAATGCATCAAGAATTTGCTGTGCTTCTGCTGACGGCATTCTATCATTTAAGATAAGATATTGAACAGCAATCATAGCGCATTCAGAACATATATTAACCCCCGGTCCTTTAACCATTTTCAAAACCTGGGTATTCGGACGGTGACAAAAACTGCAATACACAAGATCATCTTCATGGTTTTCTTCGTGATGAGAATGTTTTTCCTTAACCTCTTTGTGTTTTGCGGCTCCTAATTTAACAACTTTTTCTTCAGACATGGATGTACTCCTTTGTTCTAATTGTAACTTAAATTTATAAAATTTGCCAAATTTTTTAACTTATCTTATAATAATAGTTACAAACATAAATAAGATGAGGGTGATGATAGCATGAAAAAATTATTTTTGCTACTAAGTGTACTTATAATTTCAGTAATTACAACAGCTTGCATTAACAATTTTGCTGTGCAGGAGCTTAACAATAAAGCGCAAGGCTTTATGAATGAGGGGGATTATCAGAATGCGATTGAACGCTTAAAATCCAGCATTGACCTTGATCCTTCTATATTTGAATCACATTATAATCTTGCTGTTGCCTACACTAAAGCAGAAGATTACGCAAATGCTATAAAAGTTTATAATGATGCAATAAAGCTTAAACCTGATTTTGCAGATACATATTACTCTCTTGCCGTTTGTGAAGAAAATCTCGCAAGCGACCTTATAAATACATTTGTCCATATAGATGAAAGCGGTAATATAGTTAAAGCAGCTCAAACAGATGAAAATTCAACGATTCAGGAACAGCAAGCCTCTGAGCAGGATAAAAATTATGCACTTGAACTTTTAAAAAGCGCAGTAACTCATTATCAAACCTATCTTGAAAAAGCTCCTGATGCTAAAGATATCGAAACAGTAAATTCCAAAATTGAACTCTTAAACCAAAAAATAGAAGAATATTCCGCTCAGGAGATACAATAAGTGTTTCAATCTCCCGGTGATATCGCTTTTTATATCGGCAGCATGCCGGTCTATTATTACGGTTTAATCCTTGCTATTGCGGCATTTACCGGATTTTATGCCGCTTATAAACTATATGCAGAATTTTTAAATCCGGATGATGCAGAAAAAATACTGGATATGGCGCCTATACTCATACTCGCTGGAATTTTCGGAGCACGTTTATACTACTGTATTGTTAACTATTCTTATTATATTATACATCCGCTTGAAGTATTCAACATAAGACAGGGCGGCTTATCTATCCACGGGATGATTTTAGGCGGTATTATTGCATTGTACTTTTGCGTTAAGCATTATAAAATAGACTTTTTGCGAACACTTGATGTTATGGCATGCGGAACATCTCTTGCGCAAGCCATAGGACGCTGGGGAAATTTCTTTAATTCAGAAGCCTTTGGCATGCCGACAAATCTGCCCTGGAAATTATATATTCCGATTGCGCATCGTCCGCAAGAATTTATCCGGCATGAATACTTTCATCCGACTTTTTTGTATGAAAGCATATTGGATTTAGCTATATTCACAATACTGTATTTGATTTTGCGCCGCCATAAAATACAAAAAGGTATTTTGTTCGGTATATATTTGCTTTTATACTCATTTGTCAGAATAGGAGTTGAATATTTGCGTGTAGACAGTATTTTATACATAAGTGGCATTCCGGTAGCACAATGGGTTTCTATATGGATTATTATAATTGCACTTTTCTATCTGGGATTTTTATTACGCAATACTGAAAGCAGCAATTGATTTTTTAAATTGTTTTTTTCATAATATCAATATGATTAGATTTAATAAAAAACACCCCCGAATATGGCTTTCTGGAGCGCATTTTGTAAATGATATTTCAACCGGCATGCTTAATCCTATTATGCCGTTTATCTCTGCTAAATTAGGCATATCTATGGCAATAGCAACAGTTGTGCTGAGCATTTCTAATATAGCGGCAAATATTTTACAGCCGGTTTTCGGGTATTTTGCTGATAATATCCAAAGACGCGCTTTTATTTTTTGGGGACTTGTCATGTCCTCAATCTTTATTCCGTTTGCGCCGATTGCTCCAAATATCAAAATTCTAATGCTCTGTATTATTCTTGGCAGCATCGGCTCCAGCATTTTTCACCCTCAGGCTCTCGGATTAATTACAAAATTCTCTGGTAACGAAAATGTTTCAACTAAAGTCGGAATTTTTATAGCTATGGGCTCGTTAGGATTTTCCTGCGGTCCGATTATTTCAGCTTTCATAACCCAGTATTTAGGACTCGGTAAAATTCCGTTTATATCAATTTTAGGGCTAAGCTGGGCTTATCTGATGTTTTTTATGGTTCCTAATGTTGTTGAAATTACCGGTAAAACCGCGCACATAAAATTCAAAACTGCCTTCAAAAATATTATTGCAAATTCCCGTCTTCGCCTCCTCACTGTAATATCAATATTGAAAACATTAATTACAACGTCATGCTCTATTCTGCTTCCGTTTTTATGGAAGGATCTCGGGCATACGCCTTCATATATCGGTATCGCACTCTTTTTGTTTATTGCAGCCGGAGCGGTCGGGTCTTTTATCAGCGGAACTGTTGAAAAGAAATTAGGTTATAAATTTGTACTGTATTTTTCGATGATTTCTACATTACCACTGATGATATTATTTATGATGACATATTCTGCACACCCGATATTATCCATGATTATATTCGGATTTATGGGGCTTTTCACAATGATGGCAACTCCGATTATTATGGTTACTGCGCAGGGCGTTATTCCAGAATACAAAAGTATAATAGCAGGTATTATAAACGGATTTTCCTGGGGAATTGTTGCAATATTTATGTCTATGGCGGGCTTCTGGGCACAGGCACAGGGAATTATGACAGTATTGCTGATTGTAGCCTGTATTCCGGCTGTTTGCTCTCCTGTCATTAAAAAATTATAGCAAGTGGCACATCTTCAGCACACAGACCACTCTTTCCCCTAAAAGAAATCCACCCTTTATGCTAGTACAGACAAAGATTTTTGTTCATTTTTTTCGTGCTTTTGAGCCATTTTGTCTTGCAGATAAGCTAATTTGTAGGTTAATTTATTAGTTAATAAATCAAGAGATAACTTTTTATCCATTTTATTCAGCATAGCCAAATCGTGTTCCCCGCCAAATGTATGAGTGTTATTTGCAGCATTCATCATGTTATTTGACGCCTGCATCATACCGAACGCTGAATTATTCATTTGAGTTATTGCGTTAAAACGCGCGATGGAAGAAACTAACATTCCTAACTCCTACATGTCTAACCTACTTAACTATAATAGAACATTTTTTTCTAAAAATCAATAGTTATGTTAAAAAAATTCAGGATAATTTTAAATTTAGTATTACTATTAGATTGTCTGGCTATTTGTATAGTTAAGAAATGTAACGAAAAATGTAATAGATGAAATCAGAATGAGAGTATATACTTTATATATATAAAGAGAGAGTATAAAAAATATTATCCGTTTAAAAAAAAGAGAGAACAAATTCCTACCTTCCTAAAAAACAAGTATTTAAAAAGCCCCTTTATTCAAGGGGCATTTTTTTATCTAAAAAGTGTTTTTATCTTGCAGTACCAATCTGATGAATTTTGATAAAATTAGTACCACCAACCATAAGGTTAGGAACAGAACCGGTTACAATTACGAGGTCATCGTAATTTAGACTTGTTTCGTGAACCAAAAATTCATCCAATTTTTGCAGAGTTGGTCTGTCAATTTTAATTTCTGTGAAATTAAAACTAATTGGCAAAACGCTTCTGTATAATTTAATAGCGCGCAGTGTGTGTTCATCCGGACAGCATGCCAGTATCGGAACACTAAGACGTGCTTCAGAGAGGAATATTGGTGTGAACCCACTTCCCGTAAGTGCAACAACAGCTTTTACATTCATTTTCTTAGTCATATCAGCGATAGACATGCCGATAGCCATAGCCTGTGAATTTTTTTCTTCATCAACCATTTTGCGCGGAAATTTATTTTTTCTGCAAAAAGTACTGTTTTCGGTTGTAATAGCAATTTTATGCATCATATTAACAGCTTCAACAGGATAAGCGCCCATTGCGGTTTCGCCGGAGAGCATAATCGCATCTGTTCCGTCAAGAATTGCGTTTGCAACATCGGATGTTTCAGCACGTGTCGGAATTGGATTTTCTGTCATGCTTTCAAGCATCTGAGTTGCAACGATAACAACTTTACGTTTTTGATTTGCTTTTCTGATTATGTTCTTTTGTACAATCGGAACTTGTTCGGTTGATATTTCGATACCGAGATCACCTCTTGCGACCATTATGCCGTCAGAGGCTTCGATGATATTATCAATGTTATTAACAGCCTGAGGTTTTTCTATTTTAGAAATAATTCTTATGTCGCTGTTTTTAGATTTTAATATTTCTCTAAGCTGGATAACATCTTTGGCTTCACGAACAAAAGACAAGCCAAGATAATCGATTTTGTTTTTTACTGCAAAATCGACAAAAGTAAGATCTCTTTCAGTAAGAACATTGATACTGCCTGTTGCGCCCGGGATATTTATGCCTTTTCTTTGTTTTAAAATGCCGTCTGTTAAAACTTTGGCACTTATAATATCACCGTTAACTCCGGTTGCTTCAAATTGCAATTTACCGTCATCAATAAGAAATTTTTCACCTATTTTAATGTCTTTTGCAATACCTTCATAGTCAACAGGAATGATGCCGTCAACCATTTCAGAGGCATGCCGGAATCTTAAAATTTCGCCTTTTTTAATTTCAATAGAATCTTTAAGCAGCCCGACGCGTATTTTAGGACCTTGTAGATCCAGCAAAATCGGAATAAGAGTGTGTTCTTCTTTTTCCAGCTCTCTTATACAATCGAGATTTTTTTGATGAAACTCCTGATCGCCATGTGAAGAGTTTATTCTGAACATGGTAACTCCGGCTTCATACAACTTTTTAATCATTTCTTTACTGCTTGATGCAGGGCCTAATGTGGCCACTATCTTTGTCATAGTATAACTATCCATATTTGTCCTTTCTAACCAGTGTTTTATGATAGGGTGTTTACAAATTTCTATTTACATGATATATTATACATGAAAAATTTGTTTTACTGGTAATATGAGGAAGTAAAAGATGAGAAAATTTTTAGCAGGAGTTATGACATGTGGTTTGTTAGCCATCAGCGCTGCTTTGCCGGCATTCGCTGAAGATGTCACAATCTCCGACGTTGCACAGGATTACTGGGCACGCAACGAGATTGTCAGTGTTGTTTCAAACAACGTCATGACACTTACAGACGGTAAATTTAATCCTGAAGATACCGTTAAAAGAGCTGATTTTGTCAGCGCATTGTTAATCGTTCTTGGTAACGATAAGATGAACGTAACCGTTGGTAACAAGTACAGTGACGTAAGATCATCTGATGTTTTCTACAAAGATATTTTACGTTCTGACCAGTTAGGTCTGGTTTACGGTTATCCAAACGGTACATTCAAACCAAAACAAGACATGCTTAGATCAGAAGCTCAATCTGTAATGGGTCATATTATTGACAAAGAAGTTACTGATTACTCTATATTGGAACAGTATGGTGATTACGTAGATATCCCGGGCTGGGCTAAGTATTCTTATGCAAAAACTTTGACTTATGGTATTTTTGTAAACTATCCTGATGAAAACGAATTACGTCCTAACGATGAATTAACAAGAGCAGAAGCTGCTGTTCTTTTAGCAAGACTCAACGAAAAATTAGGCGTTGTACAAAAAAGATTCTTAGGACCAGAAAAAGTAATTGCTGTTGAACACCTTGATCAATCAAGAAAAGCAACAAATGATGAAGTTAAAGTAACCAATTACAAAAACATTGTAATGGCAGGTAATGCATTAAAACTTGCTTTTGATGAAAAATTCTTATCAGAAGATCATCAGGTTGGCGATGTTGTTTATTTTGTAGCACCTGAAGATATTTGTACAGAAGAAGGTACACTGGTTGTTCCTGCAAATACTAAATTCTATGCACAAATTACAGACATCAAAGAACCGCAATGGTTTAACAAAAACGCAAGAGTGTATCTGCAATTAACACAAATTATTCTGCCAAACGGCGAAACAGCACCTTTTGTTGCTAAACCGGCAACAAAAGACAATTCATTGCACGAAGGACCTTGGATGACAACCGGTAAACTTGTATTATGCACAGTAACCGGCGGTGTCATCGGCGGCGGTATCGGTACAGGTATTGCATTTATTCCTGATCCTGTAAAAGTAGGCACAGGTATTGCTATTGGTACACCTGTCGGCGCTGCTGTCGGGTTGATTACAGGACTTGTAACTCCTGGGCTTGAATATCACGCTAAACAAGGTGAAGAAGTTGTTGTAATACTTTGTGAAGATGCAAATATCAAAAGACAATAGTTAATTCTCTTTAAATTGCTTATATGACTGGAAAGCGGTTGAAATTTCAGCCGCTTTTTTCCATTGTTTAAATTTTCTAAGACTCCGGATAAATTTTAGTTATAAAAGAGGAATACTTTCCGGTAGTGCATCTGCTACTTTAGACTCTCGTTTCTCTTTTTAAAAAGTTTATAATTAATATGTGCACTTATTCATATGTATAAGTCTTATATAGGAGAAACGATTATGAAAAAAACACTTTTAGCACTTGCGATATTAGGATTTTTTATTGTCCCGCAGCAAGAATCACAAGCTTGGGAGTATAACGGTATAAGCAGCCTTAACCCCATGCCGGCGCTTTCTTATCTGAATCCGCTGCCATACTTCGGCATTGGGGAAAATAAAACAACTTTTAGTTTAAATCCATTTACAGGATTTAAAAATTGTAAAACCTGTAAGGCAGACCCGTGCGATCCTTGCGTTGCCCCTAAACAGGCATGTAATGAATGCGCACAGCCGATAAATCCTTGTCCTACTTGCCGTAAGGCATTGGATGAATGCTCCTGCCACCAAAACTATGGCTATTAATTTATGATAATCTTTATAAAGATATAAAGATTATGTAAGGAAATCCCATGTCAGCTAAATTTTATCTTATAATAATAACATAGTTAAGAATAAAGTGAATGGAGATAATTATGGAATCAGTAAACGACATTCTTTCAAAATTAGAAAACGCAGACAATTCAACAAAAAATGAATTAGAAAATGAATTAGTTAACATCGGTACATCTGTTTTGCCGGAATTGGTAAATAAATTACAGGTAGTCAGAGGTGTAAAGCGCGGTGTGGTTGCTATGACTTTAATTAGAATCGGCGATGCATCAGTTAAATACCTTAAAAAAGCAGCTGAAGTTAACAAAGATTTTGAATGGGTTGCCGAATACTTGATTAGAGAAATTAAAGGTACTGTTGCCGCTTAATTTCAAAAATATAATTTTAAAAAGCCGGTTAACAGCCGGCTTTTTTTGTGCAATAATTATTGACATGGGGAAAAAGAGTATCATATTTTATACAACATTATTACTATTATTGCTGGCGTATGCATTAAACGCCTCTTTTCTGGATTTTGATTTATGGGCAAGACTTATAGCCGGCATGGGGGTAATTGACGGCGGACATGTACTAACTGAAGATTTTCTGTCTTATACTCCTGTGCACACCTGGTATGACCATGAGTGGGGAGCCGGGGTTATTTTTTACGCCTTTCTTAAACTCTTTGGACATTACGGAATACTTTTATTACAGGTAATTTTACCGTTTTTGACCTTCTTTGTCGCAACACGCGTAACAAAAATCAGAACAGGAACTCAGCCGTATAATCTTTTATTTTATTTTTTCTGCCTGATGGCTGCTATGAGTAATTTAAATCATCCGGTTAGATGCCACCTTTTTAGCTTTCTGTTTTTTGCTTTGTTTATATACATCCTTGAAAAAGTCAGACATGGAAAATCGCCAAAGCTGCTTATCTTGCTGCCTTTTTTAACTATTCTCTGGAACAATATCCATGGTGGTGTTGTAGCAGGACTTGGGCTTATCGGCATGTATATTGCTGGAGAAATATATAACAGAAAGCCGTTCAAGAACTATATTTATGCATTAATCGCTTCATGCGCGGTTTTGGCAATTAATCCATGGGGATTTGAGTATATAAAATTTTTACTGACAGCTACAACTATGAATAGACCGTTAATTGTTGAATGGCAAGGCTTGTTCTCTGAGGTTCACAGACCTTATCAAATTATTTTTAAAACGTTCTTGTGCGCTGTCGTGGTAATTGAATTGCTTAACTTGAATAAAGCCATTAAAAACTCATCTTTATTACAGCTTTACCAAAAAGCAGACAAGGTAAAATGGATTGTACTTCTTGTAACAGCGTACCTTTCAATAACGCACATTAAGATGCTTCCGTTTTTCTGTGTGGCTGTTGCCTGCTACTGCTATGAGGATCTGGCATGGATATTCCAAAAGGTTAATGAAAAAGCGGTTTATATACTGCTAATCGGCATGTCATTATATACAATTGCAGTTAAACAAATTGAATTGCCGATAAATTTTTCGATTTATCCGGTGGCAGAAGTTGAATTTTTAAAAGTAAATAACATCAAAGGCAATATCCTTGTGGATTTCGGTATCGGAAGTTTTGCCTCATACAAACTCTATCCTGACTGTAAAATTTATATGGACGGTCGGTATGAAGAAGTTTATCCTGATGAATTGCTGACAATAAACGACAGATTTTATGCGACAAAAGGCTCCTGGGACGATGTTTTATATAAATATCCGCCGGATATTATACTGATACAGAATAATCTTCCGGTATATAAATTAATGCTCAAAAAAGAGGGCTGGCACAGGATTTATGAAGGAAGCGTATTTGCCGTATTTGTAAACGATAAATTGTATACCGGAAACTACAAAATGCCTTCATTAGAGCGTGAATACTATAAAAAAACGCTGTTTGACACAGATATAAAATTTACAAGGTAAACTTATGGATAAAAATTGTTTAAAATACGCATGTTTGTTTGGCGGCGGAGCAATTAGAGGGGCAGCTCATGTCGGAGTTGTAAAGGCACTGGAAGAGCTGAATATTGAGTATGAAACAATAGGCGGCTCATCAGTCGGCTCAATTGTTGCGGCATTACTTGCGGTGGGGTATACGGCAGTTGAACTGCGCGAGGTATTTTTGCAGGCAAATTTTGAATTATTCAGGGATATCCAATTCAACTTAGGTGAAAAATTTGCGATAAGTAAAGGGGAAATATTTCTGGATTGGGTAAGAGAACTTATTGAAAAAAAATATTACGGTGAGGCTTATAATAAGGGCGCTAATGAACCTGTAAGGTTTTGTGATATCAATAAAAATCTTGTTATAATAACAACTGATTTAACAAATTTTCACTGTAAAGAATTTTCAAAAAAATACACGCCTGATTTTGAGATAGCAACAGCCGTCAGAATATCTTCCTGCATGCCGGGATTGATGAAACCTTTTGAATATGACAATAACATTCTTGTAGACGGTGATTTGCAAAAATCATGGCCTATGTGGCGGCTTTCTGACAGTTTGGATAACCTTGATGAAAGAATTTTGGAAATAAGACTGGAAGGCGGCTGCGGCGGTAAAGATATGGGAACTCTTAACTATGTGAACACTGTCTATAGTTGCGTAACTTCTATTGCTACTGAATTTGTAATAGACAGGTATTCTGGCAATGATAAATATGATTTTATTGTTTTGAATACAGGTGATATAATTATCATTGATTTTAACCAGTCAAAAGAAAACCGTGAAAAAATGATGGATTCAGGCTATAAAGAAACAATCCGGTACTTCAAGGAATATCTGCCTAAGAAAAAGGATCTTTTATTTGAAATTTATGACAGCTTGTATAGTATGTTCGGGCGTATAAACAGTGCTATACTTTCTAAAAATGTCAAAAAAGCCAAAATGCTTCTAGGTGAGGTATTTATGTATCTAGCGGATCATTCCAAATTTATTGACAAGAATATACAGGATATGATTTTGGCTTACCGTAACGACTTTCTCGATAACATAAAATATCCCGCATTGTTCGGTATAACAAGACTTAATAACTCAAAAGAAATTCTGGCTCAAACAGAAAATATTCTTGCTTTGCTAAAAAATAAAGTTTTAGAGATGAAAGATTATAATTTATTAATCCGCAAGAAAAATATTGACAATTAAGTCTGTTTACCGTAACATAAATAATGTCAATTGAAAGATAAATAAGCCCTGGTGGCGGAATCGGTAGACGCGTTGGACTTAAAATCCAATTGGGTTAATCACTCAGTGCCAGTTCAAGTCTGGCCCAGGGCACTCTTAAAAAAAATTTTTAAATATCTTAGAAAAAATTAGAGTTGCAGTTTTTTATAAACTGCTTTTTTTTGTGGAAAAATTCTAGAACGATAAGCTGCGCTGTTACACTTGCATGTAGATATTGCCTGTTCGCCTCTACACCTGTCTGACAAATTTTTAGCTTCTAAGCGACTATTTCTGTTATTTTGTCCCAGTTAAAGTATTTTGTATGCGCAAAGTTTTTTAGCGCAGTTTGATTTTCTGTAAGCAATTGTTCAAATTTATCCTCAAAATCTCCGGTATTATCAAGTGAAATAACAGGAATGCCGGCTTCAAGAGCCAATTTTTCCACTTTTTGATCGTAATTTATACCAAGAGATTTCACACCATACTTAAGACCTATAACAAGCGCATGAAACCGCATTGCTATCAGATATTCTAATTTGGATATTGCGTTTATAATTTCCGAATTAGATACATTGTAGAGTATTTTTGCATTTATATCAGGATTAACCAGCTTTAATTCTTTTATAAATTCTTCGCACACATTATTATCTAAAGCTGCCTGAAACGGCAATATAATAATTTTTTTGTCCGGAAATTTTCTGGAAGTTATATCTGCAAGTTTTTTTATAAAGTCGCTGTTCATGGTTTTAAAGCTTCTCAATTGTATTCCGACTGCCTGTTCTTTTGCTACAGGTATGTCCGGCAATGTGAATGCAGGATCGCATACTAGGTCAGATGATATACCGTTTTTTGTAAGCAGAGCATGACTTTTTTCATCACGCACAGATAGATAATCGCATTTTTTTAGCAGTGTAAATACTATTTTTTGAGCAAAAAGATTATTTATCGGACCAATTCCCTGGGCAAAAATTATTACCTTTTTCTTCAGACAAAGAGCAATAAATATAATCAGAGAATAATAAACAAGACTTTTTAGGCTTGTTACATCCTGTAAAAGGCTTCCGCCTCCAGATATCAAAACATCTGAATTTTTTATGGTTTTGATAACGTTTTTTAAGTCAAAACTTTTTATTGCATTAATGTCATAGTTTTTTCGGCTCCAATCCGGATCTGATGAGAAAACAGTAATCTCTGCATTGAGTTTTTTTAATTTCTCTGTCAGAATAGATAGAATGAGTTCATCACCGAAATTTTTAAAGCCGTAATAACCGGAAATAACGACTTTTTTAGACACTACAGCCTCCGTTATAGATTTTAAAAATATCATCAGCATAAGGTAAGGATTTTATTGCGCCGATTTTGCCGCATTGAAGTCCGGCAACAATAGAACCTATTCTTGCAGCTTCAACAGGAGAGTAGCCATGGGTTATTGCGTGTAAAAATCCTCCGTTAAAGGCATCGCCAGAGCAAGTTGTATCAATGACGTTTTTAGCAAAAAATTCAACGAATTTTATACTGCCATTGGCACCGACAAAATATCCGCATTTTTCGCTTGCCTTTATCACAACAATTGAAACACCCATATCCCAGAGTTTTTTGATAATGTTTTCGGCAGAATCCAGTTCCAGAATATTAACAGTATCGTATTTAGCGCTCATAAACAAAATATCAACATCTTCTATGATATTGTTAAAATATTCACGCGCCTCCTCTGGAGTTGAAGTTCTGAGAGAGTAATTAGGATCATATGCGGTCTGGATACCGTTTTGCTTAGCAATCCGAAAGGCGTAAGAAACAGCTTCTCGGGCTGACATTGAAAGTGTTTGCGTTATGCCTGAGGTATAAATCATTTTGGCTGATTTAATATATTCTTCTGAGATATCGTCAATTGAGAGTTTAGAAGGGGCAATTTTTTTTCTGTAATATTCAAACTCTTTTTCCTGAATAGTAGGTCGCGCGATAAAATAAAGACCATTTTGTTCTTCTGTCAATTTTACCTGAGAAATATCGAGTCCTTCAGCGTTCCAGCTGTCAAGAAGGTAATCTTTAAACGCGTCATCGCCTACTTTTGTAATAAATCCGACTCTCGAGCCGGCGCGCAGCGCAGCAATTGCGGTAGCCAAAGCATCGCCGCCATAGTATTTGTGCAGACATTCAGCGCAGCTAAGTTTTAAATCAGTTGATAATTCTATTAAACTTTCGCCTATTGCAACAATATCAAATTTCTGTTCCATACACTATCCTTTTAATTCTGCAAGAATTTTTTTAGCGCGTGACGTAATTTCTGAGAGTGAATACCCATCATAAAAATCTCTTCCGACAGCAACAGTCTGAGCTCCTGCATCAATATAGTTTTTTACTTCGCTAAGTTTTACATTACCGGTTGGCATGACTTTTAAAAACGGCATTGGTCGCAGTAAATCTTCAATATACATAGCTCCGCCCATTGCTGTGATTGGATATATTTTAACAAGCGGAACACGTGCTTTCCAGGCTGAATAAGCTTCATTAGCAGTAGAAGTACCTGCTATGTAAGGTATCATGCGATCTTTAGAAATTTTCACCAGATTCATCTGGAAAATAGGGGAAGATATAATTTTTGCCCCACAGTTTATGGCTGCTTTTGCCTGCATTGAAGTTATAACGCCGCCCGCACAAACTCCGGCATGCTTTGAAATTTCTTCTATGACATTAAACATGTCTATATTTTCTATGTTAATTTCTAATATTTTTATACCGCCTTCTATTAATGCAAGTGCTGTGTCTTTTATTTTTGCGGCATCTTTTCCCCTCAAGATTGGTAAAATCTTTTCGTCTGATAATAGTTCTATTAAGTTTTTATTCATAATTTGTCCTTTTACTGCTGTTATTATATCATAAAATATAGAATAAAGGAAAAATCTTAACATGGCTAATCTGAAATCAAAACTTAAATCAAAAAGTTTTTTTGTGTATTCGACATTAATACATATATTTTTGTCAATTATAATAATTCTGGCATCTTACCTATTTTTAGTGCCGAATGTTTACAATTTTATGGTAAAGAATTTTTCGGCAACAGAAACCGGAGATAATAATATTGCGCTGATTGTTATTGACGACAAATCGGTTGACAGATACCGCTGGCCATGGAAACGCGAACTTTATGCTGATATTTTTAATTACTTTAATGAATACAGTTCTCCGGCAATTGTTGGTTTTGATTCTATTCCATCGGCGCCGGATCACGAAAATCCCGAATCTGATTTAAAGTTTTTCGACTCAATGAAAAAAAACGATAAACTCGTTGTGGGATTTGCCCCTTCAATTGCGCAATACGAAGCGCAGCAGGAAGGATATAATGACAAATTTAAAAAGAAATTTGCAATAAATGTTGTTGATAAACGCAACTACATTCCGCAGGAAAGCTATCACAGTATATCTTACTATCCTGATGGATATTTTAATTCTGTAAAATATGCTGGTTCTGTAAATAACACTCCGAATATCAACGGTTATCTTGTACAGGCGGATCAGGTGGTAACGATTCAAGGGACTACTTATCCTTCATTAGCACTTAGAATGTATCTGCTTTTGAATAGTGCTGATACTATAACGATTAATGATGAAAATATACTTGTAGATAAGACAGGATTAACAATTCCAGGATTTTCAACTTCAAACGGGTTTAAAAACTCAATCCATTTTTACTCACGACATAAAAATTCTGAGTATTCACACAAACAATACTCTGCTGTCGACATAATAGATTCTTATAAAGCCTTAAAAAATGGAGAAAAACCGGTTATAGATCCCGCGGAATTTAACGGCAAATTTGTTCTGATAGGGGCAAACGCAAGGGCAGCAGCGCTCGGGCTAGATGATACGGTTGCAACTCCTATGCTGCAAAAACATCCGGGAGTTGATATTCAGGCAACAATTCTTGACAATCTGCTAAATGACGAATTTATATCTCTTCCGCCATTTAGCTGCGAATTAGCTTTTATCCTCCTTTTGACAGTGGCAACATTTGTTTTGATAAGCCGGCTCTCATTTTTCCGTTCGCTCATTATGCTGATAGTTATAGGCGCAGGATATTTTATATTCTGTATTCTTGCATATAGGAATAACCTGGCATTTGATGTCATAACCCCGCTTTTAGTACAGTTGATTACAATGATTTTTGCCTACTCTTTCCGTTTTATCCTTGAAGGTAAAAACAAAGAGAAAATTAAGCAGGCTATGGGCAAATATCTTTCTCAGGACATTATGAAAAATGTTGTAAAAAACATTGATAACATAACTCTTGGCGGTAAAAGAGCAAATGTAACAGTTCTTTTTGCCGACATAAGAGGTTTTACAAGTATGAGTGAAAAAATGACTGCTGAAGAAGTTTCAATGATTCTGAACGAATATTTTAGCGAAATAGAACCAATTATTACAAAATACAACGGTGTAATCAATAAATTTATCGGGGATGCCGTAATGGCAATATTCGGAGAACCTATTCAGGATATTAACCACCCGACAAATGCGGTCAAATGCGCTTATGCAATGCTTAAAAAAGTAGAATGGCTGCAAGACAAATGGCTTAATGAAGGCAAACCTAAAATTGAAATCGGTGTCGGTATTAACACAGGTGATGCATTTGTAGGCAATATAGGCTCTGAAAAACGTCTTGAATACACCGTTATCGGGGATATGGTTAACCTTGCAAGTCGTATTGAAAGCTACAACAAAGTTTATAAAACAAACTTTTTGATAAGTTCATCCACCTATAACCAGGTAAGTTCTATCGTGGACGTGATCAAAATAAGCGAGGTTACAATCCGCGGCAAAGCTAAAAAAATGGATATTTATGAAGTATTGAGAGTAAGCAGCAATGATTGAAAATCTCGAACAGCTTAAACGTGCAATAGATGTAGAGGTTAAACACCGCTATATAGATATTCACGGAAAAACACAGGCGTTTTCATCATTTATAAAAAATGAAGTTAAAAAATACTATAAATTATCCCAAAACAATCCTAAATGGGCAGTACTCATTGAAACCTTTGAACATTACCCGTTTGAAAATGTGGCTGGCCGCCGACGCGCCATCGAACGCCTGCTAAAAGTTATCAAATCAGAACTAAATACCGTTGATAATAATGAAAAATCTTCTGCTGACAATTCTGTAAAAAAGCCTGCCGATAAGCTGGATGTAATGTACATAAAAGGTGTAGGACCCAAAGTTGCATACAAATTAAACAAACTCGGTATTTATACTGCTCAGGATTTAATAACTTATTTTCCGAAAAAACATGTAGACTATTCCTCACGCACACTTATAAAAAATCTGCAAGAAGGCGAACAGACTACTGTTTTCGGATACATTAAATCTGTCAGTGTTTTTAATACAAAAAACAATCTTGGAGTTATAAGAGTAAAAATCTCAGACGAGAGTGGCAATCTGGAGTTAAGTTTTTTCCAGGCAAAAGCCAATAAATTTATACTAGAACGCACCAAAGCGCAATTTCCTGTTAATGCCGGCATTATGCTCTCCGGTACAGTAAAAACAGATAATTACACCCACAAACTCACTATGGACAAGCCGGCGTACTCTATTATGACAGGCGAATTCCTTGAAAATCAGTCTGCAAATCTCAATCTTGCAAGAATTGTTCCTATCTATACAGTTTGTGAAAACCTTAGTATAAAAGTTCTCCGACGTGCCATTTACAACGCAATTCAGCTCTATAAAAATGAAATTATAAATGTATTACCGGAAGAAATACGTAAAAAACACGGATTACTCGACAAAAATATAGCAGTTGAACAGATACATTTTCCGGAAAACATGGAATTATTAGAGCAAGCAAGATTTTCGCTTATTTTTGAAGAACTTTTCCTTGTCCAGCTTAAAATGGTGCGAGTACGTGAACTTTCAGAAAAACATTCCGCTCTTGCTCTACAAGTACATAAAGACGGGCTTGTACAAAACTTTATCAAAAGCCTTCCGTTTGAATTGACCGGCGGTCAAAAACGAGCAGTTAACGAGATATTAAATGATTTAAATTCTGATAAACCTATGAGTCGTCTGCTGCAAGGCGACGTAGGCAGCGGCAAAACGGTTGTTGCAACAATAATGCTTCTGGCAGCTGTTGAAAATAATTATCAGGGGGCAATAATGGCGCCGACAGAAATACTTGCACAACAGCATTACAATAATTTACAGCAATGGCTTACTCCGCTTGGATTGAGCGTCGGACTTTTTCTTGGCAGTCAGGGGAAAAAAGTCCGTGAAAAATTCCGGACTGATCTTGTAAATGGTCAGATGAACATTGCGGTCGGAACACACGCTCTTATTCAGGAAGGTGTTGAATTTAACAATCTGGGCGCAATTGTCGTTGATGAACAGCATAGATTTGGCGTCAAACAGCGCAATGTCCTTAAAAAGAAATCCCAAAATCCGCAGATGCTTACAATGACAGCAACGCCCATTCCGCGAACCCTCGCTCTTACTGTTTATGGAGATCTGGATTTGACAATTATTGACGAACTTCCAAAAGGACGCTTACCAATAAAAACATCACTTGTTACATCCCATAAAAGCGTTTACCAGCTTATAAAAAAAGAAGTTGAAGCCGGACGTCAAGCTTATGTTGTCTACCCGCTTATAGAAGAAAGCGAAACACTTTCGGCTAAAGCCGCTACAATTGAAGCAGAAAAACTTCAAAATGATGTGTTCCCGCAATTTAGAATAGGACTTTTGCACGGCAAACTTAAAAATGATGAAAAAGAACAGATAATGGCTGATTTTAAAAATCATAAATATGATATTCTGGTATCTACAACAGTTGTTGAAGTTGGTGTTGATGTACCGAATGCCACCGTAATGCTTATAGAAAATGCTGAACGTTTCGGGCTTTCGCAGCTGCACCAGCTAAGAGGTCGTGTCGGCAGAAATGATATGCAGTCTTATTGCATCTTACATACCTCCTCTCGCTCTCAGGAAACCCGCGCACGTTTAAATATCATGACTGAAACCAATGACGGCTTTGTTATTGCTGAAAAAGATTTACAATTAAGAGGTCCCGGAGAATTTCTCGGAACACGCCAGAGCGGTTTGCCGGATTTGCTCATTTCCGATATCGTGAGAGATGCTAAAATTCTTGAACTCGCGCGTAATGAAGCTATTAATTTTGTCAAAAATAATGACCTTTCAAAATACCCTCTTTTAGAAAAAGCAACAAGCTTGCAGATGTTCAGCGGGCTTGACATTTAAGTGATTTGTAAACAAATATTAAGCAAAAATTTTCACAAAAGGCAATTATTTAAAAAGTATATACTTTATATATGTATACAACTAAAGAGAGGTATAAATTATGGTACACATTCCCCCATACTTTAGACGACCTGCGTTTTTACCAACGCGCAATAGTTACACAAACATTACCGAGATAAATATCGGTGGCGGCGGACATTCACATCACTGTCACGGCGGCGGCTGGGGCGGCAGCTGGGGTGGCGGCAATATGGGCGCCTGGTTCGGATTAGGATTATTATCCAGTTTCTTCCAGTCAATCGCAAATAGAGGTAAAGAGAACACAACAACAGTTGTGCAGCAGCCGATTGTTATGATACCGCAGCAGCAGTTGTATGGAAACTATAATATCGGTTATAACGCAGGATTATATACACCTGGTACGGGAATGAATAACGGATATAATTACGGTTTCAATCAAGGACTTTACAACAGCGGCACCATGGGACAATACAGTTCTATGCAGGGACAATACGGTGCACAGCAGGCTGTAATGGCAACCCGCGGCAACGAATTAGTTGCAATGGTTAAAGATTTAGGTAATGATTATGGCTTCCAGTTTGGTGAAAACGAAGAAATTCCTAAACTCACAGCAGACGGACAAAAATATACTTACAAAAATAAAACTTTTGAGAATGTAACTGATTTAAGAAACTTTATTGAAAAACAGGAGGGATTAACGGGCGCTGACACGTCCACTGACCCCTCAGTAGAAAGTGAAGAAACTGTTGTTCAGGAAACTCCACTGACAGTTGAGGACGACACTCCGTCTGTTGTAGATACAGACCCGGTCGTACAAGAAGAAACAGTTACGACACCACCTGTGGAAACAACACCTACTCCTACAGCTACAGATCCGCTCGGAGATGATAATTCTGAAATTGAAACAATTTCAAGAGAACAATCAGAAAAAATGTTTGCTCAACTTGAAGATGTGTTCGGCAAAGTTCCATCCGGAGTTGAACTGAATGCGGACGGCACTTTCAATTACGGCAGATATCAAAATCTCAACATAAATGCTTTGAAATATGCGGTAACTGCTCAGGAAAATTATGACAAAAATCCTGAAACCCCTGTAAGTTACAATAATTATGTAAATAACGACAACGACAGGATTTATGCTGACGGTCAGCTTTCAATAACAAGAAACCAGCTATCAAACGCGGAATCTTACGGAGCATTCTTGGTCAGGAACAATCCTGATACCTACATTGAATTAGGTAAAATTTCAGACGCTGATTTTGAAAAAACATTCAAAAATATGCATGAAGATAATGTAAAAGATGCTGAACAGGATATTACCGAAGAAGAATTTATGGCATACCATAAAGCGTATGAATTAAATGCCAAAGAAGGCGTAATTAAACGCGACAAAGAAAGACTAAAATATGAAACCGTAGATATAACGGCAGCTGATGAAGCTCATTTGAAAAACTTCTTCTATGCAATGTCAAACGGCTCAGGTAATGTCACCAAACAGCAGTATATAGATTTTATGACTGACTTATTCAGTACATATAACGGTCAAATTACAAGAGCTCAATTAGATGATTTCTGTGTAAATTGGCTTAATCAAAACAATTAACAGACTCCTTCAAGCCCCTTAAAATGGGGCTTTTTTATTTGTAAACAAATATTAAGAACACTAGAGCTAAAAAGTCAATTTTTTAAAGAGTATATACTTTATATATATAAGAGAGTATAAAATAAAGGAAACAAGTATGACATTGTACAATATGGTCGGTTGTAATACAAGTCGAACACACTCAGGTGGTGTAACCCTGCGGGCAGGTCAGTTCCGCGGTTACAGACCGGCAGTGAATATTCGCAATACAACTACTATAAACGATACAATAATCATAAATCAGCGGAGCAATCATTGCTGTAATACCCCTACCTATTGTGATGTTCCTCAAAATAATACATTGGGCTTGTTTGCATTATTCGCAGGAATAAAGTCAATTTTAGACAAATTCCTGCCTAAAAAAGAAGAAACACCTGTTGAACCTGAAGGACAAGGCGCTCCGAAAGTTGAACCTGAAGTTAAAAAAGAGGAAACGCCTGTAGTTACAACAGACCCGGTTAAAAAAGAAGAGCCAAAAGATATATATGATGCCTTTATAACGCCTAAAACAGTTGAAGAAGAAGGCGACTATCACAAAGTTAAACACGGTGAATGCTGGTATGATGTATTAGATGGCATGTATCCGGGTATACCAAGTTCTGACAGAAAAGCAGCAATGCGAGAGTTGAAAAAAGCAAACGGTATGACTGATTTTAATTCTGCTGATATGCCGAGAAAAATGTATCTGCCTAAAGAAATAAAAGTCGGCAATAATGTTTACGAACTCAATAAGGAGGGAACTGTTACCGGCACAGTTACAGAATTTACAGAAGGCGGCATGTATAATGCTAATATTCCGACAACTACATCTACCACATATGACCTTACGGGTACTAAAAATAATGAAAATGTATTTACGCGAACTTATACGGATTTGTCGCAGGCGCAGGCGGACGAGAAAAAATGGGAAGCTCAAAACGATGCTTAAAACACCTTCCAAAGTTAAAACGGAAGGTGTTTTTTTATGTCCGGTTTTTTGTTAAGTAATGTAAAGTTAGTATATACAAAAAAGGCAATTTTTTAAAGAGTATATACTTTATATATATAAGAGAGTATAACAAAAGGAGACGACAATGTCCGTAGGCGGCGTTGGATTTTCACCAACAAAAAACATAAAACCAATGGCATATAACGGAATACGCTCGACCGGCTTCAAGGGAGTTAAGGTCTTTCAGAGTGATACGACTATTAACAGGACTGTCGTCATCAACGAGGAAGAGAGCACGCACAAATCAAGTAATAAGGGCAAGAAAATACTCGCCGGTGTACTAGGTGCTCTTGGTATTGTAGGGCTTGCGGCGGGCATTGCAGCTTTGTTTAAAAAAGATAAAACAGACGATACGCAGCCAACACAGGATACAACGCAACAGCAGCCGCCGGCAGAAACAACTCCACAGAAAACTTTATTTGGCGGTATGTTGGAAACTGTTATGGTTAATGGAGATGCCTCATTGGCAAAAGCTAAAGGAAATGAGATTAAAGAAGACCCGTTCTACTTTGATGAAAAAGGTAATAAATTAACTGTAGAAGATACGGCGAAAAAACTCCAATCTGTCTATAGCGGTATTGTAAAAGATATAAAAATCGAACAACAGTCAGACGGAACGTATAAGGCAACAATTATTATACCTGATACTCTGAAGCATAACGGTGCAACCGCATCGACTGAATTAAGCGGAATAAAAACACCTGAGGATCTGGACGATCTTGTAACCAAGGCAATGCAAAATCTGTATGCCGGCGGAAGCAATAACCCGTTTGCGTCCAAACCAACTGAGGAAACTTAATTTATTTTGTATCGGATTTTTAACAAACATTGCAACTTTGCTAAAAAAGAGTTATAATATAAATGTCATTAGTTTAATGAGGATGTTTATATGGAAGATTTAAAGGTTGCAGTCGGCTCTGACCATGGCGGTTTCAGATATAAAGAGCAGATTATTGAGTATTTAAAATCTCGTAATATACCGTATGTTGATGTTGGAACACACACACCGGAAGCTTGTGATTATCCGATTATTGCGAGAAAAGTTGCTGAACTTGTTATCTCAGGACAGGCAAACAGAGGTATTCTGGTTTGCGGTACAGGTATAGGTATGTCAATTGCCGCAAACAAAGTTAAAGGTATAAGAGCAGCGTTATGCGGTGATACATATTCAGCAAGAGTATCAAGAGCGCATAACAATGCAAACATTCTCTGTCTTGGCGAACGTGTTATAGGTGAACATTTAGCACTGGATATTGTTGATATTTGGCTTAAAACAGGCTTTGAAGGCGGACGTCACAAACGCAGAGTTGATATTATTGAATAATGCAAATGCTCCTCTTTTAGAGGGGCTTTTTTAACGGAAGGAAGATATATGACAGAAGAACTAACTTCAAAAAAACTTGCCTGTATTATTGCCGGCATGCTGGATGACAAATTAGGCAAAGAAATTACTATACTTAACATAAGTAATGTTTCATCACTTGCTGATTATTTTGTAATTGTAACAGGGGATTCCACCCCGCAGGTTAAGGCGCTTATGGAACATGTAAAAGACAGGGTTAAGACTTTATTTTCGCGGCATCCTGCAAGAATGGAAAATGATGCAAAAAACCGCTGGAATTTACTGGATTACGGTGATGTTGTTGTTCATATTCTCCACAGGGATGAACGCGCTACTTATGCTATTGAAAAATTCTGGAGCAATGCATTTAGTATTCCCGAAACTGAATGGCGCGAAATATCCAAAGAATACACACAATACAGTTAATGTTACAAATATGAAAAAAAGTTGCAATAAATAAACTATGCGATACAATAATATTACGTATTACGTGTTGCATTAAATAAGGAAAATTTATGAATAGAGCAGAGTTAGATAAGAAGATAGAAGAAGCAATTATAGCTATGGCAAAAGATCCGCAAAACGCGGACAATTACCATAGACTGTCTGAATTGTACATTCAGATTGAGGATTACGACAAAGTTATTTCAGTTCTGGAAAGTCTTTTGACAATTCATCCGAATGATGTTCAGGGACTTATCGGAATGGGAACAATGTGGTTTTATGAAAAAGATTTTCGTAAATCTCTTTCTTATTACAACCGCGCTCTGGAAATTAATCCTAAAAACTATCTTATCTATTACAACATGGGTAATGTTTTTGCTGAATGGAAAAATTTCGATAAAGCTCTGTTCTATTACAACCGTGCAATAGATCTCAATTCTACAAATCCGGAAATTTATAATGCAATAGCATTGCTTTATCAAGATTATGAAGAGTATGTTGAATCAAAAGCATATTACGAAAAAGCGCTTTCGCTTGATTCTGATAACATTACGGCACTTGTTGATATGGGTAATGTTTGCTTTAAAATATTTGATTACAAAACAGCCCTTGATTTGTATAAAAGAGTATTTTTGCTTAATCCGGACAATAAAATTGTTGCTATATGTATCGGAAATACATTAACACTTATGCGGGAACGCGAACAGGCTTACAGTTATTTTGAAAAAGCACTGACTATGGAAGGTGACAATTACAAGGCTTATATATGCTATGCAATTTCTCTTTCTGAATTTGGTGAATATGAAATGGCTGTTGAGATGTATAAACGTGCAATTAACATAATGCCTAAAGAAACTAACGCACAGATTTTACTCGCAAACCTCTATACAAACTTTAACAGAATTGATCTTGCGATGGATTTGTATAGAGATTGCTTACAGTTAAAACCAAACAGTGCAGAAACCTATATGTTACTCGGTAATGCGCACTATTTGCAAGGAGAAATAGAACAAGCAGTTGCGGCATACAGGGCAGCAATCAATATTGAACCTGAAAATGACGAGTACAAACTTATTTATCTGCAAATTGTTGATGAATATATAGACAAAAAGCGTAATGGAGAAGTAGCAGCATAATGGACGACAATAAAATCTATTTAATAGAAAGAATTGTAGCAGGTCTGTCTTACCCCACATATGGACTTGTCGGTTTTGTATGGTTGATTTTGGGACTGTTTACAAACGCTAAATTACGCTCTTTTATGCAATACCATATATTCCAGTCTATTTTTCTTTCAATTGCCATTTACCTTTTGGGAATGCTGTTAGAATTTATTTTGAATATGTTGAGTTTAATCCCGGTTGTTAATATTATTGTTTTGAATATAGTTATGTTTTTCAATTCACCGGTATTATTCGGACTTTCTATAATACAGGTAATAATAACTGCATTGTTGTTATATTGCGGAATTACGGCATTTTTAGGAATAAGAACTTATATTCCTTTTGTATCGGAAATAATCGACCGTAATGTAAGATAGTTTTAAAAAATCCGCAGCCGCAGCAGATATTGCTACCTGCCGCGGCAAACTTGTATATCAGGCTTCACCTGTGCGAGAAAGGACAATCGCATTGGAAAGCGGTATTCCTCCTTTAACCTGTGGTTTGTTAACTACACTACCGTTAACATACATAACGGTTGAGCCGCCGCCATCAAGGTTAATAGCACCGATACAGCCTGCTGACTTCATAAACCCTGCTAATTCCATTAATGTCATACCGATAGAGCTTCCTTCACGTCCGTCAACTGCAACCAGTACAAGATTATTTTCTGAAGTGTAACCAATCGCACTACGTGGATTTCTACCGCCAACAGAGCCGAGTTTTTGCGCAGTCATGTCTACAAAGACTTCGCCATCTTTTACTAAATAAGGTCCCCCGCTTATTATGTGGCGGACATTTTTCCATTCCGGAGTTGTTGCGATGTTAACTTTAACAGACTTGCTGCCCCAAAATTTACTGAGCTGAGCTTTGGGACCGACTATAACATAACCTTCCTCTGGTATGACAAGCGGATTTGCGGAGGCGGCAATTATATTCCCGTCCTTGTCTATTGAAAGCTGAGTACCATATTTAGGAGAAGCAGGAGAGGTTTTGCCCCAGTCTGTTGTGTATGCAATGACATGCGTTGAAAGCATACGCGGCTGATTAATGTTGTCTATTTTTACAACTGCATTTTTATTTTTTATAGTTGCATTCATCTGAACACGTGCAACATCAAATCCGTCATCAAAAATTCCAAGCGCGACTCTGTCATACACAGGACCTGTATAAAGTTTTTCATCAATCATTAATGTTCCGAGCGGAACACCTGTTTGCGGCTTAAAATAGGTGCCGTTTAAAGCAACTATGGCATTGTTGTTTTTCGCAATAGTAGAGATTGACCTTCTGCTTTTAAGGCTAACTGAATTAGAAAGCACCGGTTTAATCAGTGTATTTTGAGTAAGCGCAAAATTTATTTCCACAACATTAATTCTGACCGGTCTGCCTAAATAGTATTTTGTAAGTTTAATATGCTTAACACCCTCTGCGACATCATAGATAACCCCTGACGGATACTTTTTCTTGATATTTTCATCAAACTCCTGTTTTTTTAGTTCAGGCGAAAACTCTTTGAAGATTTTTTCCTTAACTGTTTGAGTATCCAAATCCAGCGGCGGGGTTGATTTTTTAGCAATAAAATTGTCGCTGGCATAGATAGAAACTCCGGAGAGTGAACATAGCATAGCCAGTATCGTTACCCCGGTAATAATTCCGATAAGTCGATATTCCTCATATCTTGGCACAGAAAACATAGTATCCATAACGTCACCTATAGATTTAAAAAAGTAACCGGATACCTTTTTGATTAAAGAGTGGTGTGGGGAATAACACTCGTCAAGGGGTGTACACCAAAACTGATATTCACTTTTTTCGGGCGTTTGTGGAGAAGTTAATACCGCTTTCAGGCATTTGTTTTATGGTCATCAATAGAGTTCACCTGCCTCCGGGGTATACGCCCCTCTACTACAATTATAGCACAAAATATAAAAAAGCACAACCCCTTCCGGAAAAAGGGTTACAAAACTAAATAGAGGCATTTTTACACTTATTTTAGAAAAACAAACCTTTGTACAATTTGTCAGACTGGCAATGATTGACTAAAATAGTCATAATATTTTACAAAATCCTGTTTTTTGTGCATAATATAAGTGGATATAGTCTGGTAAGGGTATTGAAATGTTTGAATTTCCATTTGAATTAGATGAATTTCAAAAGCAGGCGTGCGAATATATAAATGAAGGAAAAAGCGTTGTTGTCTGTGCTCCTACAGGAGCTGGAAAAACTGTTATAGCTCAACACGCAATTCATAAAGCACTTGAAGCAGGTACACGAATTTTTTATACAACACCATTAAAGGCTTTGTCCAATCAAAAATATTATGATTTTAGTGAAAAATACGGGCATGAAAATGTCGGGCTCTTGACCGGTGACACCTCTATTAATCGTGATGCTCAAATCGTTATTATGACAACGGAAGTTTTCAGAAACATGCTTTACGGCACGAATTTTGGGGCTGTTGCAGATAATTTAAAAAATGTCCGTTATGTCGTGCTTGATGAAGTTCATTATATGAATGACGAGCAACGCGGTACGGTTTGGGAAGAAAGTATTATATATTGTCCGACAAACGTACAGATAATAGCACTTTCTGCAACTGTTGCAAATGCAGATGAACTCACTGCCTGGATTAATACAGTACATTCAAGAACTGAACTTGTAAATACTGATTTTAGACCTGTACCTTTAAAATTCTACTATTTTGACAGTTCGCAGCCTGATAAACTTCTTCCGCTTTTTACGCCTTCAGGTCAGCTTAACAAAAAAATTAATCCCGAAAAACGTACACCTTATAAAAGCCGCAAAAAACAGCGTTCATACGAAAGAGATGTAATATCAAATCTTGCCAAAAATGATATGCTTCCGGCTATATACTTTACATTCTCACGTAAAAAGTGTGATGAACAGATGGAAAAATGCGCTGAAACCTTAAATCTGGTAACTCGAGCAGAGCAGGCTCAGATACAGCAGTTTATTGATGAATACATTGCTGAAAATCCACATCTGTACGGTAATAAACATATTGACTATCTTCTTTGCGGGGTAGCCTCACACCATGCCGGACTTCTTCCCGGCTGGAAAAACCTTGTAGAAAAATTATTTCAAAAAGGTCTAATAAAAGTTGTTTTTGCAACAGAAACGCTTGCTGCCGGAATAAATATGCCTGCACGCTCTACTGTTATAAGTGCTACAAGTAAACGCACTGATAACGGTCACAGAATGCTTACAGCGAATGAATTTTTGCAAATGTCAGGACGTGCCGGCAGGCGCGGAATGGATGAGGTAGGATATGTTACAATCGTAGGTACCCAGTACCAAACACCGGAAGAAGTTGCAGAACTCGTATTAAGTCCTGCAAATCCGCTCGAAAGCCGTTTTTCACCAACATATTCAATGGTATTGAATTTACTTCAGCGATTTAGCCTTGAAGAAGCAAAAGAATTAATCCTGAAAAGTTTCGGATACTATTCTTCTGCGCCGCGTTTAAAACCACTGTTAAAACAGGCTGAAATGTATAACGCAGAACTGAAAGAACGCGAGTTTCTCTGTCCGTATAAACTCCCGGTTGAAGATTTTTATGAATATAACCAAATCAGAAATATTTACGTACAGAACAGACAAACTTACAAAAAAATCCTCAAACAAGAAAGGGCTAAAAACAGACCTATATCTCAGGAGGTCATTGATTTTAATCGTGAGAATAAAGCAATGCTTGCAAGAATGCATGATATTTATTGCGATATGTGTAAATATTACAAAAAGCACTCAAAAAGTATTGAAGTTGTCGCTCGGATTGAGCAAAAGCAGCATAAACTTAATAAAGAAATAGACCGTCAGCGTGATATATTCTGGAATAAATTCTTAGCGCGCCGTGCAGTGCTGTCGGAATTTGGATATCTGGAAAATGATTACCCGACAGAAAAAGGAGTTACAACGGCTCAGATAAGATCTGAAAACGAATTATTTTTGGCAGAAATCATATATTCGCATGTATTAGAAAATCTTACACCTGCGCAGCTTGCGGCAGTGATTTGCGCGACAACAACAGAAGAATTGCGGATTGATTTACCTTATATGCCGGTATCAGAACCAGTAAGAAAAACTTTGAATTTACTCAAAAATATTCGTCGCAGAGTAGAAAAAGTTCAGAGTAAATATGAAGTAGAAGCGCCGATGTATATAAACGCCTATTTTTCATCAATGATAGAATTGTGGGCAGAGGGAGCGGAATGGGAAACAGTCACGGAAAATATTGATATGGGCGAAGGCGATGTAGTGCGCTCCTTTAAGCGTGTTGTTGATGTCCTGAGGCAGTTTACAACAATTGCGAATGTTCCGGAAGCACTTGTATTTACGGCGCGTGAAGCAATTGATAAAATCCAGCGTGAACCCGTTAATGTTGATTAATTAGCTTTAAAGTCGTGTGAATGAGCGGTCTTAATTGCGGTGTAGGAACCAGCAATGAGAGCAAGTAGACTGTTAACAAATAACGAATTTTTTGTTGGAGAATTTTTGAAAACAACGCATTTTCTGCAAACCATATCAAGTGCAACACCAAACCCGAGCCATACCCCGGCTGTTTTTAAACCTTCTTTGAATGGCGATGGGTGATAAGAATGAGTCTGTGCCTGTGGCAGTTCCTGTTGTTTATTCTGTCTGCAATATGTGTCGTAAGATGATATTCTCTGTATTTTCATGGGGAATTTATATTTTGTTTAGTATATCTGTTGAAACTATTACTTTTAAAATTATAAAGTTAAATTTAGTATAACCATATTATTACGATTAGTTTCCAATAAGTATTATAGCATTCTTATTATTTATTTCAAGCATTAATAATATAAACACCTAAATAAAATACATTTAAATTAATTCTTGATCTGAATATACATTATTATGAAAATATTCATATTGTAGAAACTCCAATAAACGATTTAGAAGCTGGTATTTTACAAAAATTGTTTTGAGCACTAATGTCTATTTATATTAAAAAAGACCTCTTAAGAGGTCTTTTTAATGCCGAAAGCCGGAGTCGAACCGGCACGTGGGGTGAACCACACCAGATTTTGAGTCTGGCACGTCTACCAATTTCATCACTTCGGCATGAAATTGCTGTCCGTATTTTTATATTACCAGAAACATTTCAAATTTCAAATATATTTTATAAAAATTTATATATTCAACTAATTTTTCTACTTCATCTAGCCGAATCGGACTTACCTGTCTATCTGTTTTACTGATTGTTAAAAGCAAATAAAATATCTGTTAAAAGAGGGTGATATGCATAAATATATTCTTTTAATTTTTGTATTTAATTTTTTACTTCATCCGGTTTGCGCAATGACAGTGTCAGGTAATGTGGAAAAAAACGGGACTTTCAACTCTAATCGAATTATTGATTCAGACACTAATTTTCCAGTTCCAGATGTAAAAATAGAACTTCCTAAGCAAAATTACACAACGTTTACTGATAATCAAGGCGCATTTGCACTTAATACAGATATAGACGATAATACCATTATGTCT
>CALUQJ010000011.1 GCA_944322865.1 Candidatus Gastranaerophilales bacterium
TTTTATCGGTTCTTTTTATTCTTTTCTTTAATTTTTTATTCATTTTTTGTAATATTTCGTTACAAATATCATTCAAACGCTTGATATAACACGTTTTTTCTACAAAAAACAATATGTAACATTTTATTGATTAAATCTTCACAATGTATTTTATTTAAATTTTGTTCGGGGTATATTCTATTGGTTGAGAAAATCAAATCGGAGATATGAAATGTACAATGTTGCGATAGTCGGAGCGGGTCCTGCGGGAATTTTTGCGGCTCTGGAAATAACGAAATTAAGACCTGAATGGAAAGTTATTCTTGTTGAAAAAGGACAAAAAATAGAAAATCGTAAGTGTCTTTTGCGTGAAGGTTATGAAAAATGTCCTTCCTGCAAAAAATGCGGTTTGCTTTGCGGCTGGGGTGGTGCTGGCGCTTTTTCTGACGGAAAATTAACGCTTACGCCTGACGTCGGCGGGCATCTGGTTGATTATATGAGCAGGCAGAAGGTTGAAGAATTAATTGATTATGCTGATCATTTATATCTTGATTTCGGGGCTACAGATGAAGTTTTCGGTACTGATATGAAAACTTTTCATGAACTTGAAAGACAGGCTGCACTCGCTGAATTAAAGCTTGTTCATTCTCCGGTTCGCCATCTTGGTACAGAAAGAAGTCTTGATGTATTAAAAAATATGCAGGACTATTTAGATGAAAGAATTACTATATTAAATAATGTATCGGCGAAGCATTTGATTGTGGAATGTGAGCAGGTTAAAGGTCTTGTTCTTGATAATGGAGAAACAATAAGAGCTGATTATACTATTATAGCGCCGGGACGTGAAGGGGCTGATTGGCTTACTCATGAATTTGCGGAAAATAAAATAGGTATGGTGAACAATGCAGTTGATGTCGGTGTTCGTGTTGAACTTCCGGCCCCTGTATTCCAACCATTGACTGATAAATTATATGAATCAAAACTTGTTTACTATTCACCGACTTTTGGAGATGAAGTCAGAACTTTCTGTATGAATCCAAATGGTGAAGTTGTTCAGGAAAATTACAATGGCATCGCTACCGTAAACGGTCACAGTTATGCTGAAAAAACAACAAATAATACAAACTTTGCACTGCTTGTAAGTAAAAAGTTTACAGAACCATTCAAGGAACCTATTCAATACGGGCAGCATATTGCAAGTCTTGCTAACATGCTTGGCGGCGGAATACTTGTTCAGCGCTTTGGTGATTTACTCGAAGGGCGCCGTTCTACACCTGAAAGAATTAATTCAAGCATTATCAGACCAACACTTGCCTGTGCAACTCCGGGGGATTTAAGCCTTGTTATTCCTTACCGACAGATGTTAAGTATAATAGAAATGCTCTATGCGCTTGACAAAATCGCTCCTGGTACGGCTTCCAGATATACTTTATTATATGGTATAGAAGTTAAATTCTACTCTGCACGGGTAAAATTAACAGAAGAATTGGAAACCGAAAATGTTAAAAATCTTTTTGCTATAGGGGATGGTGCAGGTGTCACCAGAGGACTTATTCAGGCTTCTGCCTCAGGTGTACATGTCGCTAGAACTATCTGCTCAAGATAATTTTTGTTTGTGATTTTGACTTTAAGTGTTATAATGCAGGTATGAGCAATACAAAAGTTAATTTAACAACACAGAACCGTTTGATTATTACCGGACTTATATTAAGTACGGTTTTAATCGTGGCTATTGCCGTATTTGCAATATTTAATATACAGAAAAAACTTAATATCGGATACCAAAATTTCGGGCAGGTTATATCCAAAACCCTTGCAATAGAAAGTATTGAAATAACCCGCGGACTTAATATTGAGGAAACAAAAAGAATTCTGAAAGCGCATTCTGATGTTATTTTGAAAAGTCATAATGATATTGTCTATATTGAATTTCGCGATGCAGCCGGTAATATAATTTATTCAGGAAGGAATCCCCACAAAGGCGAGGACAAAGTTCCGAGTATTACGGTAAATTCCCCGATGATAACTTCTGACGGCATAAATATGGGGTCAGTCACCGTCGGGTTGTCAGGGAATATTATAAATGAGATTTCGACAACAACAAGAGCGTCTTTATTATTTGTATTTACTGTGGCGTGGGTAGTTTTTGCTTTTGTTATTCTTATAAATACTTATCTTATTACACGTGAACTCCGCATTTTACATGAAGGTGTATCAAAAATTTCTCATGGGGCTTTTGGTTACAAAATTGAAGGAAAAGATGTCAGTACAGAAGTTCAGGAGCTTTTTGACGCGTTCAATGATATGTCTAACAGGCTTCATATATATGAAGAACAGAATATAGAACAGCTTACGCTTGAGCGCAACAAACTTGAAGCTGTACTTCTGTGTATAGCAAACGGCGTTGTTGTATGTGATAATTATGATAATGTTGTTCTCGTTAACAATCATGCACAGCAGCTTCTGGAAGTTGAAGAAAAACAGCTGCTGGATACGAAAATTCAGCAGTATATGGATACAGAAGGCAATTACTGTTTTAAGGATAAAATTGAAGAGTTCAAAGATACCCCGCTTGAAGAGATACAGAATAAGCCTATTGAATTTAATATAGAAATTGATAAACGAGTAATAAAATCTGTTATTTCGCCTATGTTCACGCGTAACAATGATTATGTCGGCTATATAATAGTCCTTATTGATGTGACAAAAGAAACCGAAATGGATCAAATGCGTGCGCATTTTATCTCCAATGTTTCCCATGAATTGCGGACACCTGTCACTGTACTGAGAAGTTATATTGATACTCTTTATAATTATGGTGATGAGTTTGATATTGCTACTAAAAAAGAATTTATAGCGACTTTAAATCAGGAGATTATCAGGCTTAACAGAATGGTGAATGATATTCTGGATTTTTCAAGACTGGATGCAAATGCAACTCTGGAAAAATCACCTAACAATATAATGGAACTTGTTGAAAGTTGTGCAAATCAGGTTCAAGTGCTTTTAAAAGAACACAATCTTAAAATATCTATTTCAAAAAGTGATGATATACCTGTTGCAACATTTAATTATAACAGCATTGAACGCGCTCTTATCAACTATATTTCTAATGCGATTAAATATTCTCCTGAAAACGGCGAAATAAAAATTGCAGTTACAACCTTAAACAATGATAATGATATACAAATAACAGTTACGGATCAGGGCTGCGGCATTGCCCCAGAACACCAGAAAAAAGTATTTGACAGATTTTTCCGTGTGGAAAATGATACCCATACAGTAAAAGGCACAGGACTCGGGCTGCATCTTGTTAAAACAACAATAGAAAAACATCATGGCGGCAAAGTCTTTGTTGTATCAGAACCGGGTAAAGGCTCTACATTCGGATTTATAATACCTGTCGTTCCAATGGAAAATAAAATAAAAATGGATAAATAATTTTCCATTCTGCCCTCCCAACCGCAGCTTTTAAACACAGATGTGTTTAAGGCTTATGTCCACAATATTATATTTAAATGTGATATGCTCTCACTTCAAAAGAATCACGCCCTCAAAAAACATAAAAAAGACTAATTAAACAGAGCATTAATCTTATCAATTATTTCCTGCGGATCCATTTCATTGGTAACTTTATTTATATCTTGTGCAATTTGATATAATTTTGCGGCTTCAATCTTATCGCCGGTAATGGTAATTGCACGAGCCAGATTGAAATGCGCAAGTGCATAATTAGGGTTGCACTCAATAGATTTTTTGAATAATTCTATGGATTTTTGTACACGTCCTAAATCATCAAGATAAATTACACCAAGGTTATTATAAGCAATATCATAATTATTATCATATTCTATTGCTAATTCATATTCTTTTATTGCTTCATCAAGATCGCCCTTACCCCAGTAAAGAAAACCTAAATTACAATGAATTTTAGCATTATAAGGATTTAAATCAAGTGCGTTTCTGTAAACAGTAAGAGCATTATCAACATCTTCCTTGTCATAGAAGGCACTGCCGAGATTTACATATATGTCTATATCATTCGGGGTTAAAAGATAAGCGCTCTGATAAGAACTTATTGCGGCATCAAGATCTTTTTTGGATTCCTGATAAACATAACCGAGAGTTTGATTTATAACACTTGTCCACTGCTTACGAGGATTCAGTGTTATTGCAGTTTGAAAATGCGAAATAGCGCCCTCCAAATCTCCTTTTATATAAAGAATATTAGCAAGATTTGAATGAACATCCGGCATGTTAGGCATTAACTGTATGAGTTTTTGGTAAATTTCAACAGCACTGTCATAGTCGCCAAGTTCTTCATAAGCCTGACAGAGGTGTCTGTAAGCAGGAATATTAAGACTGTCCAGCCAGATTGCCATTTTGTATTCTGTTATCGCATCGTCAAAGCGTCCCATTGCACGGTATAAATCCCCTAAAAGGCAGTATAAATTAATCATGCCAGGAGCTTTTTCTATTGCATTAGTATAAAGCTCAATCGCTTCATTTAACTGATTTGTCTGAATATATATAAGCCCTTTCCAAAAAATCGGTGCGAATTTAAGATAAGATATAGCCTTAAATACATTATTTATTGCGACTTTATCAAAGGGTAATGTTAAAAGTGACAAAATGTATTCATATTTAGACATGAACCAGTTTTTGAAACTTCTGTAAGATGAAACCTTATAAAGATTTGATAAAAGGAAATGCGCACATGAACTTGATAATGGTGCGTATTTTACTGCTTTTTTAGCATTCATTGATGCTTCTAAGAATCTTGCGCGTTTTGTATAAGTTTCGGCAAGCAGATAGTAGGCTCTGGCGTATTTCGGGTCTTTTGAAATAGCTGTGTCCAGATAATTAACAGCCTTATCAAGATCTCCTTTAAAATAGTGTGCCTGCCCTATTTTGAAATAAATCTCCGGTGAATCAATATAACTTTCAAGTGCACGCTGATATTCCGTGATAGCTTCATCTACGTACTGGCATGAGTTATAAATATCCAAATGCCATTCAAGATAAAGATCACCTAATCTCACATGCAAATCAGGATTGGTTGGATCTTCCTGCAAGCCGAGCTGGCAGAGTTCTATAGCATTTTTAACATTGCCGGTCTGGCGTTCTTTATTAATCTTTTTTTCCAGTATTTTAACGTTTGTCATATTTTTCTTTTATAAACTGCTTGACATGAAACTTAAATAGCCTCATACTAGACATTGTAAATAATTTGGATTAAAAATGCAAGTTCTTTATAATAAATAGTATAATAAAATTTGGCAAGGAGTCAAAATGAAAGAAAACAGAATTTATTTTGTGGATGTAACCAACCGTGATGGTGTACAAACATCACGTCTGGGATTGGCTAAGTTAGAAAAAACGATTATTAATTTAATGCTTGATGATATGGGAATTTCTCAATCTGAGTTCGGATTTCCGACAACCGACCACGAAATAAATTATCTGAACGGAAACCTTGAACTTGTTGAACTCGGGGTAATTTCAAAAACTAAACTTTCAGGCTGGATGAGAAGTATTGTACAGGATGTTGAACTTTCATTTAAAAATGTTCCTAAATTAAAAAATATTAATCTATCGCAGTCAACTTCAGAACAGATGATTAACGGTAAATATCAAGGGAAAAAGACTCCTGATGATATGATTGTAATGACCCATGATGCTGTTCAGTGTGCAAGAGCAAAAGGGGCAGGGATAATAGGGGTTAATGCGGAAGATGCCTCAAGAAGTGATTTGAAATACCTTATAAAGTATGCAAAATCAGCAAAAGCAGCAGGGGCTGACAGATTTAGATACTGCGATACACTCGGGTATGAAGATCCAAAAACAACTTATGAAAGAATTTACACTATTGCAAAAGAAACAGGAATGCCAATAGAACTGCATTTTCATAATGATTTGGGAATGGCTGTTGCCTGCTCTGTTATGGGCGCAAAAGCCGCAATAGATGCAGGTGTAGATGCTTATATTAATACTGCAATTAACGGCATGGGAGAACGCGCAGGAAATGCTGACCTTGTTTCATGCCTGCTGGCAATATTAAAATCAGCCGGTTTTAAAGAAAAATATAAAATAGATGAAAATATAGACCTGAGCAAGGCATGGCATTTGGCAAAATATACATCCTACGCATTTGGTGTACCAATACCGATAAACCAGCCTGCTGTAGGCGACAATGCTTTTGCTCACGAATCAGGTATCCATGCTGACGGAGCACTCAAAGACCGTCGTAACTACGAATTGTATGATTTTGAGGAACTTGGACGCGGTGAACCTGAAATTATTGAAACAGGACGTATGATAACCACTGGTGAATACGGCGGTATTAAAGGTTTTAGAAATGTTTATGACAATCTGGAAATAGAATTTAAAGATGAACATGAAGCAAGAAATATTCTTGAACTTGTGCGTTTTGCCAATGTTCACACTCAAAAACCGCTGACAACAAGTGAATTGAAATTCATTTATTACTATCCGGACATAGCAGCAAAAATAATGACTGTTTCACCGTATTATGAACCTGTCGGCGCTATCAAAACCCGTGTAGATGCCCATATTATAACCCACCCGGCTAAAATTGTTTAAGATACATCTTAACAAATCTTAACATTATTCCTTACTATAATTAGTTAAATTTAAAGAAAATCCGGCGACAAGCCGATAACGAAAGTAAGGAAAGAAAAAAAGGGAATTTGCTATGGGAATGGCAGCTTCACAAGCACGTTTTCTCGGGCTGACAGCACGGAAAACAAATGTTGAATATGAAGGGCAGCAAGTTAATCAACAACGTACTGCTCTATCAAATCGTTCTGCTAATTACTATACTCATATTATGTAGGTAAAGATCAATTACGTCCTCTTGGAGAAGCATTTACGACTTCAAAAAGAGCGACTAATGCCGACGGTCAACAATTCAGATTATCACCAAGCCTCACCTATACACTAAACGGGAAAACCGTTCAGCTGGTTAAAGCCGATTATAACAAAATCTGTTCAGTAATAGGGAAAGAACCCCAAATGGCAGATTACAGTATGGCAGGGCTTGCAGCTGATTACAAGCAGACGCAGTGTTACGGGTCTGTTTATTCTGATAATCCTAATTTACAGCAGGGACATATTGAACACAACCTGTGTAAATTAATCTGGGATCAGAACACAGTCGGAGAATCAATCACTTCTTCAAGCGGAGTTACGCTAACAAGCAACCGTGCGGCAGGGCTTACATCACTCTGTACCGACTGGGGAACTGCAAGTAATGCTCCGGACGCAACAACTAAAGCTATCAAAGATAAATTACAAAATCTCTATCCTGATGTTTATCAGGAAATGATTGATTTGTATGTTGATCTCGTTCTTTATATGAATGACAATCCGTGCGGAAGTTCAGGATATGAACCGCACGATTATGTGCTTTCTACAGAAACTTATGATAAGAATGCAATCACTCCTGCAAGACTGCTTTCCAGATGGGAAAACTTCTGGACTACAGTAGAAAACTTAAAACCTGAAAACTTATATAACGAAGCACATGCAAAATGGCAGGAAGAATATGATAAATATACCGATAAATATATGAATGCAGCTGATTATACTGATGTCTACGACATTGATGAAGCTTTATATTATGACGGTCAATATGAGTATTTATCAGGTTTAACAAGCGAACAGTTAGACAAACTGTACGAAGGTGAAAAATATTACGCAACGCAGTTAAAGGTAATTCAAAATATTAACGCCAAAATAGAAATTACTCAATGCGAAGACAAAGAGCTTGAATTAAGACTCAAACAACTTGATACAGAACAGGATGCTATCCAGACTGAAATGGATGCAGTTCAAAAGGTTATAGAAAAGAATGTTGAATCAACATTTAAAATTTTCGGATAATTTGTAAAATTTCTCCTATTTATGCTAAGATAATAACAAAAAATAAGGAGAAGTTATGGGATTGACTTTAGCAGAAAAAATAATTTCCAACCATGCCGGAAAAGAAGTACATGCCGGAGAACTGGTTATTGCAAATGTAGATGTGTGCGCTGTTCAGGACGGTACAGGACCTCTGACTGTTCAGGAATTTAAAAAACTCGGAAAAGAAAAATTAAAAAATCCTGAACGCACTATATTGTTTATAGACCACGCCTCACCGAGTCCACGCAAAGAATTATCTAATACGCATACTGTATTACGTGAATTTTCAAAAGAGTATGGGGCTGTATTATCAGATGTAGGAGCAGGCGTTTGCCACCAAAGACTTATTGAAACTTTTGTCAATCCGGGAGAAATACTTGTCGGTGCTGATTCTCATACCTGTACATCCGGCGCTTTAGGGGCTTTTGCAACTGGCATGGGGTCTACAGATATTGCGGTTGCAATGGCTCTTGGCAAAACATGGCTCAAAGTACCAGCAACTTTTAAAATAGATGTTACAGGAAAATTTAAGCCTGGGATTTGTTCCAAAGATTTAATGCTTCACCTTATCGGTATGATCGGAGCAGACGGCGCAACATATAAGGCTCTTGAATTTTGCGGTGATACCATTGAAAATATGGAAATGTCAGAACGCTTTACGCTTGCTAATATGGCGGTTGAAGCTGGCGCCAAAGCAGGTTTGTTTGTCGCTGATGAAAAAACAAAAGCTTTCTTAAAATCCCGCGGACGTGAAGATAAATTCTCAACACTTAAACCTGATACCGATGCTGTTTATGAAAGAATTATAAAAATCAATGCAGAAGATGTTCCACATACAGTATCCTGTCCGCATACTGTAGATAACACCAAAACTGTAGATGAATTAAAAGATGTAAAAGTCGATCAGGTATTTGTCGGTACCTGCACAAACGGACGTATTGAGGATTTAAGAATTGTAGCAGATATTTTGAAAGGTAAAAAAGTAAATTCCGATGTCAGAATGCTTATTTGTCCGGCGTCTAAAGATATATATCTACAGGCACTTGATGAAGGACTGATTAAAATATTTGTTGAAGCAAATGCAACTATATTACCGCCGGGCTGTGGTCCATGCGTCGGCGTTCATGCCGGTACTCTTGCTGACGGTGAAGTTTGTCTTGCAACGCAAAACCGAAACTTCCAGGGCAGAATGGGGAATACAAACGGTTTTATCTACCTTGCGTCCCCTTATGTAGCCGCTTATACTGCGCTTAAAGGTTATATTTGCGCTGATTAGTTATAATCTTAAACTAAAAAATATACTCCTTTAAGTATATAGCAACGTATGAGTAAAAGAGCACTAAAATTCCTTACTATGGTATTGTAAGGAGTGTTCTTATGCCTGAAAAATTGCAATACAAAAAAATGTCTATTGAAGAACTGGTTATCCTTTCCCAGCAGAATGACCTGAAGGCACTGGAAGAACTCATCAGGCGGGAACAAAAAAATATTTTTACAACTTTTTCTTACCTCACTCAAAAACGGGAAAATATTGCAGATTTGACTCAGGAAGCACTTTTGAGAATCGCTAAAAATATCAGAAATTTAAAAAATCCTAAAAACTTTAAAAGCTGGCTAAATCAAATAGTAACAAATCTTTTCTATGATGAACTCAGAAAGTTTCAACGCCGCCCGGAGGTGTTGTCTATAGATGATGAGGACAGCGAAAATCCGGCATTTTGTGCTAAATTACAGCTTCCTGATAAAAAATGCAAACCGCACGAAAAATGCATCTCATCAGAACTTGAAAAAATCATAAAAATGGCAATACAACAGCTGCCCGAACCCTTTCGAATAGCAATAATCCTGCGGGAATTACAAGGGTTAAGCTACGAAGAAATAGCTAATGCAACTAATTCAAGCATTGGAACTGTTAAATCCCGTATAGCACGCGCGCGGGGAAGATTACAAGATTGTTTAAAATCATATATCTAGGAGAATAATTATGCAAAAAGAATTAACCTGTGAACAAGTCGGAGCTATAATCACTTTTTATATAGAAGGCAAACTATCTGAAACTCTGCAAAAGGCAGTAAAACATCATCTCGACATCTGCCCTGAATGCAGTGCAAAATTTGACGCAATAATGAACATGCTAAAACGCGGCGTGCAAGATAAAATAAGCGAAAATTCTGACAATGAGGCGCAAAAGAAAATAAAAAATAAACAATACGCTGAATTTAAAGCAAACCTTTCTGCCTATATTGATAATGAATTAGATGACAGAGAAAATATACGGATAAAAAAAATAACAATCTCAAATCCAATGGCTCGCAAGGATTTGGAGGAAATGTATGCGTTTAAAAAACTATTACACAATTCGTTTGATAAAACACGCACAGATTTACGATATGATTTTTCTAAAAATGTTTTAAATCAAATGCACCACGCAAATGCTACTAAATTCGAGATATCCTTTAAAAAACTTGCAATAGCATATATAATAATGCTGGCTGCAATCATAGCCGGAGCAATACATTTATGGCTGTCATATTTTTAGTCCGCTGCTATTTGAAAATTTCATAGATGCCAGTTTTTGATAATCTGCAATAGAAATTCCACGCGGATGCTGGATATTTTGCATATTATGCTGCTGCATATTTGCAATTGCTTTTTTCTGTTTTTTAGAGGCATATTGGTTACGCAGTATCGGAGTTAAGATGTTGCAGGAAATAATTGAACCGATTGTACTTGTAACAACGTCAACCCCGTTTTTAAATGATTTGTAGTGATCTGCAAGCGGACTGAAATTATCCTGTTTTGCCACATCAAAGTCCAATTTCCCGACTTTATTCATCAGTTCGTTGCGTTCAAGAAAATTCCTTATTCTTTTAGTTCTGAGTTTACCTGTAGAAACGAGTTTTGCCCCAAAACATTTGAGTGAATATGTTAGTGCATAAAAAGAGAGTATGTTTACGGCAGCATCAGCAATTTCTTGCGGGATAAGAAAAGTTTTCTGTTCCGGAGAAATTTTATCGTTAAAAACAACAGCCCCTACCTGCGCAAGTGATGACAAGATCCAGCCTAAAGTTCCGGTATGAACAAGCATATTTCCGGGATTTTCCCCATAATTCTGCAACATGTGAACTTTGAAATTTGACCAGTTGCTTGCTATATTTTTATTCATCTTTTGAAACATTTTAGTCAAACTCATTGTTTTTCACCTCCTGAATTTTTTACCAGAAGGTTAGTTAAGAATTTTGTGAGCGGAGCATCAATCAGGAAGTTAGAGAAAAGCATTACGACAAGTGCCGCAACTGTTCCCATTGCATTCTGATATTGCTTAAAAGCCTCATTGTTGGTTGAACGTGCGCCTTTCGGGGTAAATAGTGTTTTGTATTTAGGAATTCCGGGTGCAGGAATTTTTGACCAAGCCTTTATTGCTTTAATGCAGCCTTTACGTATAAAATATCCGGTGAAGGTTCCTGCTATAATTTTTGCAATAGTACGACAAACTGATACTTTACGGGTTTCTTCATCAACATTTTTGTTTTTTGCATCAATAAAAGGCTGAGTCATTAACGCAGACACCCCCAGAATAAGTCTGTTTTCGGCAGAAGATATGTCGCGCCCGATATCCCCTATAAGTTTTACGGTAGCCGGTTTGTTGAAGGTCGCGTCAGGCAAAAGGTCTAAAGCACCTTGTTCAAAACGACGGATGTTCTTTTTTACACCTTTATATATAGGAGTATTTGTAATTCGGTTAAAAATCTTTGTAATCACGACACATTCACCCAAGAATATAAACCGCATAAAAGGTGATTATTGCTAAAAATTCCGGTTTTGTAAAGTTATATTAATGAAAAAATTATTTGTAAGCTTTTGTATATTGCGGGTTAACAGCAAGCCATTTAAAGCTTTGAGTTTCTATTTCAGGCTTGTCAATCACAAAAGTTCCGCCATATCTGCCGCGCATAAATGTCAGATAACCTTCTTTTGCAAGATTTTCAAGAGCACGGCGTATTGTATTAGGACTCAAATCCATTTGTTTGGACATATTCAATATGGAAGGAAGTTTGTCGCCTATTTCGTAATTTTCTGCGATTAATTTTTTGATATGATTTTGTGTTTTTTCATAATAATAAAATGCAGTTTCGTGCGCAGGGGCAAAAATTGATGTTTCTTTTTTTATATCAACAGACTTGTCATCCGGCATTTTGATAACAGTTGTGCCGTAGCGCCCGCGGCGCGCAAGCAAAATACCTTCATCTATAAGACTTTTTAATCCGTCATGAATAGTTTTTATACTTGCTTTTAATTCTTTTGCTAACTGTGCATGTGGCGGCATCCGGTCACCTATTGAAAGATGTTCTTTTACATAATTTTTTAAATCTAATTCAATTTGCTGAACAAGAGTCTGCATTTCTGTATCATCTGATATTTTAAATTCAGTTGATAAAACACTCCAGCCGTGTTTTGAGTTAGAACTTACACATTGTATAATCTTTTCTGTGCAAAGATAATCCAGAGCAAGCCTTGTGGTATTTGCAGAACATCCGATTAACTCAGAAAGTGCACGTGCCGAAGGGATTAACTGACCGCACTGAATCTTGTTTGATTTTATGTATTGTTTAATTTTTTCAATTGCTATTTCACGTTTTGATGTGAGTTTGCGCAGTGTTGTATTTTTATTTGAAGGATTTTTTACAAGAGAGCCTATACACTGCTTAGATTCTATATAACCCAAATCTTCAATATGGCGCAGTGCATTTTGTATTGTACCGATACTTACACCGAGAAGATAGGCAAGCTCAGGTTTTGGCGGTAAAATATTATTCTCCTGGATTTTTTCGTTTTTTAAATCATTTTCGATCCACTGTATCAACCATTTTGCTATAGCCAGTGCTTTGGGTTCTGTTATGTTCTTTAAATCAGGCAGCGGCAATTCAATATCAGAAACATTGATTCTGTTTAACGAAGATTTGCTGTGAAAAATATATTTTTTATCCATACACACACCCTGATTTGTAAATATAATAATACACTATTTGTAAAAAAACAGCAAATAATTTTTTGTCATTTTGTTAAGAAAATTTACGGATAAAAAATACTAATTTAAGTTTTAAAAAAGCCGTAATGTTAACAAATCTTAACCGGATATATATCATGCCGGCAGATTTGGTGTAAAATGTAGATAACAGGTTTTGAACGATATATAGAAAGAGGTTATATATGAATACAGTTGTATTAGTCGGTCGTGTAGGCAGAGATGCAGAAATAAGATATTTTGAATCTGGCAAAGTTAAAGCAAACTTTTCTGTTGCAGTAAACCGCTGGGATGCAAAGACAAAATCAGAAGTTGCGGACTGGTTTAATATTGATGTTTGGGATAAACAGGCTGAATTTGCAGGAGAATACGTGAAAAAAGGTATTCTGGTAGCTGTAGATGGCAGAATTGATGTTAACAAATGGACTGATAAGGCAACCGGCGATGACCGCGAAAACTTCCTCGTTGTTGCAAATAATATCAGATTATTAAGTTCTAAAAGAGATGTTGAAGCAATATGATAGTAACCTCAAATATAGTCGGAATAGTCGCTGATGATTTGACTGGCGCTAATGATACCGCTTTACAATTTCATTTACAGGGAGCTAACACGCAGATATTATTATCTAACGATGTTGAACCCTTGAATATTAAAAATACCCAGACCTGGGCTGTTTCTACTGAATCGCGCAATATTTCGCAAGAAGAAGCGTTTCAGGCGGTTAAGTCTGCTGCTCAAATGCTTGTAGACAAAATTAATCCGGATTATTTTTACAAAAAAATTGATTCAACCCTAAGAGGAAATATTGCGGTTGAAGTTTTAGCATTATTAGATACTCTTAACTGGGATGCGGCAGTTGTCGTACCGGCGTTTCCGCAAGAAGGGCGTATTACGGTCGGTGGATACCATTTATTAAAAGGGGTGCCTATTGAGCGTACGGAAATGGCACGCGATCCACGCTTCCCTATTTTTGAATCGCATATACCGACATTATTCGACTCTCAATTGGATGATGAATGCAAAGAATTAATCGGAACAATTGAGCTTAAAACAGTTATGAACGGAGCCGGACCTATACTTATGGAGCTTAACAATCTTATCGCTTCCGGCAAAAAATTGATCATAGCTGACGCTGTATCAACTGTAGATATTGAACAACTTGCGCTTGCTATAAACAAATCCGACTACAACATTTTACCCGCTGGAACGGCTGCTTTTGCACGCTCTCTTGCTGAATTGTGGTTTGTTGATCTTGATAACAGCCATATTGTCAAAACTTTTCCTGAATTGCCTAAATTGATTATCTCAGGCAGTGCTAACCAGATTTCTACAAATCAGATTAAAACTCTGGAAAACAGTGATGATATTGATGCCTTGGTTATTAGTTTAAACTTGGAAAATATAATGAACGGTGTAACAGATGCTCTTGTTGAACGTATAGTATCAAATTTGGGGCAAAAAAATACTGTTCTTGTTCACACATCTCAGTTAATACAGAATTTTGACGGCTTTTCCGAAGATTCTCTTAACGCAGAACTTACAAGAGAAAAATTGGCAATACTTATTACTGATTACCTTGCAGAATTAACACGCAGAGTTATTGAAAAACGTGAAGTTATTCTTGTGACGCTCGGCGGGGAAACCTCTTACAAATGCTGTAATGCAATAGGGGCTAATCAATTGCAGCTGATTGATGAAGTCGTGCCGGCAATAGCACTCTGTATGGATCACAATGCACAATGGATTGTGACAAAATCCGGTAATCTAGGGAATGCCAATACTCTTATTGATATTCTCAAATATTTTGAATCACATGAAAGTTCGGCAGGTTAAAATGTATCAGGACAAAATAGCAATTACAACAGGTGATCCTGACGGGATTGGGGCAGAAGTTACAATAAAAGCCTTGAACAGGCTTGATTTACCTTTAGAAAAGGTCGTTATTATTTCTAATTCCAAAATATTAGATTACTACGGGCATTTAAACACACCTTATGAAATAATTCAAATCCCGTATGATGCAGATATCTGCCCGGGAGAGGTAAAGGCTGAATGCGGAGAATTTTCTTTTCTTTCACTTAAAAAAGCCTGTGAAATTAGACCTGCGGCAATTGTAACCTCACCTGTTGCAAAAAATGCACTGAATCTTGCAGGACACCTGTTTAGCGGACAAACAGAAGTTTTGGAATATTTTCTGGCTCATGACGGACAAAAGGCTGAAATGCTTTTTGCTGCGGCTGATTTTCGCGTATTACTTTTAACCCGCCATTGTGCATTAAAAGATGTTTCACTCACTCAAGAAGCTGTTATAAGAAAAATAACTAACTTAAGAGAATTTTTTATCCATAAATTAGACATCCCCAATCCTAAATTTGCCCTTTGCGGTTTCAACCCTCATGCCGGCGAATCCGGTATTCTGGGAAAAGAAGAATTGGATATTCTTGTTCCGGCAGTAAATGAACTTAGAAAAAACGGCGTTAACATAACTTTGCCGCTTCCTGCTGATACATTATTTGTCAATGCCGCAAACGCTTACCATTCACATAAAAAATTGCCATTTGACTGCTATATTGCAAACTACCACGATCAGGGGCTTATTCCAATAAAAACAACAGCCGGCTCTAAGACTGTGAATATGACAATAGGTCTTGATATTATACGAACTTCCCCAGGACACGGCACTGCTTTTGATATTGCAGGTAAAAATATTGCTGATGAAGAAGGCATGATATCTGCTATTAAAGCAGTATTATAAGAATATTTTTATAAATTAAAAAGTGCCTCTTTGTTGAGGCACTTTTTAAAATTAATGACGAAGTTTAAACAGACATAAGTTTTTCTGTTCTCTTGTCATTCCAGAAATCAACAAGCATACTACAGAAGAATATACTTGAATAAGTCCCTACTGCAATACCTAAAATCATTGCCAGTACAAAATCTCTTGTGGTAACCCCGCCGAAGAAATACAATGCAAGCAATGTAATAAGTGTTGTCATTGAAGTATTAATACTTCTTGCAAGAGTTTGGTTTACAGACGCATCAACAATTTCTCCAAATGACATCTTTTTAGCGTAATACCGGAGATTTTCTCTGATACGGTCGAATACAACGATTGTATCGTGAACTGAAAAACCGATAACGGTTAACAGTGCTGTAATAAACAATCCGTCAATTTGTACATTGAATAGAAGCCCGAGGATTGAAAATACACCACAAACAAAAATGACGTCATGCACTAACCCTAAAATCGCGGCAAGAGCATAATCAAATCGGAATCTGAAAGATAAATATGCTATTATACCTAACACCGCAAGAGATAGAGCAAGTAAAGAATTTTTGAATAACTCTTTCCCCATAGTCGGACCAACTGAACTTACTGAAATCAATTCAGGATTCTTATATTCTTTTTGCATGACAGACATAATCTGCTGCGGAACAGTCGAATCTTTTTCAATAAATTTTGTTCTGATAGACATAATAGAACTGATTTGATTTTTTGTATTTTTTTGCTGTGTGCTGTTTACGTTCAGCACCTGAATATAAGGATTTTCAATACCTATTTTTTCAAGTTCGGAACGGCTTTTTGCAACATCATCATTAGTAATTTTTTCTACCAGACCGTATTGCAAAATTGTACCGCCTGTGTAATCAATACCGACCTTCATCGGCGCATGGTTTGTATAAGTTGCAGATGAATATACCATTGCGATGATACCAGGCAACAACAGTATAGCTGATAATGCCATCCATACCCATCTGTATTTTACAACATGTACTAAGTGTTTTCTTCCTGTATTTATCATTTTAACCTCATTCCTAATCTAAGATACCAAAGCGGGCTTTTTCCCGTTTAGTTTCAATTGCATCATAACCTTTACCAATTTCATCCGCTCTGAGTCCGAATGTACCCGGATGTTTAAGTTCTCCGGTACCGAATACAAGGTGCATAAAGTTCTTTGTTACAGTTATTGCTGAGAACATTGATACAATAACACCGAGCGCCAGAGTCAGTGCAAAACCTTTTACTATACTTGTACCAAGCATATAAAGGATTATACAGGTTATGATTGTCGTCATATTTGAGTCGAAAATACTTGTAAATGCTCTGTCAAAACCTGAATTGATAGCAGTAAACAGGTTACGTCCTTCACGTAATTCTTCTTTTGTTCTTTCAAATATAAGTATGTTAGCGTCAACCGCCATACCGATTGAAAGAATAAATCCGGCAATACCTGCAAGAGTAAGTGTTACAGGAATTGTTTTGAACAGTGCAAACAGTATTATACTGTAGATAATGAGCGCAATATCCGCGATTAAGCCCGGAACTCTGTAGTAGAGGAGCATAAATATCATTACTGCGCCTAAACCTATTATACCTGCGGTTTTAGATTTAGCTATACTGTCAGCCCCTAATGTAGGTCCTACAGTATTTTCCTCAACTATTTTAGCAGGAACAGGTAAAGCACCGGCATTCAAAAGATTAACCATTCTGTTCGCTTCTTCATAGGAGAACCCTGAGCCGCCGCTTGTTATTTGCGCGTTACCACCATATATAGGTTCATTTACACGCGGATCTGATATCAAATCTTTATCAAAGAATATCGCCATTGTTTGTCCGACAAGTTCTTCGGTTAATTCGCCGAATTTTTTAGCCCCTTCTGAATTAAATTCCAGAGAAACTACCCACTGACCTGATGCATCAGTTGTCAGTGTTGATTTGGATAAATCACGACCGGTCAAGCCTGTAGATACCCATTCTTCAACGCCATCTGCATTTTTTGCTTTTTTCTTAAATTCAAGTTGTGCTGTTTCACCGATAAAAGATTTTGCCTCTGTTAAATCCATAACACTAGGTATTTCAATGAGTAATCTTTTGTCACCGACCTGTTGAACAACTGTTTCAGATACTCCGAGTTTGTTAACGCGGCTTTCAATTGCATATTGCAAACGCTGCATAACTTCCGGTGTAATTTTCGCTACACTGGCGGTTGTTTCTGCCTCAAGAATCAATCTTGAACCACCCACAAGATCAAGTCCTAATTTTGCGGGTTTTGTACAAACTAATACTGCTGAAACAATAACAATTAGTACAATAACCCAGAACATAATAATTTTGTTTTTCACTTTTATAATCCTCTTTTATACTGATTAATATAATTTTAATTAAGAAATTAAAATAGTTTATAGCCGCCGTAGGCTAATCTATTTCAAAACCGTCCAATACTGCAAAAAGTTCTTCTTTTTGCGCATCATCGAGTTCGACAAGCGGACGTCTGACAAATTCTTCACACAATCCTTTATGAGCAAGTGCTGCCTTTACAGGCACTGGATTAGGCGCCATAAACATTTGCTTCATAACAGGATAGAGTTTTTTATGCATATTCATTGCCGCAATAAATTGACCGGATTTGTAATTTCTAATCATAGACTTCAATTCTTTACCCAAAAGATGTGAAGTAACAGAAATTACCCCGCGTGCGCCAAGTGAAAGCATAGGTAATGTCAAACTGTCATCTCCTGAATATACGCTGAAATCTTCAGGAGCCTGTAATTTAATTTCTGTAACGGCATCCATATCCGGGAAACTCTGTTTTACCGCAACGATATTTTCATATTTTTGAGCAAGTGCGGCAATAGTTTTCGGCAGGATTTGAACACCTGTTCTTGAAGGAATGTTATATAAGATTACCGGCAGACTTGTGCTTTCGGCAATAGCAGAGAAATGTGCGATTAAACCTTCCTGTGATGGTTTGTTATAATAAGGTGCAACAGAAAGAAGAGCATCGACATCTTCTTTTTCTGCTAACTTAGCTGTTCTGCAAGCGGTAGCCGTACAATTTGAACCGGCATTCATAATGACTTTAGCTTTACCGGCGACAGCACGTCTGACAGAACTTAACAATTCAAGTTCTTCTTCGTGGGTAAGTGTTGGACCTTCTCCGGTTGTTCCGGCAACAAGTAAGGCATCACTGCCGTTTTCTGCCAGATAACCTGCAAGTTGTTCAGCTTTATTGTAGTCAATTTCTCTTTTAGAATCCATTGGCGTTGCCATTGCGGTGATAACTTCTCCGGCATCATATCTTAAAGCCATAAATACCTCTTTTCTTTTATAATATCCCTTTTCAAAGATAATTATACCGCAAATATGAAAATAGTAAAACTTTTTTACAACTTGTTACGCCGATTTTAAGATTATCAGAGATTATAAAGAAGTACGTTCAACTTCTTCTGTTGTAGAAACTTCGATAATATCACCTATTTCAATGTCATTGAATTTAGCAAAAGAAATACCGCATTCAAATCCTTGCGCAACTTCTTTTACATCATCTTTAAAGCGTTTAAGCTGATCTATTACACCTTTAAAGATTTCTTTTCCGCCACGGTATACAACAGCAGTTTTACCGCGTATAATTTTACCTTCTGTCACGTAGCAGCCGGCAATTCTTGTGGTTTTACCGATAGTAAATACCTGACGAACTTCTGCCTTACCAAGATCAACTTCTTTAATTTCAGGCTCAAGAAGAGAAAGCATTGTTTTTTCGATATCTTCAAGGATTTGATAGATAATATCATATTTCTTAATTGTAACACCTTCTTTTTCAGCGGCAGCAGCGGCATTCGGATCTTCTTTTACCGTGAACCCGAGAATTAAAGCACCGGATGCAGATGCCAGCATAACATCAGCTTCTGAAATATCACCTACACCGACGTGTATAATTTTTGTTTTGATTAGATTGCTGTCAAGCTGTGCTATTGCTTGCGAAACAGCCTCTGCTGATCCGTGGGTATTAGCTTTTATAATCAAATTCAGTTCAGGAATATCGTCCTCACCTGCAACAGCTTCACGTCTAATATGTGCAGGCAGCATTGCCTCTAAACGTTTGTCACGTTCTTTTTCTTTACGTTTTTCAACAATGGTTTTCATTTCTTTTTCGTTTTTAACGACTTCAAAGTAATCACCCGCCTGCGGGACTTCTGTCAAACCTAATATCTCAACAGGAGTAGAAGGTTCTGCTTTTTGTATTCTTTCGCCGCTGTCGGATAATAATGCTCTTACACGCCCGCATGCTGTACCGACAACAATACAGTTGCCTACACGCAATGTACCGTTTTGAACAAGTAATGTCGCAACAGGACCTTTCCCTTTATCGAGATTTGCTTCTATGACGACACCTGATGCTTCTGCTTTAGGGTTTGCTTTCAGATCTTCAATGTCAGCTACAAGCAGAATGTATTCCAGCAATTCATCAATACCAGTTCCGTTGAGCGCTGAAACATTGACTGTAATGGTTTCTCCCCCCCAGGCTTCAGGTACCAGTCCGTGCTCTGTTAATTGCTGTAAAACTCTGTCCGGATTTGCATCAGGTTTATCAATTTTGTTAACAGCAACAATAATCGGTACATTTGCCGCTTTAGCATGGTTAATTGCTTCAATTGTCTGCGGCATAATACCGTCATCAGCCGCAACAACAAGTATTGCAATATCTGTCGCTTTTGCTCCGCGCGCACGCATTTCTGTAAATGCTTCGTGCCCCGGAGTGTCAACAAAGACGATTTTCTTGTTCTCTTTGTCATCGTCAAGGTAGACGGTATAAGCACCGATTGACTGAGTGATGCCGCCGACTTCGGTTGCTACAATTTTGTGTTTTGAAGCTCTGATACTGTCAAGCAAAGTAGTTTTTCCGTGGTCAACGTGTCCCATAATACTTACAACAGGCGCGCGGCGTTTTAGTAATTTTTTATCAACTTCAGTCAGCGCTTTGGTTTTCTTTTCTTTTTCAAGTTCTTCTTCAATATATGCATCTAAATCTTCATCAAGAACTTCCAGCCCGTATTCTGCACAGATTTTTTTGATGACATCTATATCAATAAGCTGGTTTACTGTTGCCATTATACCCTGAAACATAAGGTATTTAACTATTTCTGCCGGAGTTTTTTTGATTTTTTCAGACAATTCTGAAATAGTCATGGCATGGTTGACAACAATTTGTGTAACCTGTTCTACTTCTTCTTCCTTATGAACTTTTTTCTTATGTTTTTGAGCAGCAGCTTTTTCTAAAGAAATTCTTTCCTGCTCTTCTTTTTTAGAAAACTCTTTGTCCTTACGTTTTCCGTCGCTGCGTTTTTTAGTACCGCTCTTATTTTCATATATTTCTTGCGGAATTATATGACGCTGGATAGGGCGTTTTTCTCCGGTTTGAACAGCCGGCTTTTCAAACGGCTTTTCAAACGGCTTTTTAGCAGGACGTGCTTTATCATCTCCTTGCGGCTTGGTGAATTTTTGACCTTTGTCAGGACGATTTGAGCCGCGAGGAGGGTATTTTTTATCTGTAGGTTTTTGAATCCCTTCTTTTTTAGGAGCACGTCTTACTATTTCAAGCTTGCTTTGCGGTTTTACAACTTCAATTTTAGGACGTCTGATTTCTTCTTGTTTTACTTCTTCAGTTTCTTTTTTAACCATAGCTGCTTCGGGTTTATTTTCTTCTTTAGGTTGAATAACTTCCGGCGGTTTTGCCTTTTTAACAACAAAAGCTTTTGGCTTTTTGTTAACAGCGCTGCCTGATGCTATAAAATCTTTCAGTCTTTTTATCTGATCAACAGTTACAGAACTTGCATGTGTTCTGACTATTATGTTTATCTGGGCAAACTTTTCAATGACTTCTTTGCTTGAAAGTCCCATTTCTTTTGCTAATTCACTTATTCTTACTGTATCAGAACCCATTTATTAATTTTCCTTTCAATTCTTCCGGTAGTGAGGTTTTCAGGGCTTTAGAAATTCTGTTCTTTTTAAAAGCAGCCTCTATACACGCATTATTATAACAAAGATATACAGATCTGCCAAATATTTTTGTGTCAGGGTTGATAAAAATGCCGGAATGCTTATCACGAGTGATTTTTATAAGATTTTTTCTGTCTGTAATTTTGCCGCATCCTGCGCATTTTCTATCTGCCACTAATTCACCTCTGCCAATTTTTCTAATTTTAATTTTTGATCGTGCTCAGTGAGCAGTTTTATTAATTCATCAAGATCTCCGTCGATTACAGTCCAAACATTAAGATTGTGGTTAATTCTGTGGTCTGTAAGACGACCTTGAGGGAAATTATAAGTTCTTATGCGTTCGCTTCTGTCGCCTGAGCCGACCTGTGAACGACGTAAGTCTGTAATTTCCTGCATTTGTTTTTGAACTTCCATATCATAAAGCTTTGCTTTAAGAATTTGTAAAGCACGTTCTTTGTTTTGAAGTTGTGAACGCTCTTCCGTACAGAAAATCATTATTCCTGTCGGCTTGTGAAATACACGTGCCGCGGTTTCAACTTTATTTACATTTTGTCCGCCTGCACCGCCTGAACGTGCGGTTGTGATTTCAATATCGTTCATATTTAATTCAACTTCAACATCATCGACTTCCGGCATAACCGCAACTGTTGCGGTTGAAGTGTGTACACGCCCTTGTGATTCTGTTGCTGGAACGCGCTGCACTCTGTGTACACCGGATTCGTATTTAAGTTTAGAATAAATACTGTCGCCTTTAATTGAGATAATAACCTCGGCAACCCCGCCTGCTTCACAGTCGGTTTTACTCAAAATTTGTGTCTGCCAGCCCTGTTTATCCGCATATCGCATATACATGCGCATAAGATCTCCGGCAAATATGTTTGCTTCATCACCGCCGGCACCGCCGCGTATTTCAAGAATAATGTCCTTGTCATCCATCGGATCACGCGGAAGAAGCAGAACTTTCATTCTTTCTTCATATTCCGGAATTTTAGCCTCATTTGCCTCCATTTCGGATTTTAAAAACGCACGCATCTCAGGATCATTTTCTGAATGGATTAATTCTTTTGCCTCAGCTATTGCATCTGTTGCCTTTTTCCATTCATAATACAAATTTACGGTTTCTTCCATTGACTTACGCTGCTTTGATAAGTCTTTGAATCTGTTATAATCCTGTATCACAGCAGGGTCAGACAGTGTTTCGCCTAACTCAATATATTTCTTTTCTATTTGTAAAATCTTATCTAACATATCTTTCATAATACTTTGATTATAGCAGGAACATATTTTTTTTCAAATTAATACCGGCAAGGTTCATTTTTAAGTGTAAGATTAACATTTGTAAAGATTAGCCGACTGGATATTGTATTCTTACTTTTTGTTTGCTACATTTGTAGCAGTAGTAGTTTATCAGGATGTTTCGGAGGGTCAATGAGAATCACACCTATACAAAATTGTAACTATTTTACCAACACTTACAATGCTGGCAGCGTAAATTACAAACCAAAAGCAGTTTATTCATCTGATGTATTTATTTCTTCATCTGCACCTAAACAGAAGAACAATGTAAATTTCACAGGTAATATACACAATCTTTTGTCAGTAATTCCTAAAAAAGTTCAGTTAGATGATAAAATAGCGGCACTGTTTGATGAATTTAAGAGAGGGGATGTTATAACAGTAGGAAAAGACTTTAAGGAAACCCAAAAAGCTCTAAAAGATGCTATTGGTACAGTGGATCACATCATCAAACGTGTATTTTTTATAAAAGATAACGAAATTGACGGCAGCATCGCATTCTTTAAAAATGCAACAGGAGAAAAAGAAGTTCTGAACCTCAATAAATTCGATCTGTTTTTAAGCAGTGAACAAGGTCAGGATGCCCTTAAACCTCAAACAAGTTTTTATATAATGCCGGGCGATATATTATATGTCGGGAAAAAAGGTATTATGATAAAGGATTCCGCATCACCGGATTTAGCATCTGAAAGACATAAATTTTCAAAAGTCTTTGACTTTACAAATGATTCAATTGATATTATCAAACGCCAGAACCAAAAACAATTAGCAACACTTGTAAGAGAAGTCAAAACGCAAAAACAGCCTATATCATTTGCGGATGTCGGCGGACAGGACAAAGTAATTGATGAACTTAAAAAAGGTATATTATATCCTATAAAATATCCTGAGGCATTTGAAAATGTTTCAGTAAATCACGGTACGATTTTAACCGGTCCTCCGGGCACTGGTAAAACTCTTATTGCTGAAGCCCTTGCAAACGAATCTAATGCTTATTTTAAAAAACTTAACGGCTCAGAGTTAAAATCTAAATGGATCGGCGAATCCGAAAGCAATCTCAGAGATTTGTTTGCGGAGGCAGTGGAAAAACAGCCTAGTATAATTGTATTTGATGAATTTGATTCTGTTGCCAAGAAACGTGACAAAATAGATCATTACAGTGCTGAATTTGTAAACCAGCTTCTATCAATAATGAGTGATATTGAGAAGAACGGAGATGATGTTTATATTCTGGCAACGACGAATAAAGTTGACATGCTTGATGAAGCAATCAGACGTTCAGGACGTTTCGGAAAGCATATTGAAGTAGGTCCGCCGGATTTAAACGGTACTAAGCAAATATTAGGAATACATTCTGCAAAGAAACCGTTAGATGAATCTGTTGATATTGAGCAACTTTCAGGCAAACTTCATAAAATAAAAGCTACAGGCGCAGATATTGCAAGAATTGTATCAGATGCTCACAGTAACGCTTATCAAAGGCTCGGTATCTTTGAAAAAATGGATAACGGTACTTTTACAAGAGCTGATATAGACCGCCTTAAAATAACACCGGAAGATTTTGATAAAGCAATAAATGATTTTGTTGCGGAAAGCAAAGTTGCAGAACGTAAAAAAATCGGGTTTAATTAAAATTAAAAAAAAGCTGCATATCTAATATGCAGCTTTGTAAATAAAAAATAGTAAAAAGTCTTCAATATAAAAATCCAAATAAATTAAAACTGAACCTCAAAATAGCTTTTTATACTTTCCGCAGAACATGGAGCAGGATCTTTCATTCTGCTACTGTTGTATTTGCAGTAAGTTTCAACGAGAAGTTTGTAATGTTCAACTTGTTTTTTATCCAGTTCAATTACAAAATCTGTAGACAACTTAGGATAATTCCCAGTATAATCTTTTTCCAAATTATTTACCATAGGGAAAAGTGCATCACGCGTTCTGATACGTTGATAATCGTAAGTTGCGCATTCATTGTTGAAAAAGTTAAGAAAATTGTATTCGTATTTCAACCCTGTACGAACTCGCTGACACACATTGCTCACAACCGCACCACTTGCAGAAAGAGCCTTTCTTGATGCTGTCGCACTTTTAGCATCAACTGCAAATACAGAAGATGTTAAAAGCAACATACTAAATAATAAACAAAAAACTTTTTTCATACATTATACATTAGCATACATTACAATTTTTGGCAAGTATTTTTTAAAAAAGAACGACCGCAAGCAGAGCAAAAACGATTAGCGCAATATTGTAGTGTAAAAAAGTAGGTATACAGGTATCTTTAATATGGTCATGCTGACCGTCTGCATTTAATCCGGCAGTTGGACCTAAAGTTGTATCAGAAGCAGGAGATCCAGCATCACCGAGAGCAGCGGCAGCAGCCATAACGATTACGGTTGCAGGTACACTAAAACCGAGTTTTACACAAACAGGGACAAATAAAACAGCTAAGATTGGAATTGTACCGAAAGATGTTCCTATTCCTATTGTAATAAAAAGTCCGATTAAAAGCATAAGTAGAGCCGCGATGATTTTATTACCCATCATAAGCGGAACAAATGCGTTTACAAGTTCCTCAATTCCACCGGTTGAATTTAAAACCATTGCAAAGCCTGCCGCAACGAGCATGACAAAAGCTACATACCCCATAAGCCCGACACCTTCATTGATAACTTTATCCATTTTATCATGGTCAATAGCCTGTGCCCCGAATATCAAACAGAGTCCCACAAGTGCACCGAGCGGTAACGAGCCTGTCCACAACTGAACGCCTAGTGTCGCAAATGCCGCCAGCAGCGTTATATAATGATTTCTGTTAAAGCGTATAGAACGGCGTTCACAACCTTCTGTATTGATTTTTAAATCCTTATATTCGCGCGGCTTGCGGTAAGTAATAAAAACAGCAACAACAAGCCCGACAACCATTGCAAGCCCGAGAAACCACGTATATTTCCAGATATCCAGCTTTGCAACAGTTACCCCGTTCATTGATAGATTATCTGCCAGAAGTCCCTGAAAAATCAATCCAAAACCCGCAGGTATTGCGATATAAGGCGCCTTCAACCCAAAAGCTAGTGCGCATGCTACTGCACGGCGGTCAATTTTCAGTTTGTTCATTACATGCAGCAGAGGAGGTATAATTATAGGTATAAATGCAATATGAACAGGGATTAAATTTTGTGACATAACTGCCATAATCGTAATTATTCCGATAAGCAGAAGTGCATTACTCTTTATTAAAAGTGAAATTCTTTTAGAAAGCACAAAAGCAAGACCGGTATGTGTCATAGCCGCCGCAAAAGCCCCCAGTAAAATATAACTTAAGGCGGTTTCTGAATTTCCTCCCATGCCTGTAATAAATGTAGACATAATTTCACTAACAGGCATGCCGGCAATTAAGCCCGCAGCCACTGCTGAGATAAACAGCGAAAGAAGAACATTTATTCTACATAAGCATAAAATACAGAGCAATATGACTGAAATTAATATAGGGTTTGTTAAAATCTGCCAATCCATCTTTTCAACTTTCTCATAGAATATTAGACTTATCGGTCTTAATATATCATAAATATATTTACAAATCCTGAATGATATTTTATAATTAATAAAAATTGCAGGTTGGTTTAGGAGTGTATCACATGAAACATATTGAACGCTGGCTTAAAAAAGGACTGATAGATGAAGATTTAGCCGAAAAATTAGAACACGAAATTGATGAAGTTAATAAGCAAAAGTTTAAATTAGCAATGCAAATTACACTTTACACAATAGGGGTAATCCTTCTCGGGACAAGCGTTATCACATTTATTTCGGCAAATGATTGGATATTGCAGCTACTTAGTGATATGTATTTTTTGAAAGTGCTGCTTCTGTTATTTGTGACGCTTGCCTTTTTTCTCGGCGGCAACTATCTTGCTTATGAGAAGAAAAATCTGCCGGGGCTTGGCAATGCATTAATATTTCTCTCAACAATTTTAATCGGCGCGAATTATGCACTTCTGACACAGATTTTTAATATTGACGCTGAAGCCCTTATGGTTTTAAGCCTCTGGTTTATCAGTATATTTCCGCTTGCTTTTATATACAAAAGCAAAGCTATTAACTGGCTTTCTATATTACTGTTTATTTGTGCTTTTTGTAGTTTTTATGAGTATCTGGATTATGACACAGGTTTAATCTGGACTTTATACATGCCGTTCATAATCGGAGCAATTCTATATACAGCAGGTAATCTTACTGATATAAAGGAAAAATACTCTGGTTTTGACCTGAGTTACAAACTTACTGCCTTAATTCCTATGTATATAACATTTTTGATTTTAATATTTTCTGCTGAAGAGTCATATCATTCTAATGAAATAAGTTATATTCTTCCGCCTGTTGTGTTAATTGTGTTTAATATAGTTAACTATATTAAAGAAAAGAATAAAAATGATTTTTTGAAAGCAGAAACGGTATTTATCCTCGGGATTACAATATTTATGCTTGCACTGCTTTTAATGCCATATGTATCCCCTGCGGGCGTTTCAACAGCAGCGCATATTTTTATCATCTATTTAATCTGGGCAGGATTTAGTTTCGGATACAAGTACGAAAATGTATCTTTAATTAACATGATTAATTTCATGCTTATTATTTATGTTTTGGCGACATACTGTCGTTTTGGCTGGTCGTTTATGGATAAGACCTTATTTTTCTTTATCGGCGGTGTTGTCCTTATTGCAATGGGAGTTTTCCTTGAAAAATACAAACGGCTGGCGCTGAAAAAATCAGAGGAGGATGTTTAATGAAAAAAACGGTATATGTTATTGCAGCTATTTGGACGCTTATAACACTTGGAATTTTTGTCTGTAATGAAATGCATCTTGCCAAAGGTGAAGAAGTTATTCTCAAAGTTATACCTTATGATCCACGTGATTTTTTACGCGGCAATTATCTTACTCTGAACTACGAAATAAATGATATTGAATTTCCAGGAACAGCAATTCAAAATATAAATTATGAAAAACCAATTTATGTCATTTTGAAAAAGAATGCTAAAGGTGTTGCCTCTGCGGTAGATATAACTTACTTAAAACCTGAAAACAAATTGTTCATAAAAGGACAGCTGGCTCATGTAAGACTTGACAGGGATAAAGAAAAAATTTTTTATAGAATCAAATATAACAATATAGATCGTTTTTATGTTAAAGAAGGAAATGCTAAAAAGCTTGAAAAATCGTTGCAGAAAAACGGAGGGTACGCCAAAATATATCTGACACGGAACGGCAATGCAAGAATTAAAGAAATAATAGAAAACAAATAAATAAAAAAGACCTCATAAAAAGAGGTCTTTTTATTATTTAAGTATAAAATGATAAATCGAATAATAAATAATTGAAGATAAAATCATACATGCCGGTATTGTCAAAACCCAAGCTGTCACAATATTACCAACAATTCGCCACTTAACCGCATGTGCATGCAGAGTTGAGCCAACCCCCATAATGGCGGTTGAGATTACGTGTGTTGTGCTCAACGGAATACCAAAATGAGAAGCCGTTAAAATTAATGTTGCGGCGGAAGTTTCTGCCGCAAACCCGTGTATAGGTTTAAGACGGATAATTTTGTGTCCCATAGTTTTGATAATTTTCCAGCCGCCGTTCATTGTGCCGGCTGCCATTGTGAGTGCACAAATAATAATTACATAAATCGGAATATCAAAATCGCCGCCCGGACTTTTATGCAAAACACCGCCGGCTAATAGTGCAAGTGTAATTATCCCCATTGTTTTTTGTGCATCATTTGAACCATGGCTTATTGCCATTAAACCGGATGATATTAACTGAAGCTTTCTGAAACGTTTGTTAACTTTTTGCGGATTTGCACGATAAAAAATCAAAACAAGCAAGAGCATAAAGCTAAAACCTACTACAAAACCGAGTACCGGAGATGTAAACATAGGAATTATAACCTTTTCCATTAATGTCTTAACATGCACAACATCAGGTCCGGCTTTGACAATTGCCGCTCCGAGAAGTCCGCCGATAAGAGCATGCGATGAGCTTGACGGTAATCCTAAATACCAGGTTAATAAATTCCATAAAACTGCCGCCAGCAATGCACAAAAAATTACGGTTAAGGTAATTAATTCTGCATTAACAATCCCTGAACCAATAGTTTTGGCAACGTGAGTTCCTGTTAAGGCTCCGACAAATTCCAGACTTGCACCAAAAAGTACAGCCTGTTTAGGAGAAAGTACCTTGGTTGATACAACTGTTGCTATTGCGTTTGCACAGTCATGGAAACCGTTTATAAATTCAAATGCAAGAGCAACTGCAACTACTGCTATTAATATCAATATTGTAATCGACATAAAATACTCCTAACTCTGTTTCAATACAACATTTAAAATTGCGTCTGATACATTGAAACAAGCATCAAGAGCGTTTTCTATTTCTTTATACATATCTCTGAGTTTAATAACCGTTAAGGCATCGTATTTGCCGGAAAAAAGGTCACTCATAGCTTTATAGTGTACTTCATCACCGTGAGATTCTAATTCTTTCATTGCAATGTTTGCCTTTGTAATATCCTCAACATCACTTACTTTTTTGAATTTGGAAAGAATTATAGCAAGCTGCTCGGTTGCCTTAACCAAAGTTAAAGCTTGTTCTTTCATTTCTTCGGTATATTTAGATAATCTGTATACCTCTAAATTTAAACAAGCTTTAATAACTCTTTTATTTATTTTTCTTAATTGTACTGCAATGTATTGTATATCTTCACGTTCAAGCGGGGTAATAAAACTTTTATTCAGCTGCTTTAAAGTAAGTTTAAAAGAAAGTTTACTTTTTTTCTTATTTTTGAATGCGGCTTCCTTTCTGTCCGGAGTTAAACCGTTTACAAGAATTTCGTCATACAAAGCAGCAGACTTTTTACATATCTCCGCGCTATCCTGAAACAAAGTGAAAAACATTTTGTCTTCAGGCGGCATAATATATGACATTAGATTAAATTTTGACATATTGACCTCCATTATTCACACATCACAAGTCTAGCAAAAAAATATCTGTTTGTATTTATTCTGTTCACAAATTTTAATATTTATACTATTATTTAACAGGAGGTTTTTAAATTGAGCGAATTATATGTGAAATTCCGCGGGTGCTGCGCACGAACCAGTAAATATTTATTTAGCCGGCTAACCAGAGATAAACTGAGATTTAAATGGAATTACATTGAAGAATACGGGCTTGTTAATTTTTTAAGCTACACAGCCAAATGTTATCTAAACAATTTACTGCCTCCAAATTATAAAATAAACCTTGCAATAACAGCTATTGCAAAAAATGAGGCGTCATATATAAGAGAATGGATTGAATTTCACAGACTTGTCGGTGTCGAGAAATTTTTCATATACGATAACGAAAGCACTGATAACTTGAAAGAAATATTACAGCCTTATATAGATTCAGAAATTGTAGAATATATTTGTTTTCCGGGAAAATGCAGGCAATTTGCCGCATACAGAAACTCTATTAGGCGTAACGCTAACAAAGTTAAATATATGGCTTTCATTGATTGCGATGAATTTATTACACCAATCAAGCATAATACTATTCCAGAATTTATTGAATATTTAGAAAAGAAAATTAATCATAAAATTGATGCTCTCGGCATTAATTGGATTATGCACGGATATAACGGACATTATGAAAAACAAGAAGGACTTGTTTGTGAAAATTATTCTAAATGCGATTTAAATACAGGCGCAAATCAGCATATAAAATCAATTGTCAGATTGAGAAGCGTAATAAGCAATAACCATCCGCATTTCTGCATACACAAATTGTTTTCAAAAATAGTTAACGCTAATGGTGAAGAGATGTATGGACCTTTTACTGAACCACATCTTGATGAGATAGTAATACATCACTATTATACAAAATCTTATACCGAAACAAAAAATAAAATACAAAAAGGATTTGCTGATCAAACGAATAAACGACCAATCAGTGCATTTATGCCTCCGGCAAAAGAACAGCCGAAAAAACTGGAATTTGTCCCTGATTTTTTATCTGTTGATGAGGATCATTCCATGGATAGATTTATTCCGTTATTGAAAGAAAAGTTAGGAATTAATTAAATACATTGACTACAGATAAGAGTACTTTTAAATCTTTATCCAGCAATTTGTATTCTTCGTCCGGTACAACAATACGCTCACTCTCAAATTCTTGCAAAAATTCCCCCTTCATACTCTCTTCATCTGGATAACTTGCAACAAACATATAGAAATCTTTAAGCTGTTTTATATATTTTTGATTAATTTCTTTATTCTGAACACCTGTGCCGCTATATTTATTTTCCAAAGCAACGATTTGTGAATAAACTGTCTGCCCTTTGTTCAATTTAGCGCTTATGTAATCCATTTTCAATGATGCGTGGTGTCTGGAAAGACGCCCAATAGGACTATTTACAACCCCGCGGATAAGATTTTCATCCTCCTGCTGCAAATTATTTGCCCCAAAAGCAACAACAGGAACTATTAACAACATTAATACAATTATAATTTTTTTCATAAAACCCTCTTTTATTGCTTAATATTAAATTATTTACTGTGCAATTTTATAATATTATTTTTTATATTTAAATACCTTTCGCACTGTTTTACACGATCATATCCAAGCATAATACCCAGAATAAAATCCTGTTCAGCCGTAAGTTCATTAAGTTTTGGATTAAGAGTTCTGACAACATCAACGCACTGCGGAGCCCCAAAGTATACATTTATTTTGTTTTTACCGATATCGTGTATCACATATGCTATATTTTCATTTTGCAGCCGTTCTTCTATCGGTTTACGGTACACAGCCTTTTCGGTTGTCAAAATAAGATTTCTAATCCCTTTTTTAAATTCATATATATGGTGATGGAAAACTCTTAAATCTGCATATTCTTTTTGTTTCGCATCTGTAATTTTAGGGGATTGAGCATTAAATGCAGGTTTAATTGTGTTTTTATTCCTATTTAAAGGTGAGTAGTAAGGTATGATTGAATTAACAAACATATGGACTCCTTTATTAGACTAAACTAACTTTAGAATACCTTATATTTTTCTTTTGTCAAGTTTACAAAAGTTAAGAAAAAGGTTTTGCTATTGACAAAATACTACAAATGTAATATGATTGTTAAAAATCTAATTTCACAGGGAAGGTATTATGAAAAAATTAGTAGTAAGTTTTTTATTAATGACATTTATGGGAACTCAGACAGTATTTGCGATTGATACAGTAGATACAAATGATGTTCAGGCTCCTAAATGGGAAGATTATGTACCTGAAAAGTATCAAAATCCTCGTAATTTTTCACGCGGCAAATCAATAGGAGAACTTGCAACAGGTATTGTACTGACAGATCTTATAATAACTTCTCCAATAGGAATTCCAATGATTGTACATTCTACAACGAAATTAAAAAATAAAGGTTACTACGATAAAAAGTTAAAGTTTGAACAAGGGCTTGAGGAAGCGGCTCAGATATCAGATCCACAGGAACGTCAGCTTGCCTACAATAAATTGCTCAAAGATTGTAAACTGACAGAAGAAATGCATGCAAAGCAGATGAAAAAACAGGCAAAAAAAGAAAAAAGAGAGGCTAAAAAACAAAAAAATATTAAATAAATTGTAAATATTTATGTTAAAAACAGCAAAAAATCATAACAAAGTTTTTTAATACAAAAACATCTTTTCCAAATGGTACTTTATTTATTATGAAAGGAGGCAATTATGCCAAACATAAGCAAAGTTTCAATTTACATTCCGTCACAGCAGGAAGTTGACAGAGCAGCAAGACTTGCTATGGAAAACATAGATAAGCAACTTAAAAAATTGCCTCCGGTCAAAAAGCCTGCGAGTGCTGCCGATAATTTTCCGGGAATTTATAATGATGTTCAGGCATTCAAACCTCTTGGAATAAAAAAAATTCTACCCTTAAATAAACTTACCGTAGACACGGCAATAAGAACTTATCGTTCAGCAGGTTAACAGATTAACAACTTGAAAACAGAATAGATCTATTGTATATTGAAATCTCTAGCTTTCGCGAATTACAAATTAAGAAAAGAGGTAACATTATGCAGTGGATATTCTTATTAATAGCTGGGATTTTTGAAATAAGCTGGGCAATAGGCTTAAAACTTTCTCACGGGTTTACTCAGCCTGTAATCTCGTTTTTCACTGTAATTTGTATGATCGCAAGTTTTTATTTTCTTGCTCTTGCACTCAAGAGTTTACCGCTCGGCACTGCCTATGCGATTTGGACAGGCATCGGCACTTTAGGCACAGTAATACTCGGCATTATTCTTTTTAAAGAACCTGCTACCGCATTACGTTTTTTCTGTATAGCTTTAATTCTTTGCGGAATTACCGGATTAAAGTTAATAACGCATTAAGTTTTTTTTAAAAACTTAACAATTTAGCAAAAAAATTAGCCGATAATTTTTTATATTCATATGATTAAACCGGTAACTATAGCAGAAAATATTGTTAATTCAGGAAAAGCATTGGTAAAATCCGCCAGTGAAACAGCAGAAAATATTTCGGAAGAAAGTGCAACTCTGCCGCATGCCGGCGGAGAATTGTTGCAGGCGTATTATAAAATCAATACTAAAAAATTGTTTGAAAATTTTACGGATTTTGTAACATCATTCAAGGCAAAACTTGCGGAGTACAAAGATGATATACCAGAAGAGCTTTATAGCAGGCTGGAGAAACATACTGATTTAAAAGATTTTTCTCTACAAAAAATAATTTCAGATTACTATTCCGGCTTGAACGAGTGCAAAACTCTTAATGAGGTGCGGGAACTATATCCTGACATAAAAATTCCTGCTCTCAATATGCGTGATGAAATAGCCGAATTTGTAAAAGGTACTGTTTCCAAGGATTTTTGTAATCAGGTGGCGAAACTTAAAACTAAAGAAGAAAAACAGCATCTGATAGATGAATATTTTGGAAAAAACATTTCAAAACAAGTTGAAAAATGGGAAATTTATCCGGAATTTAAAGCAATTCAGGATAATATAGCGCAAGAAATAGTTGAAGGTAAATTCACCGGTAAAATAGATCACGCTCCAAAATATCCATTGTTTAATAACAAAATGCCGCTTAAATACAGGCTGTTACGCACTCAGGACAGCGAAACTGCAATTATAGAGATTTTAAGAGAACACTATGTCAAAGGCAGAAATCTTACGGATATCAATATAAAAACCCTAGACGGTCAGGATCTGAATGCAAAAAGACTGCAAGCAACAATGCCAATTAGCGAAATGGAAAAACATTTCCGGACATTTATCAGATTTAATGAATTACAAGCTGAACATTTTAGAAAACTGTCAACTCTGGATGAGCATCAGATAAATTCCGCAATAATGACGCAAACCTGGAAAAGCAGCCGTTTAAGAGCAGATTTAGGAAATGAAACCGCATATAAAAAAGACTGGAGTCTTGTAAAACCAGTATGGCAAAAAACAATGTTTCCGGATCAGACATTTTATCCTACGGATAAACTAATAGATACATATCTGCTTGGACTTTTCAAAAACGGAAAAACAGAGCTTGTAAACAATAATCCAATATCAAAATATCAAGAAACACCATTCCTTGATAAAACAAAAATTATGCTTTTAAAACGCCTTTATAAAGGTTCAAAAGACCTGGAACTTGATAAAAATATTTTAAAAAGTGAAAAATATAAGAATTTCAAATCGCAATTCAATACAGAAGAGATGAAAAAATCAATTGAAGAGATAGAAGAGCATTACAAAAATGCGTTTTTCAAACATTTTTGGACAGACGAAAGAAAAACACGTTTTGCCAATGCACTGCGCAGAAATAATGAATTAGCCGAAAAAAACATAGAAATTTCAGAACAAATGCTTAAACAAGCTATGAATAACGTCTTTGTTGAAGGATAGTCATAATTTAGTATTACTGTAATATTTTGTAACAATAATATGAAATACCGTCAAATTTTATCTTCAGCAGATTTATAATCTCAGGAGGTAAATATGAGTACAAAAATTGTAAGTAGTTATGATAGATTTATGAATTTGTTCAGCAAATCAGGACGTATAAAAAATCAGATGTATAAAACTATATACGATAGCGGACTAAATGAAATAAGAGAACGAGCAATTTCTAAAGATAAATTTGTACTGCTGGCTTCACAGAACGAAAAAGGTAGAAGCAGTATGACATTTGGTGTAGATCTCAAAAAAGGTTATATACAAAAAGAAACAGGTGTTGCTACAATATTAGGGCTTCTAAATCGTAAAAGATCAGGTATTGTAAAATATTTTACTGACTGGAACGGCAAGCTTCTGGCAAAATTCTCTAAAAATAAAGCTTTTGAAAACGGCAAAACTGTTTTCGTCAAAAACATAACGGAAATCCCGGAACGTTATACTAAAATAAGCGAAATTAACGAATATGCACCTATCAGACGCAGTGTTAATGTAGATTATGCAAACGGAAATAAATATTCGTTTACTGAAGATGAAACCGGTAACAGAATTTATAAAAGAACTGTTAACGGTGTAGATTATTCTTTTGATAATGAAAAATAAACATTGATGATAAAAAGGCGGCTGAAATAATATTATTTCAGCCGCCTTTTGTATGTTATTTTAAATATGTATTCAAGAAAGTTTCAATTTTATCAAAAGGTATTTTTTCAAGGTTATCATATAAGTCTACGTGATTGGCACCAGGAACAATATATAATTCCTTATTATCACCTTTCAATTTTTTGAAAGCATCTTCTGAAAAGTAGCGGCTGTGCGCATTTTCTCCGTGTATCATTAACACTGCATTTCTTATTTCATTACTATAAGCTAATATTGGCATATTGATTAATGAGAGAGAAGAAGTCGTATTCCAGCCGCCATTTGACCCTATTGAGCGTTCATGGAAACCTCTTTGTGTCTTGTAATATCCTACATAATCTTTGACAAATTGAGGTTCTTCACCTGTCAGTTTGTCAGGCAGCCCTTGAGATTTTGCATAAGTGCCGTTTTTAAAATCTTCAGTTCTTTGCTTGTTGAGTTGTTCTTTTAATTCATATCGTGCATTTTCATCCATTGCATCAAAGTATCCTTTAGCGGTTACTCTTGTCATATCGTACA
>CALUQJ010000012.1 GCA_944322865.1 Candidatus Gastranaerophilales bacterium
CCATTCCCATAGCGTTTCCCTTTCGTTTCTTTCCTTACTCTTTTTATCGGTTCTTTTTATTCTTTTCTTTAATTTTTGAATAAAAATTCGTTACATTTTTTAACAATTATCTTTTTAAAATAACCGAAAACCGCAGAAATACAATAAAAAACGCCGGACAGTAAAACTGTCCGGCGTCCACTCCTCATTTTCGTTTTCATTATTTTATATTTGAGAAAGTCCATGCATCAAAGGTTGGTGTTTCAGAAATTTTCATTTCTTTTTTAGTTTCGCCTGTAGATGCATCATTATGCGCAATTGGTTTATACAATCTGTTATAGTATTCTATAACCATTCTGTCAGAATTGAAGTATGCTTCAGATGTTCTGATTGCCTGACGCATCAATCTTGCCCACTCTGATTTATTTTCATAGTAAGTTGGGATTATTTCATTTTCAATGATATTCATCAGGCATTCATGATCTTTCCAGTGGCGTTCTTCCCAAGGCATTTCATCATCAAGACCCGGATATTCAACTGTATAACCGTTAATACCGTGGAAAGTACCTTCAACAGCCCAACCGTCAAGGATTGACAAGTGTAAAGCACCATTTGCGTTTGCAGACATACCGGAAGTTCCTGACGCTTCAAACGGACGTAGAGGTGTATTTAACCAAATATCTGAACCGCGTTTAAGCATGCCTGATAATTGTAATTCATATCCAGGCAGTACAACAACATTTTTCAAGCTGTGGGAACGGTTGAGAATTTTGTTAAACATTTCTTTGCCCATAACATCATCCGGGTGGAATTTACCTGCAAAAATGATTTGGATTTTATTTGAATCAAGCAGTTTGTTAAGTCTGTCTTTATCCATAAGGATAAGCCAAGCGCGTTTGTAATCTGCAAATCTTCTTGCCCAAGTAATTGTTAATACATCAGGATCAAATCTCTTACCTGCTACGTTGGCAACATATTCAAACAATTCTGCTTTCATTTCACGTTTTACGCGTAACAAGTCTTCATCGGTTTTAGCTTCTTTAATACGTTTATCCTGCCAGTAATGGAGGTTAACAGCGTTTGTAATTGCTCTTATTGGGCAGCGACCTTCAACCCATTCCCACATTTTGTTAGAAACAAGACCGTGTAATTGAGATACTGCGTTTGCAAGTCTTGACATTCTCAATGCTGCAACTGTAAGTGAGAAGTTTTCGCCGCCTAAATTAACTGCTGTTTCTCTTGATGCACCGGCAAAGAAACCGCCTTCAAGTAACGTATCAACCCAGTGAACTTCGTTACCTGCTGCAACAGGAGTGTGAGTTGTGAATACTGTTCTTTTCTTAACTTCTTCAAGATTGCCGTTATATTGTCTTAACAGTTCAAATGCCGCAGGAAGAGCGTGACCTTCGTTCATATGAATTACATCAAAGTTGTAACCCACTTGCTGTAGTACTCTTACACCTGCTATACCGAGAACTGTTTCTTGAGCAATTCTGATTTTTTCATTTCCATCATACAATTTGTAAGAAATGCTTTTTGCCCAGTCGCTGTTCCCTTCGATATCTGTTGTTAAAAGATAAACAGGGCAAGCGCCGAACAATTCAGGTTCTACTCTGTAAGCTTTAACTTTTACTTTTTCTCCAAATACATCAACTTCTGTTGTTACACCGATATCGTTCAGGTAATCATAATATTTTCTGATATATGCGACTTCTACCTGACCGTCGTGTGCTATACGCTGATCGTAATAACCATAAGACCAGAGCATTGTAACGCCGACCATCGGCATTTGTAAATAACCGGCAGATAACATATGTGAGCCTGCCAAAAATCCTAATCCTCCTGAATAAGTTTTTAATGACTGATCAAGAGCTATTTCCATTGAAAAGTAAGCTACATTTGGTAATGACATTTTTTAACCTTTCTCTCTCTAATAATTACTACGTACACAATTTTTTCAATCACCACAAGGTGTACCATAATATGATAACACAAAAATACGCCAGTCAAACAGTTTTGATGTTCAATTTAAAACTAACCCCTGAGAATTAGATATTTAGTGCTATTTTGCCTTTTACAAAACTTCATAAAATTAATAAATGTATTCTTAAATCTAGCCATTTGGCTAATATATTGAGTTATAAAATTGATTTAATTCCAGATTACAAGATCATTAACTATTGCATTATAAAAATCTTCATCTATATTTTTCAAATCAATAATATCAACTTTAAAAGGCAACATTGAATCTTCAAATTCAATATGAAGTTTGTCAATGATCGTCGAATCTATAATTTCATCGGATTCTAGAGCCAAATCTAAATCTGCATATTGTTTAGATGTACATTTAGCACGTGAGCCAAAAACATATACTTTGATTTGCGGCGATAGATTTTTATTTAATATGCAAGATATAATATTTTTGCTATTAGTATCTAAATTAATACTGTTCATTTATTTTTCCAAGCAAGTATTCAACTTCATTACAGAATTGTTCTATTATATCCAATACTTGTTTAGCCTTTTCTATATTATAAGTATGTGATGTAATATTTCTACGTTGTCTGTATATAGCCCAATCTGATAAATTTCCGAGCAGGATGCCTTTTTCATTAGCCGTTCTTATCAAATCATTAAACGTCAATTTATCAACATCATCCGCTACAGGAAGATTTAATTCAAGATATCGTTGAATATATTTTACAGCCAGAGCGTATGTATATTCAAATCTTTGTATAACGGAATCCCGTACAAAATCATTAGCCGAGTCTTTATTGTATTCGTTCCAGGCTAAATTTAAACTATTTAATGATAATTCTAAACTTTTTGTCGAAAAATTTTCCATAAAGTCATTATAGAGAACTTTTTACAATGTGTCAATTAGCAAATTTTTCCAGAAATTTTTTAAGAGCGATTTTAACGTGTGCATAATTCAATCCACCCTGCATATAAGCAACATAAGGAGCACGCATAGGACCGTCGGCTGAAAGTTCTATTGTAGAGCCTTCAATGAATGTTCCGCCAGCCATAATAACCTTGTCCTCATACCCCGGAATGTATTCTGGTATTGGGGTTACATAGCCGTTAACCGGGGAAAATGACTGAATGGTTCTGCAAAATTCTTCCAGTGGTTCGGGAGCGTTAAATATAATATTCTGAATTATATCAGTGCGCTTTTCATTGAATTTAGGGTAAGAATCGTAACCAATTTCATCAAAAATTTTTGCTGCAAGTATAGCGCCTTTTACTGCATCACAGACAACCGAAGGCGCCATAAACAATCCCTGAAACATTAATCTGTGCTGGTTAAACATTGCGCCGCCTTCACATCCGATCCCCGGAGCGGTTAAACGATTTGCACTACGGTCAACTAATCTTGCTTTTCCTGCAATATAGCCGCCAGCCTCAACAATTCCTCCTCCCGGATTTTTGATGAGTGAGCCGGCGATTAGATCAGCGCCAACTTCCAACGGTTCACAGGTTTCAACAAATTCTCCGTAACAATTATCTACAAAACATATACAATTCGGATTTTTAGATTTTACAATGCGGCAAATTTTGCCTATGGTTTCCATTGGAAGAGATTTTCTTGTTGAATAACCTTTGGAGCGCTGAATTAAAACCATTGTAGTCTTATCATCAACTGCGTTTTGTATTCCGTCAAAGTCAACATCATTATTCTTTAGCGGAACTTCTTCGTAAATAATTCCGTGGGCAATAAGAGAATCCGCTTTTGTTTCTTCATCTCCGAGAGTTCCGATAACTTCCTGCATTGTGTCATAAGGCGAGCCGACAACTGATATAAGTTTATCTCCCGGTCTTAAGTTGCCGAAGAGGCAGCAGGCAAGTGTATGTGTGCCTGATGCAAAATGTATTCTGACAAGTGCTTTTTCAGCCTTGAACACATCTGCAAATACTTTATCTAAAACCTCACGCCCCATATCGTCATGACCGTAGCCCGATACTGTGTAAAAATGTTCCGGTGCAACGCGGTTTTCTATAAAGGCATTAAGAACTTTTTCCTGATTATAGTCCCTTATATCTTCTATTTTTTCAAAAATTTCGTGTAAATCTTTTTCTGCTTTTTTTATAATTTCTAAACTGTTTTTCATAATAACTTTATAATATTGCAAGCAAATTTAATCGTCAATCCGGTCCGACTGAATAATAAGAAAATTTTTGATCTACCGGTTTATAATCCGATTATCATGAAAAGAGTTTTGTTAATATTATTATGTCTGGTGTTACCTTGTCTTGCAGATAATTACAATGTCCACTCAAACGGAGCAGGAAATATTAAAACAGAGCAAGATGAAAAAATACTGTTTATTCTGGATTTTTCCAACAGTATGACAGAATATTTAGACGGACGTTCAAAATTAGATATGATGCTTGCGACAATGCGTGAGATTATACCCAAAATTCCTAAAAATACAGCAATGGGATTAAGAGTCTACGGTCATAAAATGGGATTTACTGCATTTGATGCATGCCGCGCAACATCACTTGTTTCTCCTATTGCGCAAAACAGCGCCGGAAATATTTTATACTCTCTTTCTGATATAAAACCTAAAGGTATGACGCCTATAACTTATTCTTTAAAACAGGCGGTAAAAAATGATTTTCTAGGTTTCAGCGGCAAAAAACACATTATTCTTTTGACAGATGGCGGGGAAAACTGTGACGAGAGCCCCTGTACTTATGCAATGGAACTTATTAAAGTCCGCAAAGATATTAAAATTGATGTTATAGCATTCAACATAAAGGATGAGGACGATCTTGCGCAGCTGGAGTGCGCCTCCCTTGTTACCAGCGGAAAATTCTATACCGCAAACACTGCCGCTGAACTTATCAACAGTCTTAACAACAGTTTAAATATTAAAAAAGATGTTGAAGCCAAAATATTCTTTAATGACTAAAATCCAGAAGACATCCGCTACTTTTTAATACTCCAAAAATCTTTTTGGAAAAATACAAGGAACGGAATAATCTCAAGACGCCCAACAAGCATCCACACAGTCATAACAGCTTTTGAAATACTATGCAGACTGCTGAACGATCCCATAGGACCTGTGATAACACCAAATCCCGGACCTATATTACCTAGAGCCGTAATAGAACCGGACAAGCCTATAACAACATCTTTTTCCACGATAGTTATCATCAATGCTCCAATGGCAAAAATTATAAAATAAAAATATATGAAAACAAATATCTGACGGACAACCTCCGCAGGTACAACGCAGTTGTCTATTTTGATATTTATAACAGCATTCGGGTGTAAGATTCTTAACAGTTCTGCTTTTAAGGATTTAAACACAAGTATCCAGCGTGTCATTTTGATACCGCCGCCGGCAGAACTAGAACACGATCCCATAAACATAACCATAAATAAAAGCACTTGTGCGGTAAAATCCCATTGAGCAAAGTCTTTGCTTGCATTACCGGTTGATGTTGTAATAGTTATAACCTGATAAAATCCTGAGGTTATAGCCTCAAACAGAGAATATTTATCATTTAAAAACAATACTCCAGCTATGGCAAGAGAAAACAGACAAACCATTGTCAGATAAACTTTAAATTCTTCATTTTTAAACAACAGCAGCGGATTTCGTTTTACTACAACTCTGTATTGCAGAATAAAGCTTGCGCCTGCCCAGAACATAAAAAATATGATTATCCAGTTAATCAAATTGGAATGATACCCCATAATGCTTTGCGGATTAGGTGAGAAACCGCCTGCCGCAAGTGTGGAAAAAGAATTGCAAACCGCATCAAACAAAGGCATTCCTGCCATTTTTAAAAGAACAATCTCCAGAATTGTCATTGCACCGTAGATTTTCCAAAGTGCAGATGCGGTATTTCTTATTCTTGGTGTAATTTTATCTTCTGTAGGTCCCGGGGCTTCCGCAAAAAACATCTGGCGCCCCGCAACTGCAAATTGCGGCAGAATTGCAATAAATAATACTATAATTCCCAAACCACCCAGCCATTGGGTTAAAGAACGCCAGAAAAAGAAAGCTTTTTCATAATTATAATGTGTAAGAATAGTTGCGCCTGTTGTAGTTATACCTGAAACCGCTTCAAACAGACTGTCCAGAAAATTAAGTCCGTAGAACATATAAGGTATAGCAGAAAGTATCCCGAATAGTACCCAGGAAACAGCTACAACAAAAAGAGCTTCAGATTTTTTTATATCATTAATATTTTCAACTTGCGATGCATCCGGAACAAATTTTCTTAAAGAATACCCGCCGATAATTCCTATAAGTGCAGAAGTTAAAAATGGCAGAATACTGTGTGTTTCGTGATAATATAACCCTACAGGAACAGGCGCTAACACCACTATTCCTATATAAATCATTATTAAACCTATTGCATTTGCCAGATAGTTTAAACGCATCTACTTAACCTTAAAAAATCCTTTAATTTCATTAGCATTTACAGCCGTTGTAAAAATTATCAGGGTGTCATTCGTGTTTAATTCAGTATTTCCCTGTGGAATAATAACCTGATTTTTGCGTTGAATAACTCCGATAATCGCATGCTGCGGAAGACGTAAATCCATAATCTTTCTTTTATCAAATTCAGGAAGAACATTTATTTCCAATACTTCACCCTGTCCCTGTTCAACGGTTGCCAGAATATCGACATCATTTTCTGCCAGATCATTTTTAACCTCATTTATTGCAGAGTTTTTCGGTGAAATGGCAATATCAATGCCGACTTTTTCAAATAACGGTATATTTAATACTTTTGAAACCCTTGCGATTACTCTTTTTACCCCGAGCTGCTTTGCAAGGAGAGAACAGAGCAAGTTTTTTTCATCGTTATTAGTTACGCTGATTACAACATCACTGCTTCCTATTTCTTCTTCATCAAGAAGTTTCAGGTTTGTTCCGTCCCCGTTAATAACGAGCGTATTATTAAGCTGTTCACACAAAAACTGACAGCGTTCGTAATCTCTTTCGATAATTTTTGTTCTTATTTTCAGAGCTTCCAAATTTTTAGCGAGCATAAGTCCTACAGTGCCGCCGCCGATGATAGCAGCGGATTTAACGTACTCTTTTTCGTGAAAAAATGTACCCGCTAAGATATCAAGTGAATGCGGAGTGCCCATAAAAATCAATTTGTCATCTTCTTGCAAAACCGTTTCGCCGTTCGGAATAAAAAGTTCGCTGTTTCTCGTAATCCCGACTATTAATGTCCCGTTTGTAAAACCGCAGTCACGAACCTTTTTGTTAACAATGGAATGTCCTGAGCCGACTTTATATTCCAGAAGTCTTGCGCGTCCGTCAGCAAAATTTTCCACATCCAGCGCATGCGCAACTGTTACAATTCTGAATATCTCCTGTGTCAACAATTCTTCCGGCCAAATAATGTAATCAATAAAAAAGTCACCTGAGGAATCGTTTCTTTCAAAATTTAAGGTATTTTTGTATTCTTCTTTTGTTACAAAACAGATAGTTTTAACATGCCCGACACGTTTTGCCGAAAGGCAGGCAACAATATTTGCTTCGTCAATACTTGTGCAGGCAATAAAAATATCAGAATTTTCAATATCTGCACTTTTTATAACGTTTATATCAGACGCATTTCCCTGAATAAAACTTATGTCAAGCTGGTTAAATTCCGCTGTCCGGTTTTCTTCTTTATCAATAATGGTTATGTCATGGTCTTCGAAAAATTCTGTTGCCAGCAGGCAGCCTATTTCTGTTGCACCGTAAATTACAATTTTCATAATGAGTGAATATTAAATCAAAGATAAAATTTTTACAAGTTCAGGCAATTTTTCAGCTTTACACGTTTTACAAAAATATGCTCGGAAAAATAACCTCACTTGCTCATAAATACGAAAAATGCCCTCTGTCACGGCTTAAAAGGGTATTTCAGGCTGATATAAATTATCAAACATATGATGAATTTGTACCTCCGGTAAAAAATCAAATAATCGGTAATCTGCCTTCTGAAATGATTGACTATATCGTAAAAAATTTTCCGGAGCAAAAAGGCGAATTAATAAAAAAATTTCAGAAAGGACTTGCTTTAACAGCAATGTTTACCCGCGCAAACTGGCGCAAAATGCAAAGAGAAGGGAAAATAATTCAGGGACTGGACAGACTTGCTGAAAATGAGAAACATACACTGTTAACCCAGATGCGTAATGTTCTTTTTTCTAATATACATGAAATTTTACCCAAAAATTCCGCAGTGCAATTTGAATTGCTCGGAAACGGAGCAATGGGGCATGCATTTAAACTATCAATAAAAGATGCGTCCGGCAAACGCCTCATGCCGGATGCCGCAATGAAAATATACCATGATGTACAAAATGACATTGCAGCTGAAATGCATGGGAATTATGCAGAAGCAAATATATCAACATTTTTGAAACGCGCACTCGGACATAAAATGGAAAAATCGCAGTTTGCCGCGCACTATATGTCTGATTTAAAAAGCGGGTATACATTGAGTGAATTTATACACCATGATGGTGAATATACCTATGATTTTGTGGATTACTCAAAAAAATTCGGGGTAAACAGTCTGGATGCCGTTAAGAATTTTATTAACGGTAAAATTTTTGATATGGGCGGATTTAAAAAGCAATGGAATTTCTGCTCTGATAAAGTCACGATGAGGTATTACAAAAAACTTGTAAACAATCCTCAAATTACGGATAAACTACTTGAAAGATATCAAGCACTGGCAGATAATCCCAAAACTCCGCATCAGACGAAAATTCAAGACGCAATCGATCTTTTTCAAATCAGCCGGCTTAATAAACGAAATTATATTCAGGAATATATGGATTTGTGGAAAAAAATACTAACTGATTCTGAGTAATAAAAGTATTATAACATTCAACAGCAACTGCAAAACAATAATTGCAATAATTGGTGAAAAATCAAGTCCTCCAACAGGCGGTATGAATTTTCTGAATAAAGCCAGATAAGGATCCACAACAGCCTTTAAGGTATACCATGGCTGAGTTTCCCATTTTATCCCAGGTATCCAGGTTAAAAAGATACGCAGTATTATCAAAAACAGATATAAATTTGTTAGATTGGTTAAACCGAAAATTATACCGTTAGTCATTTTCTTTAATCCTTATAATTGAGAATTTTTCTTTGTCATTGCACAGGAGCAATTATTACGTTCAGCAGGAATTTTTTCAATCATCTTGAAGAGCAGATTTTTGAGATTTTCGACATTGGAATTGAAGACTTCAATGACTTCGTGATGAGAAACAGGCGGCACATCCCCGACAAGTCCTGCATCATAATCAGTGATGAGTGAAATATTAAGCGGGCACATATCCATTTCTTTTACCAAATAGGCTTCCGGGAATGCTGTCATATTAATGACTTCCCATCCCTGATTAGTAAAGAATTTAGATTCTGCTTTTGTTGAGAAACGCGGACCGTTAATAACAACAACAGTTCCTTGTTCATGAATAGTAATACCTAAATCTTTACCTGTTTCAATAGCGAGTTTTCTTAATTCAGGACAGTAAGTTTCGGCAGCGGACGGATGGGTAACAACAGGTCCTTCAAAGAATGTTGATTTTCTACCGTCAGTCCAGTCAACAAACTGATCACAAATAACAAAATCACCCGGTTTAACATGTTTTTGCAGACTGCCTGCTGCACAAGGTGAAATAACACGTTCACACCCGATTGATTTCATTGCCCAAACATTAGCACGGTAATTGATTAAGTGCGGTAAAATAGTATGGCTGCGTCCATGACGCGGCATAAATGCAACTTTGTGCTCTCCAACAGTGCCTATAAATACATTATCACTCGGCATGCCATATGGCGTTTCTATCTTAACTTCTTCAATATTATCAAGAAATTTGTAAAATCCTGAGCCGCCGAATACACCAATTGTTGCTAATTTTTTATTTTCCATACTAAATTCTCCTTTTTAACTACTATGCTATATTAAGTATAGCAAAAAAAGTTGTTAAAAAACAAGCGCCTGAAAATACTTTTTGTATATAAGTAATTTTGTTATTCTGTACAATTATCTTTTCTGATAATAAGTACATCAGTATCAGTGTTTTCAAGAACTCTGCGGCTGACTGAACCAGTTAAAAAGGAGTCAATTTTATTTTTACTTTTTGTTCCGGTAACAATCAGGTCAATATTTTTACTTTTTGCATATTTTAGTATTTCCTTAGCTGGTATACCGACAAGTATTGCCGATTCTACTATTGAAACACCTTGAGAATTAAGCGACTCTCTCATCTTGCTTAATCGTTTTGCGGCATATTGTTCTTGATTTTTTTCAATCTGAATAAGCCAGTTTGAATCTATATTACCTTCCAAAAACAAAAAATTCGGATCCTCGTTAACCATGCATACATATATTTCTTTATCAATAAGATTAAGAGAAGGTAAAAACGCTTCAATATCAGTTGCGGCAATGTGATACCCGTCTATTGTAATAAGCAGCCTCTTACCCTGGTTAGGTTTTTGAGAGATAAATGAAGAGGTTATATTATTATCAACAATTTCTCTTGATACAGAACCTAACCATTTTTGAATCCCTTTTTTGCCGTGCGAGCCCATAACAACAAGATCATAACAGTTTCGTTTTATCTGTTCTATTATTGCATCAACAACCCCGCCGCAATGTTTAATTCGTTCCCCGACAGCAAGTCCCAGACGCGAAATTTCATCTTCTGCACTGTTTAAAATATTGTCTGCAATGCCGGCACAGCTTGTTGCAAAACCTGTATTTTCTATATTCACTTCTTCCGGCAGAAAACTCCAGTCAATTACACAGATAGTATCCACAACCGCATCTTTTGCCCAGTGAGAAAAACTTTCCAATGCATTAAAACTGATTTTTGAGCCGTCTGTACAAAATAATATCTTCATTAATCATCTCCTTTTTATTCTTTTTATAAAATATGTTAAGGAAAATTACATTGTCTGGTATTCTATAATTTTTTTTGTTATTATGTGAATAGGGATAAAAGCTTTTATAGGATTTGAATACTGCCATGCCCGCAAAACAAAAGGTTAACCTAAGAGAATATAAAGATTTAATTGAAACTATTGCTAAAGTCGAATACCAGAAATTTTCGACCTCACATCTTATTGATTTGCCGGAAATGGTGAATATAGGTAATCATACACTATATCTTTTGTTTAAAAACAAATCTCCGGAACATTTTAATAACACATATCTTTCAACCGCAATAAAATGGGCTATCCGGAATGAAGTCCGCCGCCGGTATAAATGGTATTCGCTCAAAAACCGCAAACAAGCTATGGAAGAAGATAACAGTGAACTCAGAGTTGAGGTCTATAAAACTATTCTGTCAATAGACGAAATGCAGGATGCGGAAATTCCTACCCAAATCAAGGCAGAAGAGGCAACACCGGAAGAAAGTATTGAACTTGCTGAATTAAAGGCGGAAATTATTGAATCCATGAAAAAACTACCTCAAAGAGAGAGAGAATTAATTGAGTACAAGTTTTTTAAAGAAAAGAAATTACGTGAAATTTCGGAAGAATTTAATATTTCACAGTCCAGAATTTCACGAATTATCCAATCAGGTCTTGATAAAATAAAAAAAGACCTAAAAAAACAGGGGATAATTTAAAGTGAAAACTATATTTGAAAAAAGTAACGGTGCTGAGGGCATTACTCTGTGCGACCGGACAGATAATATAAATTTTATTGATAAAAACTTTTTGCGACGCGACATGCCGGAACTTCCAGAGGCAAGCGAACTTGAGGTACTGCGCCATTACAAAGAACTTTCAGATATGAATTTCTGTATTGAAAAAGGATTTTACCCGCTTGGCTCCTGCACAATGAAATATAACCCTAAAGTCAACGAATTGCTGGCAAATCTTGAAGGCTTTGCTAATCTGCATCCGGAAACCGAAGATGCAGATGCGCAAGGGGCACTGGAATTGATGTACAAATTGCAGGAAGCACTAAAAAAAATTACTGGTATGTCTGCCATAACTTTGCAGCCGGCTGCCGGCGCACATGGCGAATTGACAGGCATGATGATTATAAAAAAATATTTTGAAACAAAAGGTGAAAACCGTAAAAAAGTTATAATTCCGGATTCTGCCCACGGCACCAATCCCGCAAGTGCTCATCTTTGCGGATTTGATATTATACCGGTTGCGTCAAATCAAAAAGGACAGGTTGATATAGAAGCTCTAAAAAGCCTTCTGGATAAAGATGTTGCCGCAATTATGATGACTAACCCGAATACTCTGGGCATATTTGAAGAAAATGTGCTTGAAATATCAAAACTCATGCATGATAACGGGTCACTTTTGTATTATGACGGGGCAAATTTTAATGCAATAATGGGGTATACAAATCCGAAATTAATGGGCTTTGATGTAGTACATCTTAATTTGCACAAAACATTTGCAACTCCGCATGGCGGAGGAGGACCGGGCGCCGGACCAGTCGGCGTTACAGAAGAATTAAAAGAGTTTTTGCCTGTTCCGGTGATTGATTTTGATGGGAAAAAGTATTTCAGAAATTATAACCTTAAACATTCAATCGGACAGGTTAAAGGATTTTTCGGGAACTTTGGTGTGCTTATAAAGGCTTATGCATATATATCGATGATGGGCAAAAATCTAAAGCAGGCAAGTGAAAACGCGGTATTAAACGCTAATTATCTGAAGGAAAAGTTGAAAAAAGCATACCTGCTGCCTTATGATGAGCCTTGTATGCACGAATTTGTTCTGTCAGGTGATTGGCAAAAGTCAAAAGGTGTTTCAACACTCAATATAGCCAAAAGTCTGATGGATGAGAATACTCATCCGCCGACAGTCTATTTCCCGCTGATCGTGCATGAAGCGCTTATGATAGAGCCGACAGAATCCGAAAACAAAGAACGGCTTGATGATTTTGTCCGGATAATGCTAAAAATCGCGGAAGAAGTCAATACAAATCCTGAAAAACTAACCTCCGCACCGCATACAACTCCTGTAAAAAGGATTGATGAAACAAAAGCTGCGCGATTTCCTGATTTAAGGTTTAAGGCAGCCGGTAAAGAAAAATAAACATTAAGAAAGAAGTAAAAATGACACATAAAAAGAAATTAAAAGTAGCATTCCCGCATATGGGTAATATATATATAGCCTGGTCAGCAGCGTTGAAAAAAGTCGGAGTAGAACCTTTTATTCCGCCTTATACAAGTAAAAAAACGCTCTCTCTAGGAACTAAGCATTCTCCTGAGGCAATATGCCTTCCGTATAAACTCATTTTAGGCAACTTTATTGAGGCAATAGAAGGCGGGGCTGATTATGTTGCTATGATATCTTCTCCGGGGATTTGCCGACTAGGAGAATACGGAAGCTGCATAAAAAATGCACTCAATGATTTAGGGTATCATACAAAATATATAGAATTAACACTGTATGACGGAATACAGGGAATGTACAGATTTCTTAAAGAAATAACCGGCAAAAATGATCCTGTATTATTTATGAGAGCCATAATTATAGCTATAAGAAAAGTTTTTATAATGGATGATTTAGATGCGCGTCTGTCATATTTAAGGGCACGTGAAATTACAGCAGGCGAAGCTGATAAACATTTTCACAAAGCTGTTCACTATATTATGGAGGCAAACAGCAACCGAGCATTAGACAAGGCAAAAAAACTTGCGTTTGACGAATTAAATAAAACCCCAATAGATCAGAATCGCGAAGTTCTTCATGTTGATTTAACGGGTGAAATATATATCGTATGTGATGATTTTTCTAACCAGAATATAGTAAAAGAACTTGGAAAAATGGGAGTTGAAGTCAGACGCAGCCTTACTGTCGGAAGCTTTTTAAAAGATGCTATTATTCCGAAAATTTTCAGAAAAGGAGAAACACATTTGCAGCGTGCAAACAGAATGGCTAAACCTTATTTGCAAAGAGATATAGGCGGCGACAGTCTGGAATGTGTTTCAGATGTTGTATATGCTGACCAGCGCGGAATAGACGGGATAATCCATGTCAGCCCGTTTACCTGCATGCCGGAAATTATGTCGCAGAATATATTCCCTGCAATGCGTGAAAATTGTGATATACCGATTTTACCGCTTATTATGGATGAACAAACCGGAAAAGCCGGATATCTTACACGTTTAGAGGCATTTGTTGATCTTATGCGTCGGAGAAAAAGAAAATTGGCAGCCGAAGAAAAACAGGCTGAATTGACTAAATAAATTGTAGGTTAAAATTTTAACAATCTGAGGTGAAAATATAAATACTATGCTTAATTATTTAAAAAGTGCGTTTAAAACAACTAATGAAAATGTTATAGTTGCAATACCTTTATTGATCTTCTATATAATAATAAACCTGTATCTCGTGTTTGCAAAATCCATGGCTGACACCCCGCTCGAAGCTTTAATTGCCCTTTTTACAATCACGTTTATGGTAGCGGTATTCCTTGCGGGCTGGTTTTATATGATTAAAAAGGCTGTAGATTTATCAAAGAAAATTTTTGTGCTTGATGATGAAGCTGCAAAAGCACATCTTGGTTTAATTAAGGAATTTCCGGCAGGTGTCGGTAAGTATTTTTTGCCTTTTATCGGATTTTTTATAATTTTCATCATTCTTGTTATATTGTTAAGTGTATTTATATTTACGTTGGGTATCAACGTTATAGGCAAAATAGACTTTTCGCCGGAACAGATTTATATGTTGACTTCTTCAACAAAAGGTTTGCTTAATTTTGTAGAAACAATGCCTACGGAACAATATATTCTTCTTGCAAAATGGAATTTCCTTTTAATGGGGGCAAGTTTTGTATTCTCATATCTTTTAATGTTTTGGATACCTGAGATTATTTACACAGGACGTAACCCTCTTGTGGCTTTGTTTACCGGCATTGGCAAACTTTTTAAAAAACCGCTTAAATCACTTTATTTGTTCGTAATTTTGACTGTTATAAATTTTGTACTTTCATTTGTAATGACATTTACATTGATGTTCCCTGTATTGTATTTTATAATGGCAACAGTGTATCTTTATTACATAGTTTATGTGTTGATGTTAATTTTCTCTTATTATGACGGGGAATTTGAGAGAGAAGATGAAGAAAATTAGAGTCGTCGCCATAGTCGGTCCGACTGCAAGCGGAAAAACATCATACGCAATAGAATATGCAAAACAAAATAACGGGGCTATAATATCAGCTGATTCAAGACTTGTATATAAAGGTTTTGATATAGGGACGGCAAAACCGACTCTTGAGGAGCGGGAAAATATTCCGCATTATCTGATAGATATTGTCGAACCTCCTTACAATTATTCTGTTGCCCAGTATGTAAAAGATGCTGAAAATGCAATAAAAGAAATTACAAACCTGGGTAAATTACCTATAATTGCAGGCGGAACAGGTTTATACCTTAAGGGGTTGCTTGAAGGGTACGATTTTCCCGATATAGAAACCGATTACGTATTGCGGGAAGAATTAAAAAAACGCGACCGGGATAGTTTATATGAAGAATTAACCCATTTAGATCCTGCTTCAGCCCAAACAATTGAACGTAATGATAAGAAAAAAATCATCCGCGCATTAGAAATTATGCGTGCACTTGGAAAGCCTTTAAGCGAAGTAAGAGGTGTTAAGGAACATCCTTATGAGGTTGAATGGATCGGGTTGAATTTTCCGCGTAACGAATTATATGAAAGAATCCATAAACGTGTTGATATAATGCTTGAACAGGGGCTTATTGAAGAAACAAAAGAACTGTTATCTAAATACGGCAGAATACAAAATCTTTTACACACAATAGGCTATCAGGAAATTATAGCCTATCTCGACGGTATTATGTCGCTGGAGGAAGCTGTTGAAAAACTTAAACAAAATACGCGAAATTACGCCAAACGACAGCTTACATGGTTTAGAAAAAACGAACAAATAAAATGGAACTGCTATCCGGAAAAATTAAAAAAGTAAACATATTGCCAGTATGAGAGATTTTTTATATAATATGTCTGTCAGTTTAAATAAAGGAGAAAATTATGTCATTTGAAAATTTTAAACACGGCTATGCTGACAATATGAAATTTATTAACCCGAATATTTTGTCAGTTCTGGCGCTACTGGTATCTTTGGAAACAGGATATTACTTTTTGTATGCGAATAAAACAAAGAGTCTTTATATCTCGATTGTAGTTCTTCTGCTTTTCAGACTTGTTATTAATTGGACCACAAAACTTATTATTGAGGCTAGAGGCAGCAGAGTTTCGCATAACGTATATTATCATATAGCGGATAAGTATTCCGAATTATTTATCTGGTGCGGTTTTATGTTTTCAAGATTAACTAATCCAATTCTTGGATTGTTCACTTTAATATCTGTTGTGTTAACTGATGTTGTTGGCTTTTTAGGTAAAGCAGCCGGTGTCGGTTGTATTAAAAACGGACCTATGTGTAAAGTTGGCAGAACGCTTTTACTTATAATAATTCTGCTTGTTGAATATTTCTGTATGAAACATGGCAAACCTTATATGATTTTTGATTTAGAAAAAGGCAATATTTTTTCATGGCAGGATCTCGGGGCAGTGTTCCTGATTATTCTGACTCAATTGACTATATTTATAAGAATACTGGCGCTCAAAAAACGTGTTCAAAGTGATGAAAGCAAAAAATGGTAAAATTAACAAAAATCCGGCGTAAAACGCGGGATTTTTAATATCTTATTCTTCCTGCGTCAGACAGTCAATACCGCCCTGAGCTGTTAAAAAAGGACCTGTTGATACAAAATACATTTTATCAATGCCTGCATTTTTGAAATATTTTTTCATTGCCTCATTAAGTTCCGGATACTCAGATTTATTAGTTATATAAAAGGATTCTCCGGTTTTTGATGTACCGCCGATACCGTTCATATAGTTTATCGTTGAATTACTGCCTGTTGCAAAACACGGGATTTTAACGATTTCATATCCGCCTTCTGTTAATTTTTCTTCTGCTTGCCGGCGAATATCAGCTGTTTTATCTCTCATTTCTGTCAATTGGGTAATCAATTCCTGCTTGTTTTGTTCAGTCATACCTTCTATTGGAGTTTCTTGCAGAAGCTTTATTCCTTCATCGTAATCAGGGACAGCCATCTGACCGTTATGCAGTGGTCTGTATGCCATATCAATATGAAAATCATACTGCGGCATAAAGGTTACATTTTCTGCTTTTAGCCCCAAATCCTCAATAATTTGTTTTTTAGCGATTTCTACATTTTCTTCATTATTAGCAAGATCCATCGCCTGTAAAGTGTAGCCTATTGATTCCTGACCGACTACTGCTGCCGGAGTACCGTCCTGAATTTTTTTAGAAAGAGCTATCAGTTCTTCATTTTCTATCTGTTTATTACCTTTAGTATTATCAACGGATTGGTCAGCAACTTTAAGCAGCTTGTTAAGCATTTTTATTTCATCTTTTTGAACAACACCGTCGCCGTTATCAACAAGAGTCCATAGTGAATTAAACTTGGCATTATTGGTTTTCTTTGCTATTTCTGCCCAGTTATCATTTTGTTTGAATTTTATTTTATTTTATTTTATTAAGTTCAGTACCTGAATTATTCCAAAAAGAATAAGCCATAAAAAATACCTCTCTATATTTTTAAAGTGTTTTTATTGTTGAGAAAATAGCCAACAGTACGATATTGATATAAAACTTAACTTAAGCGGTTTCTCAGCGTATAAGAGTGGACTGTGCCTTATAACGAGTAGATAATAACGGCAACCGCTAAAGGACATTGATGATAATAAGCCGACATTTAAGTATGTAATGCAGCTTAAGTTTGTGCAAAAGGCGACAACTCCAATATCGTTCCAATGTGTCAATGCACACTTCGTGTGCCGGACTGTGTCCACTTATTTATAAAACGTAAATCCGTCAGCTTTCATTCTGTCGATTACTTCCTGTAGCTGTTCGTCACTACATACATAAGACAGTCTGAAAAATCCTTCCCCGTGACTTCCGAAGGCATTACCAGGAACAAGCACTATACCGGATGTTTTTAGCAAATCTTCGCAAAATTCATATGCTGATTTGTATCTTGGAGGGATAGGCAGCCAGAGATAGAAGGTTGTGTGAGGAATCTTGCTTTCATCAATCGGCCAGCCGAGTTCTTTAAATCCCTTAACCATAATTGCCTGTTTATGTTTGTAACCCTCATTTCCTGCTTTGATGTAATCATCACCTTCTTTGGAATTAAGTAGTTCTGCACAGGCTTTTTGCAAAGCTTTAAATATTCCGTTATCTATTGTTGATTTTGCTTTTCCAAAACGCTGGACTATTTCACTGTTTCCGCAAATCCAGCCTAAACGCCAGCCGGTAACTGCGTACGGTTTTGAAAAACTGTAAAATTCAACTGCAACATCTTTTGCTCCTTCAAGTTCAAATACACTGAAAGGCTTTTCGTTTTCATTAAAATATAAATCGCAGTATGCTGCATCTGAAATCAAAAGTATTTCATGCTTTTTACAAAAATCTATTACTTTTGCAACATAATCTTTTGTTGTTGTGACTCCGAGCGGATTATTTGGAAAGTTTAAAATCATAGCCTTGACATTTTCCGGTTTGTAACCGTCTTTGATTAAATTATTCCAAACTTCTTCCATATCCGGTTTGTAATCATTATCATAAGTCAACGGAATAGGGTAAGATTTTCCGCCGGAACATTTTACGAACTCAAGATATGATGCATACCCCGGATCCGGAACAAGAATTACATCTTTTTCTTTCTCTCCTTTTTTCGGAGTGATTAGTGTTCTAATCAGGTTTGCAATACCTTCTTTAGAACCAACCAGAGAAAAAATTTCTGTTTCTGGATCCATATCAACACCGAAACGGTTTTTCATACGCAATGCTATTGCTTCTCTAAAGTATTTTTCACCTTTAGGTGTTGAATAGGTATGTATCCCATCCTCGTCAAGAATTTCTTTAAGCCTGTTTATTACATATTCAGGCGGATTGGCTGTCGGAGCGCCCATGGATAGTGAAATAGGCGCACGGTTTTTCGCCTTTAATTCAGGCGTAAGCCTTGCTGTTTCTTCTTTTAGTTTAAACATAATATATGTGTCTAAAGACATAACATCATCATTAAATAAATTTCTCATCTTCTTTTATCCTTCCTATATTTATTTTAAGCCATCATCTTCATCGGACCTTCAAGTGAGGCAGTAACAAATTGTTTGGTATAATCATTGTCCTGCCGGAGCATGTCATCCGGTGTCCCTTCAAAAACTATTTTTCCGTCATAGAGCATAATTACTCTGTCAGCAGTTCTTCTGATTGTTGACATTTGGTGAGTTACAACAATAGATGCCGCCTGAGTTTCATATTTAAGCCTTACAATGTAATCTTCTATTAATGTAGACGAAATAGGATCCAATCCTGCTGTCGGTTCATCATAGAGAATTGTATTAGGCTCTGTCACTATGGCTCGGGCAAAACTTACACGTTTTTGCATGCCGCCTGACAGTTCCGACGGGTACATTTGTTCTATACCTTTAAGCCCGACAAGTGCAAGCTTTTCGGTTACAATTTTTTTAATTTCATCTTCTGTATATTTGTTTCTTAAATCACGTCTTTCATGGAGTGCAAAAGCAATGTTGTCTGCAATATTCAAAGAATCAAATAATGCTGAGTATTGAAATACCATTGCTATATCGCCTTCGGAAGTAATAATTTCCCCGCTGTCAGGGTTGATAAGTCCGCAGATAAGTTTCAAAACGGTACTTTTACCGGAGCCGCTAAAGCCGACAATTGCAAGAGTTTCACCGTTATTAACCTTAAACGATACATCATTAATAACAGTTTTATCACCAAATGATTTTATTAAATTTTTAACTTCAATACTCATTTTTACACCTTATTATACACGGACTAAAAGAAAAAAGCTATAGCAAAAATCATATCTAAGATTACAATGGCGACAAAAGACCAGACAACTGCCTTGGTTGTGGCAAGCCCGACCCCTTTTGCGCCGCCTGTTGCGTAATAACCGCAGGAACAACTGATAAGAGCAATTACACCGCCAAACACAAATGCTTTAAGTATGCTTACCCATAAGTCTTTCATGTAAATTCCGAGCCACATCGAATCGAAAAAGGCACGGAAACTTAAATCCGCAGAAAGTTTTGCCGTAACAGCGCCCGCCAGAACTCCGACAGTTGATGCAATTATTGTTACAAACGGCATCATAATAAAACCTGATAACACTCGCGGCACAAATAAATAACAAATCGGATTAACTTTCAGCACTTTTATTGCATCAATTTGTTCTGTAACACGCATTGTAGCCAGTTCTGATGCCATGGATGAACCTATCATGGAAATTAAGGCAAATCCTGACATAATAACCCCGACTTCTCTTACAATAAGTATTGTCATTAACATGCCGACAAAATTTCCGCCCCCTTGCTTAACCATTTCCAGAGCAACCTGAGAGGCTACAATAATTGAAGTCATGCCAACAATTGAAAGGGTTATAGGAAGGGAGGTTACGCCAAAACGGTTGCACTGCTCTATCAAATCTTTTTTGTTGATTTGGTGTTTTAACAAACATCTAAAAAATTCAATTCCGTTTTCTGTGATTTTTCCCAGAGTGTCCAAAAAATCTTCGCAAGTTTCGAAAATCCCCGAAAAAATTTTATATGTTGCCGATTGTTTATAATATTTTGAGAAATTACTCATATATAGAGTATAACACGGATGTAAGATTAAGTCTACTTTTTATAATTTGATACGTAAAAAAGAAATTTTATAAAATTTCTTCATAATTTGTCAGCATGTTTTTGTTTTTGCTACAATTATGCTGTTACTACATTTTGAGGTGCAAGAATGAGAAAACCTAATATTGCTATACTTGGTGCGACAGGCGTTGTAGGACGCGAAATTACAAAGATAGTTGATGAATTAAAAATAGACTTTAATGAGATAAAATTTTTGTCCAGTGCAAAAAGTGCCGGTACCGAACTTGAATTTCAAGGCAAAAAATACATCGTAGAGGAGGCTAAACCTGAGAGTTTTGACGGTGTAAATATTGTTCTTGCCTCAGCAGGCGGGTCTACCAGTCAAAAATTTGCACCTGAAATAGTTAAACGCGGCGGTGTACTGATTGATAATTCCAGCGCTTTCAGAATGGAGAAAGATGTTCCGCTTGTAATCGCTTATGTTAACGATGAAGATTTGAAAAAACACAAAGGTATTATCGCAAATCCAAATTGCTCAACTTCACAGTTGATGCTTGTTTTAAAACCTCTGCATGAAAAAGCCGGTATTAAACGGCTTATTGTTTCAACATATCAGGCGGTATCAGGGGCAGGTCTTGCTGCAATTAATGAATTAACTGCAAACACAAAAGCTTCCCTTGCCGGTGAAAGTTTTGAAAACAAATGTTTCAAAAAACCGATTGCTTTTAACGTTATTCCGCAAATTGATGTGTTCTGCGATAACGGTTACACAAAAGAAGAAATGAAAGTTGTAAACGAAACTAAAAAAATCCTTCACCTTGCGGTAGAAACTCCTATTTCCTGCACAGCAGCAAGAGTTCCTGTATATAACGGGCACTCAGAAGCTGTTGATATTGAATTTGAAAAAGATATTACACCAGATGAAGTGCGTGAAATATTGAAAAATTCTTTTGGCATTAAAGTTATTGATAATCCGGAAAATTACGATTATCCGACAACCCGTGATGCCTCAGGCGTAAATCCGGTTTTTGTCGGCAGAATAAGAAAAAATCTTGCGTTTAATAACGGAATAACTCTCTGGTGTGTGGCTGATAATTTACGTATCGGTGCTGCTTTAAACACTGTCAGAATCTGTCAGAAAGTTATTGAAATGAATTTATATTAATATATATATGACATATAAAGACAGGCATGTGCCTGTTTTTACCCCTATGGAGAAAAAATGAATATTAAAAAATTAACTATTTTACCCCTGTCAAAGCATTATACTGCTACTTCAATCATTAACCCTGACCGCGAAGTAGTAAGACAGGCTCTTTTGAAAACAACTCAAAAAATCTTGGGACAACCGGATAAACTTCCTGATAAAATTATTAAAAGAATAGCAAAAGAACATTCAATTCCGTCCTATATTAATCACAAAGCCTATGTCGGGAGTTCAAAAAAAGCTCCTGTAGAAGATGCACGCGTATGGGGCGGTGCCGGATTTGACTATTTCGGTTAATATATTACTTTTTGTTAAAATATACTGCCCGCCTTACTTTTTTCTGGTAGAATAAGGAAAAAGTAAGGGATATTATGGGACAAGTTTTAAGAAGAGAAAATGTAGCGGAATTTGTTCATAATCTGCAAAAAAGCGGCAAAACAGTTGTCGCGACTAACGGATGCTTTGATATTTTGCATGTTGGTCATGTAAGATATTTACAAAAAACAAAAACATTTGCCGACTACTCAATAGTTCTTCTTAATTCCGATAAATCTGTGCGTTCAATAAAAGGTGAAGGTCGACCGATTAATAACGAAAATGACAGGGCGGAGATACTTTGTGCATTAAGCTGTGTAGATTACGTTGTGCTTTTTGATGAGGACAGCCCGCGTAATCTTCTTGATGAAATAAAGCCGGATGTCTATACAAAAGGCGCTGATTACAATATGGAAACCCTTCCGGAAGCCGATATTATGATAAAAAACGGCACTAGAGTTGAATTTATCAGTTTTGTTGAAGGAAAATCTACCACAAATACTATTGAAAAAATGAAAAACTGTTGAGTTCGAATTTATTACAACATCACTCACCGGTGATTTTGCAATAAGTTCGACATGACTTTAAAAAGGAGATAAAATATGAAAGCTTTTACACTTGAAGAAATTGCACAAATTACAGGCGGTATGCTGACCAAAGTTCAAGACGCAAAAATAGAAAAAATAGCGCCTCCGCTTCTGGCAGATGAAACCACACTTGCCTTGGCTCTTGGGGAAGAAGAAATAGCAAATCTTGAAAAATCCAAAACCAAAGCTGCTCTTGTTCCGCTCGGTGTGCAGATAGACGGCTTAACAACAATCGAAGTTGAAAGACCGCGCCTTGCAATGATGAAATTAATCACTCTTTTCTATAAAGAACCGGAAGTAGCAGACGGTGTTCATCCGTCAGCAACCGTGCATCCTGAGGCTAAACTCGGACAGAATGTTAAAATCGGTCCGAATGTTGTAATTTGCCGCGGGGCGGAAATTGGCGATAATACCAAAATAGTCGCTAATTCCTACATCGGCAGTGATGCAAAAGTAGGTAAAAACTGTTTCTTCCATCCTGGAGTGAATATCGGCGACAGAGTACAAATCGGCGACAGTGTAATTCTTCACCACGGTGTATCTTTAGGCGCTGACGGTTTCAGCTTTGTAACTGAAAATCCTGATAATATTGAACAGGCAAGAAAAGACGGACAAATTAAAGACGGTGCCACTCAAAAACACGTTATCTTCAAAATCCCGTCTATCGGCTCTGTTGTTATCGGCAACAATGTCGAAATAGGGGCAAATACAACAATTGACCGCGGTACTATTGAAAATACTACTGTCGGTGACGATACCAAAATAGACAATCAGGTTATGATAGGTCATAACTGTAAAATAGGCAAAGGCTGTCTGATTGTATCACAAGTTGGTATAGCTGGAAGCTGTGTAATCGGTGACCGCGTAGTTCTTGCCGGTCAAGCAGGTCTTGCAGATCATATTGAAATAGGTTCTGATTCTATTATTACCGCCAAAGCAGGTGTAACAAAATCATTCCCTGAAAAATCAATCGTTGTCGGTATCCCTGCTGTTCCGAGAAAAGAATTTATCAAACAGCTTAAAACAATGAAAGATGCTCAGGAAATATTTGCTAAATTCAGAAAATATGAACCGCTTTTAAAAGAATTTGAGGACAATATAAATAATGATAACCATTAAAAAAGAAATATCGGTTACAGGCAAAGGTTTGATGAAAAACAAGCCTTGCACCGTGAATTTTTTCCCGTCAGAAACCGGTAAAATAAGATATTTTGTCAAAGGCAAGGAAGGCTTTGAAGCCACTCTTGACAATGTTTTATCAACAGAACACTGTGTGACGCTGGGGAACAAAACAAGCAAAGCAATGCTTACTGAACATTTGACTGCGGCATTGGCATTCTGCGGCATTGATTCCATTGATATATGTATGTCAGAAGATGAAGTGCCGGCACTTGACGGCAGTTCAAAAGAATGGGTGGCACTGTTTAACAAAGCTGGAATTAAAAAGCCATTTCTCTACAGTCCGCCAAAATACACTGTGTCAGAACCGGTTTACTATCTCAACGGAAAAACAAGTCTTGTAATTTTGCCGGATAAAGAATTGTTTATATCCTATGCCGTTAACTATGATCATCCAGATCTGAAGCAGTGCTGGATAAATTACAATCCGCGCAACAAAGAAGAAATTATAGAAGCCAGAACTTTCGGATTTTATAAAGATCTGAAAAAATTTCAAATGCTCGGGTTTGCACAAGGTGTAACTTATGATAATACAGTAGGACTTGAAGACGAAGGCTATACAACTGATTTGAGATCAGATAAAGAACCTGTTAAACATAAACTACTCGATTTAATCGGGGATTTATATCTTACAGGTGTTAATCCGCTTAATCTAAAGGCGCAAATACTTGTTAAAGAAGCAGGACACGCTGTTCATATAAAAACAGCAAAACTGTTAAAAGAAAAATTAATCGAATGTAAATAAAAGGAGAAAGTGATGACAGAAGAAACAAAAGTGTTAAACTTTAACATTACTGAATTAATGGAGATGCTGCCGCATCGTTATCCGTTTTTGCTTGTGGACAGAATTACAGAATGTGTACCGGGAAAATATGCAAAAGGTTATAAAAATTTGACAATGAATGAAGAATTTTTCCAGGGGCATTTTCCAAATAACCCGATCATGCCAGGTGTTTTACAGCTTGAAGCAATGGCTCAATGTTCTGCCCCGATACTGATGACAATGCCGGAATTTGAAGGTAAATTGACCCTTTATGCCGGTGTTGACAATGTCCGTTTCAAAAATATTGTAAGACCGGGTGACAAATTTGAAATGCATGTAGAACTAACTAAGGTGAAAGGTCCTGTATGCAAAGCACATGGCATTGGAACTGTTGACGGCAAAACTTGTGTCGAAGCCGATATGACATTTGCATTAAAATAAAAGGTTAAACTTTAATCTTCTTAACAAAATGTGTATTTCTTTAAAGTTTTTTTGAATAATGCCGTTTTTTATACTGTAGTGTAGTGGAGAATTATCATGGCATTATTTGGAATAAACGGCAATTCAAAAGGTAAAACTACCGAAAAACAAAAAAATGTTCACACAGTTGCCAAAAAAGAAACACTGTATTCTATATCCAAAAAATACGGTATTTCTGTTGATGAATTGCGTGAATACAACAATATAGGGAAAGATAATGCAATAAACACAGGTCAAACGCTTCGCATTCCGCCGAAAAAGGGCGACAGCAGCGTTAGCGTTATGCCAAAGCCTAAACCTACTCCGAAACCTGATAAAGAATACACTCTATTGCCGGACGAAGATGCGGACTATACTGACGCACTGCAAGAGGTTACTAAATCGCCTAAAGAGATTGCGCAAACATTAAAAAAACTTGCGAATAAAATAGCCGCTGTCGGAAGGGACGATTTTACTCAAACATTGATGCAAATCAACAAAGACAATGTTGTAGATGTTATAAAAAGCTATGACAATATTTCTAAAGGAGAATCTCTTGTAGAAATGATTTGTGATGAATGGGGCAGCAGTGAGGAAGATAGAAAAGCCGCTGTAAATCATATTATGGATACTCTTTCGGAAAAAGTTGGTAAAAAAATTGCAACAGATGAGGTCAGAAACGAATTTACAACCGAATTAAACTACCAATTTGATTCTTTTGGCTGGGTTTCTACCAAAAAAATGGATAAAATCATTAACAATGTTATATCTGATTATGAAGATATGCATGCCATAGAAATTCAAGCCGCAAAAGATAAACGCACTGTTCGTATTGGCAGTAAAAAAACAACAAGCGGGCGTCTGAGATTAGATGCAGACAGTACTGCATTACGGGAAGATAGACCGGATGGACGTCCTGATCCTGTTCTGGATAAAAACGGACATATTACTGCTAATATTAAAACCTACAACCCGATCGCGCGCGGAAGTTTAAGCGGCAAAACAATTATAATTAACGCTGGACACGGCGGCTATAACCCGAATAACGGCTTCTTCGATGCCGGTAGTGCCAATACTGACAACAAAGGTAATATGGTTGAAGAATGGAGCACGAATGACGCTCTTGTTAAAAAAGTTATTCCGCTGCTCTCACTCAACGGAGCAAAAGTTATTTATATGAATGGTTCTGCCATAAATATTATGGAGGCTAAAGAAAAATATAATGCCGATATGTTTGTAAGTATACACTGTGACAGTGCAAGTAACGATGAGGCAAGCGGGCAAAGAGTTATTTACCGCGATAATAATAAAAATAATGCGCGTCTTGCGCAGCTTATAGAAAAAAATCTCGAAAAAAGTCCGGATATTGACCCTGAAACCTGTATTTCAAAACCGGATGACCGTGGACTAGGAGTCTTAAAATCTTCCCCATCCATTCCGTCAGTGCTTATTGAAACAGGATTTCTTTCCAATGAAGATGATATACAAAAACTTCAGGATGAAGGTTTTCAGTATGTTTTTGCTTCTAATCTTGCCAAGAGCATTTCGGATTACTTCAAGACTTCATCCGATACAGAGGCAAAACCTGTCAAAACTGCTGAAACCCAAAAATCAAAACCCAAAACAAAAACTAGCGAAAAAAATCCGCACACAATTGCTCCGCAAACTCATACCGTTAAAAAAGGAGAAACTTTATACAGTCTTGAGCGCAAATACGGTTTACGCGCGGGAGAACTTGCAAGTCTTAACGGGTTTGATGCAAATAAAGGTATAAGTATAGGACAAAAAATAAAAATTCCTGAAAGATTTAAGATTGGAAGCCCTCAAAATTCAGCAGACGTAGCAAAACTCTTAGGCTTTAGCAAACAGTTTATTGAAGATTTAAAAGACTTTGAAGGTAAAGAAGATGTTCATAAAGTCTTTTATGACAGGGTTGGGAACGCCACAATCGGCTACGGTCATTTAATTAACACAAATTTTGAGAAAAAATATTACAAAAACCGTAAACTGAGTGATGCGGAAGTATACAATCTCCTTGCACAGGATTTGTTAAAAGCAGAGAATGCAATACGCCAATCTATTGGCTCGGATGTATATGAAGAACTTTCGCAAAAACAGAAACAGGCGCTTGTTGACTTTGTTTTCAGCCGCGGAGCCGGAACATTTAACAGTGATGAGTGTGAAGACTTGCGTGATGCACTGATTGACGGAGATATGGATGTTGCCGCTGCAAATATAACTTATAACCGCTCTATCAAATCAGGTGAAGTCATGAACGGGCTTACCAAACGCAGACTTTACGAAATGGCAATGTTTGCAGGTAATAACAAATCTGATATAGTGATAGAAGCCGCACAGGATTTGTTTGAAGAAGGGCTTAAATCCGCTAAAAAAGAAAAATTAAATCAAGGTACAATTGACGCTTACAAAAGAGATGTAAATGAATGGTTTGACGGTGAACTCCTGTAAGTCTTTAAAGTACAGTCACTATTTCGCCAACAACATCTCCGTGAAGGGTTTGTATCTCATGTGAAATATCAATGTTTGCCCAGTGCAGATTTTTTAGAGTGTCTAGTGTAACTATTTCTCTAGCTTTCATATCGCAATCGGAAATCTTTACAACAAGAGCCTCTTCTTTTTCAAGATTAACCACTATACACAGCCCGCCTGCCCCGACTTTTGCAATTAAATTTTCGGAGTTTTCAATTATCTTTGTGTCAAGCCGGTTATCTCCGCCGATAATATACGGATGATTTAAAAAAGCATTCTTGATTTTTTCATATTTAGGATCAGTAAAAAGATTTAAATATCCGATAAGCATATTTTTTAAAGGCATTGACATTATCGGAACACCGCAGCCGTCTTTTGTCAGCGGATATTGTTTTTTGAGTTCACAAAGCCCTGTGATTTTTTCTCTTATTGCTATTTGAAGCGGGTGTTCAGGCTCATCATAAGTCTGCAAGCCCCAGTTTTTCATTTTACAGATAGCAAGCATCATTATGTGCTTGCCTACACAATTGTTGTGAAAAATCGTTTCTCTTGTATTGTTCAACAGTAACTTTTCCTGTTCTTTGTGCGATATAGGCTTATGAAACCCGCATTTAAGATAACTTTCATCAAGTCCTATTTTTTCAAGAAACTTCTTTGCCGTATTTACGTGTAATTCTTCTCCGGCATGAGAAGCACAGCAGAGCGCTATTTCTTCTGACGTCAGGTCAAAATACTTGTCGACACCGTAATCAATAACCAGACTTGCCTGTAGCGGTTTTGCGCAGGAACGCAAATAAAACGGGGCATCTTTTGCTTCACCATGACTGTCGATAATACGCTTTTTATCAGAAACCATAAGATAGCCGTAATGTTCCTGTTCTACAAGTCCGTCGCGTATATATTTAATCAAAATCTCTGCTGTCATTTTTCATTAATCCTGATAACTGTGATAACTTTTGTTTTAACAGCATATTCTCCGCCTTTAATGCTTCTAGCTCTTTGTTCACGACTTGTTCCTGTACGGTTGCACATTCACATTTAGGTGTAATGTTATAATCCAGAACAAAACGTGTTTGAGCTTCTTCTTTTAGCATAAGGGCTGAAATTGCATCGTTATAAGAAATAAATCCTAAATCTGCAAGTACTTTTGCAAATTTTTTATCGGAATTTTTAGCCTCATCGCAGGCTTTATCCAGTTGGTTCTGATTAATACTGCCTTTGTGATGAAAATACTCGCCAATTCTGTATTTGCCAGCAATAAATCCGCTCATTGCCGAAATTTCTTTTGAATCCGGCATGGTCACAAAATTTTGTTCAGCGCAAAATTCAAAGTATTTTGCAACTTCTTCCATTGACCAGAAATTTGTCAGTGCAATATCCAGCATTGAAAAATCATTTTCGCAAAATTCCAAAAAACTGTAAATATTGTTGTCAAATCCGCATTTTTTATCAGTCAATTCTGTTCTGCCGGCAAAAGTTAATGTCGGACAGTACATAGAAAAACTGTTTTCGCAAATAGTATTAAAATTATGTTTTTCCAAGTCGCGCTTGAGTTTTACAAAGATAACCTGCTTGACCCAGAGCGGGAAACCGTATAATTTTTCTAAAAATATATTAAGGATGTTTTTTCGCACAATAACCTCTCTCAAAGAATATTTTTACCATACATAAGATAAATATTCAAGTCTGCAATTTGCCGACAAATACTATAAGATATCCATTAAGATATGTTAAATATATGCAATATATATGTTATAGATATACTTAATTGTGGTATACATGAAGTATAAACCATTTTCTTTTTCTTTATTTTCTCCTACACACTAACCTTTTACCAATATGAGTTCGGCCGTGAAAACGGCTATTTTTATGCCTTAATTGCTGCTACCAGAAGCAGCGGCGGATACTTGTGCATCGTTCCTCCGTTTACCGGCGCACAGATCTGCCGCATAAAAAAAGATGACCGCAGTCATCTTTTTATTTTACCTATTTTCCTAAATTCCTTATTGATTTCCAACTTATCTTACAACTTTTGATACGAAATTTGCAATATCCATAAATGAATCTCTTACAAATTCTTTTGCCAGTGTTTTAATCGGTCTGTTCTCAATACACTCAAATACGTAGTATATCGGGTCTTGAGCATTATTAAAACGCATTCTCTTATCTTTCTTTTCCAAATATTTAATGTCTTCTATGCTAAATTCTTTTTTTACTGTTTTTCTTCTGGTTACTGTTCCGAATGCATTAGCTGCCATTGTTGTTTCTCTCTTCTCTCTTGATATTACTTACATATATATAAAGTATATGGTCAAGAAAAAATTGCCTTTTTAAATTGTGTATTGTTAAGAAGTGTTAACAATATCAGATTAAGGTCTTAGTATAGCCATTTCGCAGTTTTTGCAGTCGAATTTAAGGGGGTACTTTTGACCTTTTTCATCTATCAAAAAAAGTTTTTCCGGCGATTTACACATATCAAAGGCGAATTTAAGACAATGTTTTGTCCGCATAAGTTCAATATTATCTCTAGCCGGAATGTGTGTTTCAAACGATTTCTCCAATATATTGCAGCCGCATTTTTCATAAAACTTTCGTGCAGTCTGGTTGTGAACATTAGCGTGGTAATCATAATCCGCTAGAGGAAATTTTGCATATTTTAGAGGCTTTTGCACTTCACGCGGGTAATTTTTCAACCTTTCGGTCATAAGGTTTTCGAGAATTTCTCGTCGCAAAGCATTTATTTGTGAAACCGGCAAAAACGGTAAATCGCTTTTTATTTCAACATTTTCAGCATAAAAATCGCTTTCACCTGTTTTTTTCAGTTGGCTGATAAAATTTTCTCGCATTTTATCCGGATTTTCAGGCTTTATCTCAGACATAACAGGAATTTGGGTAATATTGTTGTCCTCATCGACTGCCGTCAAAATTCCGTCTGCATATTTGAAATCTACCCTGATGCGGCGTTTAGTGCGGGTATTTGTTAGTTGTTTTTCAAATTCAACATTCAAATTCCTGTAAACTGTTATACCTGTTTTGAGTCCGGTCATTTTATTCGGGAAAATTCTGTTCCCGCAAACTTTGTTAATCAGACAACCGGCGGCTTCATCGTTGTTTAAAAAACAAAGCCCATCCTGCGGATTAACTTTTCCGCTATAATCAAGTTCAAAGCTGTCTTTATAAATATGGGTTACTTTGCCAAGTCTTTCTCCAAGTGATTTTGGGGTTTCAAAATTAAAGCATTTTTTACGTCCTGTTAAAAAGTAATCGGTAAAACCGCGGTTAAAACTCTTATTCACATCAGGTTCAAAATCAAGAAATACTTTGCCAGATGAGGTTTTTAGAGAAACAGTATCCAATTTTTGCCTGTAATATGCAACCACATTTTTTACATAGTTTTCGTCTTTGAGTCTGCCTTCTATTTTAAACGATTTAACGCCTGCTTCAACAAGTTTTTTGATATGTTCGGAGGCATTAAAATCGCGTAAGGACAACAAGTATTTATCTTTAGCTATAATATTTCCTTTATCATCAACAAGAGAGTACTTTTTGCGGCATGGCTGGGCGCATTCCCCTCTGTTTGCGGAGCGGCCGCCTATATATTGACTTAAATAACACTGCCCACTGTAAGAAACGCAAAGAGCACCGTGGATAAATGTTTCAACTTCTGCATTAATATTTGAGCATATTTGACGTATTTGGTCTAAGGACAATTCGCGAGCAAGAATTACCCGCGTAAGCCCTGTTTCATCAAAAAACTTTGCTTTTTCTAGTGTTCTGGTATCACATTGCGTGCTTGCATGTAAAATTATGGGCGGAAGTTCTCCGCGTTCGACAAATTCAAATATACCCATATCTTGAACTATTATTGCATCAACTCCTATTGCGTAAAGCTGTTTTATTAATTCTGCCGCCTGTATTAACTCGCTATCTGACAAAATTGTATTGATTGTAACATGTACTTTTACGTAGAATTTATGCGCGTAATCTACAATTTCTTTAATATCGTCCAGCGAGTTAGGCACATTTTTTCTTGCGCCAAAGTTAAGCGCGCCGATATATACAGCATCAGCCCCGCAATTAATAGCGCTGAGTGCGGTCTTTTTATCCTTTGCCGGTGCAAGAAGTTCAGTCTTTTTCATGACTTAATTATATCATCAAATCAAGGTTATGGTTAATATCTGTATAATCTACACTACCCATAGGGCTGCCATCAGCCTTGTAAAAAGTATCTAATATAACATGTTCATTGCTGTCATATTTAGAAATGCGGATAGGTTTAGTACCATTAGAGTTCATAAAGACATCTTTTTTAATTTTACCGCTTTTTTTGTCAAACTCAGAAGAAAGAGTTAAGATGCCATCTTTATTATAAAATTTTTTAACTATGGTATTTGCTTTTACAACAACCTTTTCAGGGGTAATTTTCGGGGTAACTTTTTTTATCATAATCTTTTCCTTTACTTACAGATTTATTATACTACAAATATAAAAAAGCCTCCTTTTTAATTTTAAAAGGAGGCACAGTATTATTTTAAAAACCTTATAGAGGCTTTAATGAATTTCTGTAAATAGCTTCAACAACATCACGTCCGTTGCCGCTCGGCGCGATATCCAGAAGACCGCTTAGAGAAGGTGTTGTATAAACCAGATTTACGAGTTTTTCAACATCAGCTTCAGTAAAACCTTCATCTTCAAGTTTTTCTGACACACCAACTGATTGCAGCCAAGCCTGAACACCTTTAGCCGCCTTATCAGCTTCGTCCGCAGTACCTTTCAAATCAGGAACTAACGGAGAGAGGATATCTGCTAAGATGTGTGCTTTATCTTTGTAGATAGTTTTAATAACGGCAGGTAAAAGAATTGCCAGTCCTAACCCGTGAGAGAGCTCATGCTTAACCGCACTTAACGGATGTTCAAGTGCATGTGTATAATGTAACAGACCATTGTCAAAACATACACCGCCCATCATTGCAGCATAAGCAAGGAAATATCTTGCTTCCAAATGATCAGGATTTTCCAGAGCTTTTGGCAAATACTGATGAACAAGCGCAATAACTTCACGTGCAAGAGTTACACAGTAAGGTGAAAGCACAGCACTTGTAGCAGCTTCAACAACGTGGTTAACAGCGTCTATTGAAACATATCTTGTCTGTTTAGGTGACAATTTTGTCATTAATTGCGGATCATCAATTGCATACATCGGATAGATGCAGTCATATGCAATTGCAGGTTTAAAATCTTTTTCCGGAACAGTTACAACCGCAAATCTGTTTGTTTCAGTACCAGTACCGTGAGTCAGGTTGATAGAAACAATAGGAGCAGCTTTTTCCGGTGTGAATTTAAATTCATAAATATCATTAGCCATTTTATCAGGATATTGAAGCAGAATTGCAACTGATTTACCTGCATCAGTCGGGGAGCCGCCGCCTATTGCAACAACTGCTTTTGCCCCAAATTCTTTTGCTATCTTAGCAGCATCATTTACATGGTGTGTTGTAGGGTTTGGAGTTACCTGATCATAGTTCACATAACCAATACCACTATCTTTAAGAGCTTTTTCAACATAATCCCAGGCACCTGTTGCTTTGTAAGCGTTACGACCAGACATAACAATAACTTTGTCGATGCCTTTTGATTTCAAATCACGGGCAATATCATCAATCTTTTTTATTGCCCCAACGCCAAAGAACACACTTGTTCTTGTACGAATCTCACGAACTTCATTGATATTAATATCTTGTTCCCACATAATATCTCTCCTTTCTTAACACTTTTACAAATACATTATAATCAATTTTAGTATCAATTGCAAGAAAAATTTTAGCGCACTAAGTTACTAAGGCGCTAAGTAGTTACAAAAAATAAGACAATGCGTGAGTATCCTTATTAACGTCTTTTGAACAAGGCAATGCTTAAATCTTGCATTACCTTATTTTTGTAAAGAACTTATTCCCTTATTCCCCTATTTCCTTATTCCCTTAAAAACAGGCAACGTGAAAAATTCCACATTGCCTATTTTTTGTAAAGAACTTATTCCCTTATTTCCCTATTTCCTTATTCCCTTCCAGTAAGAGGCATCAAGCCTCTTACTGGAAAAATCGCGCGAATCAGGAATTGGAAAATTAATCACCTAGGCAAACCGCGAGTAGGCCGCTGTCGCTGCGGCTGACGTAGTCCCAGTACGTGCTGGCAGGGGTGAAGCCGCGGTGGTACGCGTCGAACTGGCTGTACTCCTGCCCGGACCAAACGTAGAACCGGTCTGAATAAGGTGAAGCTGAGAGGAGTTGAGATGCTTTTGTTGTGTCTAAGTTTATTCCGCTGCTTATATCTTGTTGGGCTCCTATTGTCCCATCGTAATTATATAAGTAGGTAGCTAACTGTCCCAGCTGTTCCATTGTTGGCATGTTTTGTACTCCGCCGCATGCTCTTACTGCGCCTGCCCAATAATCTGAGCTATAGTAACATGCTGTTATTCCTAATGTACCTTCTGATACCGCTTGATTACATTCTTCTAATGTCATAGGGCTATAGCCGCCGTTTTGTGGTCCTAATATCTGTGTTATGCACATTGTATCTTTTAATTCTGGTATCATACAACCTGTTACGCCGGCTAATTGTTCTACGTTTATCTTACCGATATCTTTTCCGTTTGTATTTGGATTCTTATTACCGGATACATCGTATAATATTGCCATTGAATTGCTTGTTGCGCTAAACTGGTTATTATATGGATCCTGTGTTGCATTTGGATTATATGCTATTATCGCGTTTACGCCGTTTGCAAATTGCACAGCTACGGTATCTGTATCCCAGTCCTCTTGACCGAGTGATGCGGCATTTTGGATTGTTGA
>CALUQJ010000013.1 GCA_944322865.1 Candidatus Gastranaerophilales bacterium
ATAAAAGCATGCAAGTATGATCCAGATTATTGGGCAGGAGCAGTAAAAGCATGCGGCGGAGTACAGAATATGCCAACCCAAGCTCAGCTAGAACAATTAGCGGCATACATATATCCTGATGCAGCTTCAATAAGCAGCTCAAGCACAACATACGCAAACTGGGATGCAGATCGAGCTTCCCTCTTCACAGCCCAATCACCTGGCGGCACCTCCTACTTCTATGTTTGGTCCGGGCAGGAGTACAGCCAGACCCGCGCGTACTTCCGCTTCTTCTACCCTACCGCCACGGGCTGGGGCTACACCGGCCGCAACGACAGCGACAAACTCGCGGTTTGCCTAGGTGATTAATTTTCCAATTCCTGATTCGCGCGATTTTTCCCAGTAAGAGGCTTGATGGCTCTTACTGGAAGGGAATAAGGAAATAGGGAAATAAGGGAATAAGTTCTTTACAAAAATAAGGCAATGCAAGATTTTAGCGTTGCCTGTTTTTGTAACTACTTAGCGCCTTAGTAACTTGGCAACCTCAAAAAGAGTGCTCGGATGCTTGGAGCACTGCTATGCTTTTACTTCAAATATTCTATCAATTCTTTCATTGAATATATATTTTGTATTACAAAAAATTTCTTCCCCGTCTGCTCGCGAACATAATCCAAATTCTTGCCGTCCAGAAAATCCTCACTGTATGGTTTTAACATTACAGAAGGTATTATAACAAAGTCAACATCAATATCTTTAACGGTTTTTATCAAATCATCTGTTGTAATAAGTCCTGCAACAGTTATATCTTCACCCCAGTAATCTGATTTTACCGGACAAACAAGCGCTTCAAAGTTCTCTATTTTATTCAACTGCTCAGCGATCTTTAGAATAGCGTCTTTTGCCGCATAAGAGGTTGCAAATGCCGCTTTGCATGGAGCTTTGATTTTTTTCGGCAATTCAAGTGTCTTAAAATCATCAAGCAAATATCTTATGGCACCTACTCCGTCATCAAGCTGGGAAAAGTTCCCGTAGTATTCACAAGGTGGTATCTCTTCTCCTGTAAGCAAAAAGAATTCATCTGAGCAGCAGACTTTAGGATATTTCGCCGCTATTTGAATTGTTTCTGCCGCAACTTTTTTATCAACCTGTTTAAGTTCATCTTCGCGAAACTGTGTTATCCCGACCGGTACAATTGCCGCTGACAGCAAAATATCTCCAAGTGAGGTTAAATCCTGTAGTGTTCGCTCCAATTCCACTCCGTCATTCAGCCCCGGGCAAAGTACTATCTGTGCGTGAAAGGGAATTTCGTGATTTTTAAACCATTGTAAATTCTCAAGCGCCTTACCTGCATTAGGATTTCTCAGCATTTTTACGCGTAAATCCGGATTTGTCGTGTGCACCGATACGTAAAACGGTCCAAGATGCATTCTCGCTATTCTTTCTTTGTCTTTTTCCGTAAGGTTAGTTAGTGTTATATATGTGCCCTGTAGGTAAGAAAGCCGGTAGTCATCATCTTTTATGTAAAGCGTTTCTCTTAAACCTTTTGGCTGCTGGTCAACAAAACAGAATATACAGTGGTTCAGACATGGTTTTACCCGGTCAAATACCGCGCTTTCAAACACAATTCCTAAATCTTCATCGTAATCTTTTTCCAGTTCTATTTCTTCTATTTCGCCGTTTGTTTTTTTTATTTCCAGTATAATACATTCTGATTTACAATAAAAATTGTAATCTATCATATCCTGCATTTTACAGCCGTCTATCGAAACAATTTCATCTCCCGGCTTTAAATCCAGTTCTTCTGCTATTGAGTTTTCTAAAACTTTACTCACTATTGCGGGCATTATCTTTTTCCAGTCCTTCCACTATTGTTATAAAATTGGAATACTCGCATAAAACATTATCGAGTATTATTTTTTGGTAGAAATTCAGCGGGGTATATTCATTATTTAGTGTATTTTCTGCTGTATTTTTATGTTGAAGTGCACGGGATTTGAGAATAAAAAATAATTTTTTCCGTTCCTCTTTTGATAAATATTCAGAGCAAGCAAGTTTTATTCTTGCTTCTGAGAAAAATTGCAGTGGATTTTCGCCCGGGTTTACAAGCAAAAGCCTGCACAATTCGTTTTTACCTTTTGAGGTAATTGTATAATATCCGGATAATTTGCCGCCGTCAGACATCATTTTGCGGCAAGTAAGGCACCCTTTTTCTTCAAGACGTGTCAGAGCAGGTTTTATTGCTCCAAAACTCGGATTTGTCAGTGATGCGTAGTAGTCTTTTATGTGTTTCTGTATTGCGTACATTGTGAAATCGCGTTTCATCAATGCATCAAGGATAAGTATTTCTATCATAGCCATATATTAGCATAAATTTTTATGTATTGGAATATGTCTATTTACAATCAATCGGTTTGCCGAAAAGAAGTTTAAATAATCCAAGGCGTTTTTTCATTGTTTGCGCAACACCTGAGGTTATAACATTTAAGTTGCAAGTGGTATTGTCAATGTTGTCAATGATTGAAGTCATTTGCGGCACAGTTGTTTTCAGCCCGCCGGTTATTTCTTCAATATTTTCTATTGTTTGATTTAGGCTTTTGGTTGAGCCGTTCAAATCTTCCCCGACACCGTTAAGTCTTTCCTCATTAAATGAGGTATCTAAACTATAAGAAAGGTTATACAAATTTTTTGTTGTGTTGGATAAATTTTGAGAGGCAGCGACAATGTTGGGTCTTGCTTCTTCAATAGTATCATGCAAGACAAGAAACAGGCTGTTTAATGTTTCAAGAGTAGCATTTGCGTTTTTTACAGTATCGTTCAAACTGTTTTTTAGCTGATCAAGATATCCCGAATCCGCCTGTGCTGCAAGAAAAGTATCCAAATCAACTACTGATGTACCACGGATCATATCTCCGTCTTTAAGATAAGTCAGCGAGGGACTGTTTGGATAAATAATTTCTATAAAGTCGTGCATGCGCCAGCCTTTTTTCTCTTTATTAAGCCGTGCGGTTACATTTATCGGAAGTTTTATATTGGTTGGTTTTAGCACAACAGTAAGGAGTGTGGTTTTATAATCCTTACTCGGGCGCATGTACAATGTTCGCCCGATTCTGAAACCTTTGTAATAAACTGACATTCTGTGCCTTATCGGTCTTGCTTCTTCAAACTGTATGGTAACATAAGTTTTAGGCGGAAGATTATCCGCAAAGCTCCACAGAACATAGCTCAATGCCAGTATATATAAAATGCTAAATATTATTTGTTTAAACATAAATCCTCAGGAATAAGTATATTTTTCTTTATGAAAAAATACATTCCCGAACAGGATTAATCACATAGTTTTTCGCAATAGGTATAATAATCTGCTCTGTCCCACATAATGTTTTCTTTAACTTTTTTAGCGGGAACACCTGCAATAACAATATTTTTTTCTTTGAATTTTTTATTAACCAGTGACATCGCGCCGACTATTGACCCTTCTGATATTTCAGCTCCTTTAATAATCATTGCGCGGGTACCTACCCAAACTTTATCTGCAATTTTTATGTTTTCAGGCGCATTAAGAATTTCTTTGGTTGTAGCGTCAAGAATAGTATGTCCGTCGTCATTTCTCACAATTATATCTCGTGCGAACATACATTCATCCCCTACATCAACTCTTTTTCCAGCTTTAGCCACGACATTCAAATTCCTGTAAACGGAAATTCCTCCGCCAAAAGTTATTATTCCGCCGTTTTCCATGCCGAATGTGGTATGTCGTATAAATCTGTGGCGCGTTGCTTTTATTGAACAGTAGTTGTCATCACCGTTCATGACAATTGAGGTTCCGATAAACTTTGACGGCATTTCTATCACGATATGATTATTATTGCCTGATATCGTTATCGTCATACCTTTAATTTCGTAATAATCCTTTAATTCCCCTTTTTCAAGAATTTGGATTTTATTATTTTTTCCTTCTACTTTTACATTATTAATTGTTGAATAGTCACTCATAATTTTCTCTCAATGTTATTTTAGTTTTTTTTGTCTGTTATGTCAAGATTTGAATAATTCAAAATTATATACTTTCCGATAATTTATTATTACCTGCCGGATGTTAAATTGTAAACAAAAGGAGAAATTTATGATTACCGATTTAATAAAGTATTTTTCATTGTTTTTTATAATGGCAATTGTAATTGTATTTTGTGCGCATAAAACTTTTGCCGAAGAAATACATTTCAATAACACCAAATATATACTCAAATACAGTGTTCTAAGTCCATTAAGCAAAGGTTATATGAATGAATATTTTCCGGAAAAAGAAACACCATTAAACTGGACACAAATGATAGGGATTTATTACTACGCAGATGAAAAGTCACCGATAAAATTTGCGCAGGAAATGGATAAAACCATTGAAGATGCCGAAAACAGCGTTTTGATAAAGTTTATCGAGAACCAAAAGCAGGAGAAGGCAGTAATCAGTTTTCTTGTGAATAATACACAGAACGGAAAGAATTATTTTGAATATAACATTTATAAATACGAAAAACATCCGGATAAAGGGACAATGATGCTTAAATTTGCACAAAAATACTATTGTACAACTGACGGTGAGATAACAGCTGTCGGTAATAAAATCAGGGAAGAAAACGACAAATATATGGAGCAGTTAATAGCATCCCCGATTCCTCCTATTGTAGAAAAAGAGATAAAATAAAAACACGTTTTTTATATAAAATGTAGTATTTTTAACATAGCTCAAATGCAGATACTGCCTGTATTTGAGCGTATCGGCGTAGACAGATCTGTGTACACAGATTTGTGTACACAGATCTGCTGACTTGCGGAGTGTTAAAAATATTGTTATAATATTTAAATCTAAGAAAAATTTTGTAACCTGGTAGAAATTAAAAAAAGGAGGAATTTATGGAACAAAATTTAAAAGACACAATCGACTACATCTTAAAGGAAGACCGCATTAGTAAAGAAGATAAGGCGTTATTGATTGAAGTATTTTATGAATACAACAGAGCTCAGCTTGATACAGAACTGCGAGAATACCTGTGTGAGCAATATGCGGGAGTAATATTAGAGTTAAGCAGTGCCGTAATTCCCGTTGGCGGTCTGGGAAAAACCGGAGCTGTAGTAGGAGAACAATTATTAAAGAAACAATTGGGCAAAAAACTTTCGCAAGAAATTGGCACTGGAGTTGCCTCAGGGGCAGCAAGCGGCGCAATATATGGATCTGGGCGCGGATTAATGGAAGATAAAAATCCGCTAGTAACAGCCGCTCAAGATGCAGTAGGAGGAGGAATAGCAGGTGGCGCACTAGGTGATGAAGGCGGTGCTGTCGAAAAAGCTGTACGTGGACAAGAATTAGAAAAATTTAAAGATTCAAACTATATTAAAGAAATTGGCAAAAAAAATGTAGTAAAAGAATTAAAAAGGTATTACAGTGATTACATTCAAGGAATTATTAAATTTAGAGATGATATTGGAAAATATTACTATAATGGAGAAGGAATTAGAGAAACAATAAGACAAAAATTCAATAAAGCCGTCGAAATTAGAGAGCTAGTTGATAATGTAAAAAAAGCAGAATATATCGGTCCAGAAGAGCTCAATCATCCACGTAAAAATGATTTAATAAAACGATTTCACAGGTTACGTTATAAGGATACGGATTATATATTTTCTGAGGACAAATATGGAAATATAAAATTTCATATAGCTAAAAATGCAGATTATAATATAAAACCGAAAGAGCCTAATGAACAGAATAACTCTTCCGGTGCGGATATTTCTATCCCTAAACCGGAAAGGCTGTCGCCTGTTCTGCGAGGCCAATCCGGTTCGGACAATATTGTCAATAATATTATAACAAATAATTCCAGCGTTGTCAATAGTAGTGTAAATAATTTTAACAATAATTCATACGTGCAATTGTCACCAACTTTACTTGCAAGTGGTATTAGTAAAACAGAAGGGCATATTTTTACAAGAGAAGAAATAGGAGCAATGAGTCGCAAAGAGTTCGAAGCAAATGAAGCCGCAATAATGGAACAAATGCGTAACAGGCAAATTCATTCTGCCCCAAAAGATTATTCGGGGTTTATAAATCCACAAAGTGGTGATGACAGAATTTTTACACGTGAAGATTTAAAAAATATGAAAAGAGAAGAATACGAAGCAAACGAAGCAGCTATAATGGCGCAGCTAAAAAGTATAGGTATTCCGACAAATGGAGAATTAGCGTCGGCAGAGTCACGTAATGGCGTTATATATGTGCGACCATACACGCGTGACGACGGCACAGAAGTAAGCGGATACTACAGATCATTACCAAGGCGATAATCGCCCTGGTAATGATTAATATATTATAAAAGCTATGTAAAAATATAATATAAGAACCGAAAGAGCCTAATGAACAGAATAACTCTTCCGGTGCGGATATTTCTATCCCTAAACCGGACTGGCTAGCGCCTGTTCTGCGAGGCCAATCCGGTTCGGACAATATTGTCAATAATATTATAACAAATAATTCCAGCGTTGTCAATAGTAGTGTAAATAATTTTAACAATAGATTAACACTATAGAGCAAAATAATACCGCTGCTCAAGGCGATCCTTCCCGAGAACAAAGTACCAGCTCTGGTGATATATGCTTAATTAAAAAAATATAAAAATGTTGATTTAATCTTGTATATCCGGACCAAACCCAGATACACAAGATTGAACCCGATAATATCAATAATGATATTATAAATACCAACAAATGTTTCTGTACGATGACCAGATACACCTATTAGTACCCGATTTTATTATAACAAATAATTGCGAATTAGTCAATTGTTCTGTAAGTATTTTTAACAATATTTTTACATATCTTGCAATGACTAAATAAACATCAAAGACTATTTACAACCAGGTGAGTTTTAATGTATAATAATAAGCATGAAGAAGAGATTTATTTTAGGTTTAATATTAACGGCATTACTTTTAGCGGGCACTATTCAGCCTTCTGAGGCAAGATTTTTTGATGAAACACGCGCCGCTATTGCTCAGGCTAAAGCAATAAATGCGGATTTGAAATCCATCCGTGAGGTTATAAAAAATCAGAATCTCTATTGCAACAAGCGTGAATATGACAAGCTGTTTGCGCTCTATAAGTCAGATTTTATTAACAATGACGGTTTCTCTAAAGAGGTCTATTTTAAGCTTATTAAAGATACCTGGGAAAATTATCCTGATATCTCTTACGTAACCGAAATTAAATCTATTAATCTGAAAAATAATTTTGCAACTGTTGAAACCAATGAAACAGCCATAGCAACAACGACAGAAGATCTCGGCGAAGTAGAAATTGTCGGTGAACTTAAAGGAAACGGACATTCTGTTTATTATCTGGAAAAAATCGGCAAAAACTGGAGAATTGCCTCAGAAAATATTCTGGAAGAAACAACAACTCTTACCTATGGAGATGCAAGATTTTTGAATATTCATCTCGATGCGCCGGAACAAATCGGAGCTGGAAAATCTTATACCGCAACATTATCCGTTGATGCCCCTTATGACAGTGTTGTTGTCGGATCAATCGGGCAGGAGAAAATTACCTATCCGCAGGGCAGATCTGAAGATGTTTATCGTAAATTTTCTGACGACAACACTCTTGAGAGAATGTTTACAGCTAATACTGATAATATAAATGAATACAACATTGCTGCTGTCGGAATTACACGCGCTGAATTTCCGGATGAAGATAATCCGAAAAATATCAGAATTTATATGAGCGGCATTGCTTTTGTTATTACACGCGTTAATGTCATACCGGAAAATAAGTTTGTTAAACTTGAGGATAATAATGGACAAAAAGATAAGTAATTTTTTATACTTTATTATTTGCTATGTGTTTTTTATCTATTTAAATCTCTCATTATCTAACTTTATTGTGTACAACATCCGGCATGGATACAGATTTACAAGTGAGATTATCTCTCTTCATTATGTAAAAAATACAGGTGCTGCATTCAGTATTTTGCAAGATTCAAGAGAAATTCTTATTATAGTTTCGGTTATCGCTCTTGTTTTGTTGTTTTTATACGCTTTAAAACATATAAAAAGCATTTCTATGAAAAGTCTTTTCTTCATTTCTCTTCTTTCAGCAGGCATTGCAGGTAATTTGCATGAAAGAATTTCACTCGGATATGTAAGAGATTTTTTTGAATTGAGTTTTCTGAATAATTTCCCTGTTTTTAATGTTTCCGATATATTTATTAACATCGGCGTTATTGCTCTTATTATACTGATTTTGCTAAAAAAGACAAAGTGATAAAAGATGATTATTTTTATAGATGAAAATGATGAAGGAAAGCGTCTGGATAATTTTTTAACAGAAATTACAGGCTGTTCGCGTTCCAAAATTCAGGCGGCTGTCAAAAATGGTCTTGCATTAGTTAATTCAATGCAAAAAAAATCTTCTTATAACTTAAAAGAAAATGACAGGGTGGAATTTGAACTGCCTGATGAAAAAGACTTATGTATTGAACCTGAGAATATTCCGCTTGATATTGTGTATGAAGATGAAAACATGCTTGTGGTAAATAAACCTTCCGGAATGCTTACCCATCCGACTTCTCTGGAAAAAAAAGGTACTCTTGTTAATGCACTTTTGTTTAGGTATGGAGAAAATTTGTCGGACATAAATGGAGAATTTCGCCGCGGAATTTTGCATAGATTAGATAGAAATACATCAGGACTTTTGATGATAGCAAAAAACAATCGGGCGCATGAATTTTTAGCATCACAAATAAAACAGCATACGGTTGTAAAGAAATACCGCGCTATCGTAAAAGGAGCTTACAAAAAGGATGAGGACAAAATTGAACTTCCAATTGGTCGTAATCCCAAACAGCCGCAAAAAATGTGTGTAACGACTGACGGAAAAGATAGCATTACACTGGTAAAAGTATTAGAACATTTCGGCAATGATGCAACCTATCTTGAGTTAACCCTTATCACCGGACGTACGCATCAAATCAGAGTTCATCTAAGTTATAAGGGGCATCCGGTTTATAATGATTCTCTATACGGTGCAGGGCAGGGAAAAGTTAAAACAGAGGAACAGGTTTTGCAGTCTTTTCATCTGGAGTTTACAAAACCGTTTTCTGATGAGATAATATGTTTGGAAATTGAACCGGATGAAAAATTTCAAAAAGTTTTGAATTACTACAGGAACAGGAGGACTTAATGAAAGGACTTTTTACTCTAATATCATATCTTTCTTGGATAGCAATAATATTACTTGCTGTTATGAATTTGCACGGAACAACCCAGCTTGATTTAGTGAGCGCTCAGGCAGCGGCTTTTATGGCAGAAAAACTTCATTTAACCGTTGCTGCTTCTGCATTTAATATAAAAACACCGGTTTTGTATGTTGTATTGTTTGCACTTGGGGAAGTTGCCGGTTTGTGTTATCTTATGCCGCTTTGTATGTCAATGCAGGAAAAAACAAAAGCGTACAGACGCGAATTGGAAAAAGGATCTGTAACTAACAGTACAAGTTCATCAAAAATTGAAGTTCTGGAAAACAAAATTCAGGTACTAGAAAAAGCACTGGATGATGCACTGAAAAAACAAAAATAATTTTATTCAAGGCGGTAATTTTATGCCGCCGGATTTTTATAAATCAGTCTTTTGATAAGAAACACTTATTTTGTATTGGTAGTCAGTAACGTCAACAATCGCCCAGCGTAAAGGAGTTTTGCCCTGAGCTATTAATTGCTGTTCTATTATTAGGTCATCTTTATTTTTTTCTATTTCAACGATTTCTGTAACTATCATACACAAATCTTATCATAAAAAGGCTTTTTTTGTGCTATTATACTTCTACAGGAGAGAAAAGATGATAAAAGATTATTTTTTAAACGAGATAGAAACAGCATTGCAAAAAGCTGTTAACAATAAAAAAGTCGGAGCACTGGAAGAATATACTATAGGAACACTTGTTGTAGAACGCCCTAAAAATCCGGATTTTGGTGATTATGCAGTGAATGTATCTTCACTTGCGAGATACGCAAAAATAGCCCCGCCGCAGATTGCTAATGCCATTGTTGAATATGTTAATAAAAATGATAATGAATATTCTGTAATCGGCGGTTTTATAAACTTTAAAGCCGGGAAAACTCTTTTAACCAATCTTGTGGAAGAAGTTTTCAAAAAAAATAAAAATTTTGGCAAACCGGAGAATGTTAAATGTGAAAAAATATTGCTGGAATATGTTTCAGCAAATCCTACAGGACCTTTCCATATCGGACACGGACGCTGGGCTGCTATGGGTAGTGCACTTGCTAACCTTTTGAAATTTTACGGGCATGAGGTTTATCAGGAATTTTATATCAACGATGCAGGCAGCCAGATACAAAAACTTGGAAATTCTCTGGCTATACGTATACGACAGCAGCTTGGCGAAGATATTGATTTCCCGACAGATGAAGTTGAACGTAAAAATTATTATCCGGGAGATTATTTGATTCCGGTTGCTAAAAAATTTATTGAAGATAATATAGAACTCTTAACAAGGGTTCATAACGATGTCAGCAAAATTGATCTTCAGCTTCTGTGTGATTTTGCAAAAGAAGAAATGGAAGACTTGCAGATGAAACTTCTGGAAAATTTCAGAGTGCATTTTGATAATTTTTATTCAGAATTAACTCTGCATAAATCAGGAAAAGTTGAAGAATGCGTTAATAAATTAAAAGCCAGTGGCAAAATTTATAAAAAAGACGGTGCAGACTGGTTCAAATCCTCTGATTATGGCGATGATCAAGACAGAGTAATTAAAAAAGCAGACGGATCAAATACTTATTTGACAGCGGATATTGCATATCATATTGATAAACTTGACCGCGGCTATGACCGGCTTATTAATATCTGGGGAGCAGACCACCACGGTTATGTAGCCCGCGTTAAAGCATCTATTGAGGCATTAGGTTATGATCCTGATAAACTCGAAATACTTCTCGGTCAGCTTGTAAATTTGGTTATTAACGGTGAAGAAGTCAGAATGGGTAAACGTAAAAACATGGTTACTCTTGACGATTTGATAGAGGAAGTCGGCGTTGATGCAACACGTTTCTGGATGCAGATGCGTAATATTGATACAACTCTGGATTTTGATATTGAGCTTGCGAAGACTAACACCGATGAAAACCCTGTTTTTTATGTTCAATATGCTCATGCCAGAGCATGTTCTATTTTGCGTAACGTTGTTAGTGAAAAATTAAACACCGAAACAGGTGAAAAAACACAGGCTCCGTTAAGTCAATCTGAATATGATGAACTTCTGAACAATTTGTCAGCAGATATGGTGCTGCCTACGGTTGATACTGCAAGAAGATTGATTTTGAAACTGGAAGAATACAAAAATGTTATAAAGACTTCTGCCGAAACCCGTCAGGTATACACAATATGCAGATACGTTCAGGAATTGGCAGCAGAATTTCATTCATTCTATAATGCAAATCGTGTTATAACTGATGATAAATCGCTGATGAAAGCACGTATTGCTCTGGTTTGGAGCGTAAAAACCGTATTACATAATGCGCTGGAAGATATTCTGGCAGTCAGCGCACCTGAAAGAATGTAACCGGTCATAACAAATATAAAAACGCGGCAGACGAAAAATCCGCCGCGTTTTTTATATTTTATTCGTTTTAAAATTTATAATCTCTGCCGCCGTGTTCGATTTTGTCAAGATCTTCTATTACGGTCTTTTTAATATTTTCGTCTTCGATTTGAGAAACTTCATTTTCAATAAGTTTTTCCCCTATTGCTTTAGTTTCAGGTGATGCATAATCAACCAGATATTCTTTCAAGGTTAAAATTGCATTCGGGTGGCAGAAATTATGAATTTGCTGCGATTTGCAAATTTCCATAAATCTGTCGCCGGTTCTTCCGCTTCTGTAGCAGGCTGTACAGAAACTAGGCAGATACCCTAACTCCATAAGCCATTTTAAAACTTCATCCAGCGGACGTCTGTCAGATATATCAAATTGTGCGGAATTTTCATCTTCCGGCATCGGGTTAAAGTAGCCGCCGACACTTGTTTTAGAGCCGCCGCTTATTTGAGAAACACCGAGGTGGAGTAATCTTTTACGCACTTCTTCACTTTCACGTGTAGAAATTATCATGCCGGTATATGGTACTGCAATTCTTATGCAGGCAACGATTTTTGCAAATGTATCATCATCAATTCCGTTGTCAAAAGCGGTCGGATCAATATCGTCAGCTTTACGGATACGCGGAACACTAATTGCGTGCGGTCCGACACCGTATGTAGCTTCAAGGTGTTCCGCATGCATCAAGAGTGCTGAAAATTCATATCTGTAGAGTTCAAGTCCGAATAAAACACCTAAACTTACATCATCAATACCTGCCTGCATAGCGCGATCCATTGCTTCTGTATGGTATTTATAATTATGCTTAGGTCCAGTCGGATGTAATCTTTCATAGGTTTCTTTGTTGTAGGTTTCCTGAAATAATATATAGGTGCCTATACCAACATCATGCAATTTTTTGTAATTTTCAACCGTAGTTGCGGCTATGTTTACGTTAACACGGCGGATTGAGCCGTTTTTGTGTTTGACACTGTATATTGTTTTTATTGATTCAAGAATATATTCAATAGGATTATTTATCGGATCTTCACCGGATTCTATCGCAATACGTTTGTGTCCCATATCCTGTAATGCTTCAACTTCTCTTCTTATTTCTTCCTGAGTAAGTTTTCTGCGCGGAATATGTTTGTTCTTAGCATGGTAAGGACAGTATACACAACCGTTCACGCAGTAATTTGAAAGATACAATGGCGCAAATAAAACAATTCTGTTTCCGTAATAATCTTTTTTGATTTTTTCTGCAAGTGCAAAAATTTCTTTGTTTTTTTCTTCTATATCACAATCAAGCAGAACAGCGGCTTCGCGGTGGGTTAAACCTTTTCCGAGTTTTGCTTTTGCTAAGATTTTGTCTATAACTTCCACATTCTTTTTATTTTCTTCAGCGTATTTTAAAGAAGCCAACACTTCTTCGTGAGAAATAAATTCTTCAGCTTGTTTAGATTTTGGATTATACATGATAAATTCCCCTCTCTGTTCTTTCATGATAAATCCGTGAAAAATAAATGTAAAGTTATCTGCAAATCCAGCCGCCGCCGATTAAGTGCGCATCATTAATATCATACATAACGCATGCCTGCCCCATTGTTATTGAATTAACAGGTTCGTCAAATTCTATATCAAGACAATCACCACAAACGCAAATATGTGCTTTCTTAGGCTGCATGTTGTAACGGATTTTTACCATTGCGTCAAATTCTTTATTGTTAAGCGGATATGTTAAATTCAAATCTTTTGCTTTCAAATTCTTTTTGTAATTATCTTCTTCACGTCCGAGATAAACAATATTTTTAGCAGCATCAATATCAATTACATAAAGCGGATAAGGGGCTGCTATTCCAATGCCTTTTCGCTGTCCTATTGTATACTGGTAACAGCCTTTGTGCTCTCCCCATTTTTTGCCGGTTAGAATATCAATAAAATCTCCTTGTTTTTCACCTAGTTTGTCAATTAAATATTTTTTTGTTGTTAAGGGTTTATGTATAAAACAGATATCCTGACTTTCTTTTGAGGATTTAGGCGGAAGATCGTATTCATACGCTATTTTTCTTACCTCTTCTTTTTTGTATTCGGAAAGCGGGAACATTGTTCGGGCAAGTTGATATTGTTTTAATCTGTATAGAAAATATAACTGGTCTTTGTGTTCATCACTTGCAGGATAAAGTTTATAAATATTGTCAGCAAATTTAATTTTTGCATAATGACCGGTGGCATAAATATCTGCACCTAAATCTTTTATTGCATACTCAAAAATGTCACCCCATTTGATATACTGATTGCATTTTATACAAGGGTTAGGGGTTTTGCCTTCTTCATAGGATGTTTTAAAATAATTAATAACTTCTTTTTTGAATTTTTCGGTTAAATCAAGAACAATATGCCGGATACCTAATTTATCCGCAACTTCTTTTGCGTTGCTACAGATAATATCAGCAAATTCCATATTAACCATTTTACCTGTGATGCCGATTACTTCATATCCCTGTTTTTGTAAAAGCAATGCTGCAACTGAGCTGTCAACTCCGCCGCTCAAGGCTACGGCTGCAATTTTCTTCTTACTTTCCATATCAGTAGAATATCACAAAATATTCTTGTGGTAAAATAATTATTGGAAATTAAGGAGCCAATTATGGAAATAAAATCAGTAATATTAGCAGCCGGCAAAGGCACAAGAATGAAATCAAATACCCCGAAAGTCCTGCATAAAATCATGGATAAACCGCTTTTGGGATATGTTTTGGATAATGTAAAAGGACTTGCTAATGAGGCTTACGTTATAGTAGGACATCAGGCAGAAGAAGTCAGCGAATACGTGATGAAAAATTACACTTGCGCAAAAACAGTTCTGCAAACGCCACAGCTCGGAACAGGTCATGCTGTTTCTATGGCTTGCCCTTATCTTGAAAACTTTGACGGACTTGTGTTGATACTTTACGGTGACACACCGCTTATTACTGAAGCTACTTTGAAGAAATTTGTGGAATACCATATCTCTTGCGGTTCTGATTTGACGGTAATGAGTGCAATATTTGATGATCCGACAAATTACGGGCGGATTATAAGAGAAAAGGACAACTCTTTAAAATGCATTGTAGAAGAGAAAGACGCAGATGCAGAACAAAAAGCCGTAAAAGAAATCAATGCCGGAATCTATTGTCTTGACTGGAAAAAAATCAAACCAGCTTTTTCTCAGCTTACAAGCAATAATGTACAGGGCGAATACTATTTAACAGATATAATCGCCTGGGGTAAAAATCAAAAACTTAATGTAAACGCATATATCTTGGAAAATAACGATGAAATTTACGGTATAAATTCGCGTCTTAACCTTGCACATGCTGCAAAACTTATGAATGAAAGAAAACTCAACGCCTTAATGGAAAACGGTGTAACGATTGTGGATCCTCACTCTACCTGGATATCTGAAGATACAGAAATAGGTCAGGATACAATAATTTATCCTTCAACATACATTGAAGGTAAAAACAAAATCGGGCAGAATTGTAAAATCGGACCTTGCGCACATTTAAGGGGCGGGGTTGAAGTTGATGATAATTGCAAAATCGGTAATTTTGTAGAAGTTAAAAAATCAAAAATCGGTCACAATACAAATGCCGGTCATCTGAGTTATATCGGCGACAGTGAAGTCGGCTCTCACGTAAATATAGGTGCCGGAACAATTACCGCGAATTTTAATCCGCTAAATAATCAGAAAAGCAAAACAATTCTTGAAGACAATGTCAAAATCGGCTCTAATTCCGTACTGGTTGCCCCTGTAGAAGTAAAAGAAGGAGCTAATATCGGCGCAGGAAGTGTGGTCACCAAAAATATTCAGGCATGGGCTTTGGGACTTACACGTGCTCCGTTGAGAGTTATTGAAAACTGGGTTAAAAAACAAATTCAAAAATAATTTATCCGAATTGTTTGATATAACTTACAGCCTGTTCTTTGGTTGTAACATCACCGTTAATCTGGGCTTCATGCAACGCATCTAAGATTCTGCCAAGTTCAGGTGAAGGTTTAATATTCAATATTTCCATAACATCATTTCCGCTTAATAATTTTGGCAGCGGTTCTAACTTATCGCGTACACTTAAATAGAAATTAAGCAACCTGTCTAAATTAGAAATATTGTTCTGAACCATTTCATCAGACACAGCCTCGCCTCTTGCTGAAAGTCTGTCCGCTTGCGCAAGCAGTATATTATCTATTGAATTATCACCTGATTTGCGCACATAACGCATCATGATTTTGTCATTTATTTCAGGTGCAGACATAACCTGTGACGGGTAAATATGATTTTTAATCATAGAAGAAATATAATCTATCTGCTTATTGGAGAACGCTAATTTTTTTAAGATCCCGATAACCATTTGCGCTCCGACTTCATCGTGTTTTATAAATCTATGCCGTCCTGTATCTTCTTCAATTGTCCAGGTAGAAAATTTTCCTATATCATGTAAAAAAGCTGCAAGTTTTAAATGCGCAATGCGGCTTGCCCCGCCAAAATCAACCCTGTTCATATGCTCTTTTACTTCCGGTGAAGAGTTTGCAAAAATACCTGAGAGCTGCTTTACTGTTTCTACTGAATGATGAAATAAATCCAGATGATGATGCGTGTTCGCAGGGACTTGTTTAAGCTCTTTTATTACAGGAAAAATCTTTTCAAGAAGCCAGGTTTTGTCCATATTCAGCAAAGCCTTGAACGTAAAAGCGCCGGCAAAAAGTCTTATCAATTCATAATTTATTCGCTCCACTGCCGGTTTTGATATTAAATCAGAATACCTGCAAACAGCATCAATTACAGCATGGCTGAGTTCAAATCCATACTGTGCCTGAAACCTGTAAACTCTTAAAATCCGCAAAGGATCATCAACAAAATTGTGTTCATTTATACAATTCAAAACTCCGTGCTGCAAATCGGTAATTCCGCCGCACAAATCAACAACTTCAAATGTTTTGAGATTTACCGCAATGGAATTTATTGTTAAATCGCGCCGCATCAAATCTTTTTCCAGTGAATTTTCTATGGGATTAGTTACATCTATATAGTTAATTTTATCCGGAAGAACAAGTCTGTATATTTTATTTTCTTCATCCAGTGCCACAAAAGTTGCCTCAAAAAGTTCTGCAATTTTTCGGGCAAAAATTTTTGCATCTTCATCAAGCACAATTAAATCTCTGTCGTAAGTAAACTTGCCGAGTAAAAAATCGCGAACAGCACCGCCTACCAGATAAACTTCATTATCAAATGTCTGGCGGAGTTTTGTTAAAACTTCATCATTTTTAATTTTTTCCGTGATTTTGGTATTCATAAATTATATTTCCTAATGCAACCGTGACAGCAGTTTCTGCCTTCAAGATTAAATTGCCTAGCGTTAATTTCGGAATATTGTGACTGTCAAAAATTTCAAATTCCTTTTGTGAAAATCCACCCTCCGGACCAATTATCACAAGTAAACTTTCACCGGATTTGACAGGACTTTGTACAAAATAATCATGAAAAGTTAGTGTTGAATTTCTTTCGCAAAAAGCAACAACTTTATCAAAAGTTTTCGCCTTGAGAAGCTTTTCTAAACCGGTGACCTCAAAACATTTGGGAACAATTGCGCGTTCACACTGTTTAGATGCCTCATACATTATTTTTTGCCACTTCTCTGTTTTTTTATTGATTACAGCAGGGTTAAGTGCACAATTATCTGTCACAACCGGATACACACCTCTAATCCCGAGTTCTGTAGCCTTTTCTATTACAAAATTTTGTGCATCACTTCTCAAAGGACTTTGTGCAAGATACAAATTAAAATCTAAATCCCTTTCGGATTTGTAATTTTTTTCTATCCGAACTTCAATTTTTTGCTTGTCAATATCTGTAATAACAGTTTCATACTGTATCTGATTTTCGTCAATGAGCAAAAGATTTTCGCCTTTTTTTGCCCGCAATGAACGCGCTATATGGTTGTAATTTTCTTTATCGGAAATTACAATTTTATTTTCAATTCTGTCTGAAGAATTAACAAAAAAATGCGGCATCTTTACTCCTTTTAATTTTATTATAGCAAAGACAAATAAAAATACACGGCGTAAAAATTTATTAATAAATTATGTTAAGCAGTGGTAAAAAAATATTTTTTGCATTATAATTGTAGCAGAAAAATAACTCTAAGGAACAAATGGGATTATGGAAAACAAAAATCAATCAAGCGAAAAAGTAATCGGTATACCGCGGGCAATGTCTTTTTACCACAATTATCCTTTTTATTACGGATTTTTTACGGATTTAGGCATAAAGATAGTCCTGTCTGACGTTACAACAAAACAAACCATGTCAGCTGGCTCTGCGCTTGTTGTAACAGAAACCTGTCTGCCGATTAAAGTTTTTATCGGGCATGTTTTGAATCTTATTGACAAAGGCGTTGATAAAATTCTTGTTCCTTCTTTGCAATCAGTATCCCATAAAATTTATAATTGTTCCAAAATAAGAGGATTACCGGATCTTGTCAGAAATGTTGTAAAAAAAGATTTTACGATTATAGAACCAACTCTTGATAAATCCGAAAAAAATCAAGGTTTGTATGAATTTCTAAAAGAATGTGCAGCACCTTTCGGTATTACTGATGAAGCTTTAATTAAGCGTGCCTCTAAAGCCGGCTGGAGAACATATAACAATTTCCACATTATGTCAAAATCCGGCATGAGTTACAAAAAAGCAATTAATTATGCACTGCAAGGCAAAGTATTCATAGAAAGCCAGACAAAAGAATCACCTATATCAGTTGCTTTGATTTCTCACGGATACAATATTTACGACGAACGAACATCTATGAAGATTTTTGATAAACTCGAAAAAATGGATGTAAAAGTATACACATCATTGCAATTGTCAAAGGAACAAATGGAGGACGGCATAAAATCACTCGGGCAGGAACTCTATTGGGCGAACGAATACGAAATGACAGGCGCTGCCGGTCACTATTTAAAAGACAATAAAATAGACGGCTTAATTACCCTGACTGCATTTGGCTGCGGTCCTGATTCATTGATGATAGAACGCATTACAAGAAAAGCAAAACGTTTTAATAAGCCGCTTTTGAATTTAACAATAGATGAACAAACAGGCGAAGCAGGTTTTATTACACGATTGGAAGCATTTGTGGATATGCTTTTCCGTAAAAAACGTGCGAATATAATTAACAATATCGAAATAAGCGAACGTAATTCTACCTACATTCCTAATACGAATTATATTGAAACAAAATAGCGTAGATACAAGAATAGTTGTAATAAGGAAGCCTTATTATAAGATGTTTGGACTATAGGACGGTTAAGTTCATTTCATAAATCAGGCTTAGCAAATTTCACCAACAACCGCTTTATTTTAGCTCTTAACGTTTATTTAATCAGGCAACACATTAAGTCACGCATTGTCTGATTTTTACAATTTCTGCATTATAAGTGCATAGATGTCATTAAATACAACGATTATCATCAACACTATCAGAAACATAAAACCAGCTGTTCCGATTTTATTTACAGTTTCTTCATCCAACGGTCGTCCGCGCAGTTTTTCTATAATAAGGAACAAAACATGTCCACCGTCCAGAGCAGGTATCGGCAAAAAGTTAACTATTGCCAGATCCAGTGAAATTATTGCGGTTAGCAAGAGTCCGGAGAATATTCCGTTATTCTGTATAATATCTCCGCCGACTTTTGTGATTGCAACAATACCGTGAAGGTCTTTCAGCGGGATTTTACCGGAAAATATTTGCCACAATCCGTATAATAGCAAATAAGTTTGTTCGTATAAATATTTGCAGCTTGCTATTACGGCAGATTTAGGAGATTTTGTCGGAATAACAATTTCACGGGCTTCCATTTCTATGCCAATTACGCCGTTTTTATCAGGATATATTGGATTCAAGTCTATTGTTTTTCCGCTGCGCTCTACTGTTATTCTTACAGGTCTGAAATTATCAGAATAAGCGTATGCTATATCTTCAAGAGTAACATCACCATCGGAGGTGTAAGTTTTTTTACCGGTTAACTTATCTCGTAATGCGGCTTGTTTTTCTGAAATTGTAACCTGTTCGTCTTTGTATTTTTCCATTCCGATAAGCATTTTATCAGTAAGCGTAACTTCTTTTTCGTACTTTAATTCAGGCAGGCGTATTGTTAAATCTGCCGGAATTATTTCATCATGCTTGAATGCAACATTCAGCTTTCTTAAAGCTTCTATATTTTGTTCAACAAGTTCAATATTGACTTTGCCATCATAGGCTTTGCTTTGTCGTGCAAAAAGCGTAAGAGCGGCGGCGCTGTCTGCTTTTGAACCGTTAATTGAAAGTATTTTATCGCCTTTTTTAAGACCTGACTGCCAAACTGATTGAGTTTTTTCGGCTACTATGTTTTTTACGTAAATATCATATTTCCCGGACGGCATATGTCCCCATAAAAATGCTGTTAAAAGCACTATTGCAAAGGCGCATACAATATTTGCAAAAACACCGGCAGAAACAACTATAAAACGCTGATATATAGGTCTATTGAGAAATCTGTCAGGAGAATCTTCCGGCAGCGGATTACCTTTGTCGTCATCTGGAAAAGCAACATATCCGCCTAGTAAAAAGGCATGGATGAGTATTTTTGTATCGCCGCACTGTTTTTCCCATAGTGTCGGACCAATCGGCAAGCCAAACCCAAATTTATCAACCTTCATCCCGAACATTCTGGCAGCAAGATAGTGTCCTGCTTCGTGGACTAGAATTAAGATACTCAACAAAATCAACATTATGATAATTGACATAAACTCTCCCTAAGTTTTCTGGCTTATTGTTAAAGTATATCATAAAAATAAAATTTGTGCCGGTTATGAAGTGAGGCGGGCGGCAAAAAAATGCCGCCCGCCTCAAAATCCAAACATTTAAACATTTACAAAATTTCTTTCAAATAATTCGGCAGAGCAAAGCGTGCAAGATGATATTCTTTGTTATACACTTTGCAGGTTTTAGTAATCTCTGCACAGCGTCTTTCATCAATATAAGAAAGCGGTTCAACGGTTTCTGAGCAAAAAGCCCATGCCCAGTATCCGCCCGGATATGTCGGAATATTTGAGGTATAAGTTGCACAAATAGGAAAAACTTTTTTCAGCAAGTTATACATCTTTTTGATTTCTTCTTTATTAACGACCGGTGATTCTGATTGTGCGGCAACAATACCGCCAGCTTTTAGAGAATTTTTAACATTCGTATAAAATTCTTCTGTAAACAATCCTTCACCAGGTCCCATAGGGTCTGTTGAATCTATTAATACAATATCATATTCATTCTTTTTATCTTTAATAAATTCTATTGCATCTTCCACACGAATTTCTACGCGCGGATCATCTAATTTCCCTGCTATAGTCGGTAAAAATTCTTTGCAGGCATCAATTACCATTCCGTCGATTTCACAAAGAACAACTTTTTCAACAGTATCGTGTTTCAAAACTTCACGTACTGTGCCGCCGTCACCGCCGCCTATTACAAGGACTGACTTTGGACATTTGTGGTTCATCATCGGAATGTGGGCGATCATTTCGTGATAGAAAAATTCATCGCCTTCGGTTGTCATCATAAGATCATCCAGAGTTAAAACTCTGCCAAGCCGGCTGTCTGTTTCAAAAATTTCTACCTTTTGAAAATCAGATTGTTTTGAAAAAAGCACTTTGCCTGCTTTAATCGCAACCCCGAAACCTGCCGGTGTTATTTCTTTATAAAATCCTTCTTTAACGCCATTTGTCATTTATTATTCTCCTTTACTACCCATTACATGTATATGCAGGTGAAAAACTTCCTGTCCTGCTTCTTTTCCTGTATTAATCAGTGTTTTATAAGCTTTTAACCCGCATTTTTGAGCAACTGTTTTAACTGCTGACAGCAGCTCACCCATAAGATTTTTGTCCTCAAGTTCGTTTAAAGATGCAATATGCATTTTGGGAACAACGAGCACATGCACAGGGGCTTTTGGGTTGATATCGTTAAACGCTGCAACATAATCATTTTCGTAAACAAATTCTGTTCCGAACTCTCCGCGTAAAATCTTACAAAAAATACAATCTTCAGACATTTAAATACCTCTCTTTATACATTTAAATGCTATTATAAGATAAGATAAAAATCAATATATTTTGTAAATAGTAAAAATCAGGGTTTTGCTGTTTGTCGTTATTGTGAAATATCCATGCTGCCGCTTCTCAGCCCTTCCATATCAAGCGTTATATACATAAATCCAAGAGGTTTTAATTTTTGTATAATATTTTCCCGCGCCTTTATAAAATCCGCAAAGTTATCTTGCGGTATCTCTATTCTTGCAATATCTTCGTGTATTCTAAGCCGACAGGAATCAAATCCTGCATCATGTAATATTTTTTCACCCTGTTCAACTATTAAAAGTTTTTGTTCTGACAATCGCGCACCATAAGGGAAGCGGGTTGCAAGGCATGGGGTTGAAGGTTTATCAAAAATATTTATTCCGCATTCTTTTGCATAATCTCTTATTTCTTTTTTGGTAATTTCGAATTTTGCAAAAGGTGAAATTATCCCGAGTTCTTTTAATGCTTTTATGCCGGGTCTGTAAACACTCAAATCATCATAATTTGTTCCGTCTATAATATTTCGTCCGTCTGCATAATCCTTTAATTTTGAAAAAATTAGTTTCTTGCAATAGTAACATCTGCCCTTCGGATTATTTTTCAACAGGTTATCACTCAAAGGAAAATATTCTATAATTTTTTGTTTTATACCGTAATTTTTGCATATTATGCGGGTTTGGGCAATTTCTTCTTCTGTCTGAAAAACTGAGTTAAAAGTCACGGCAGTAACATCTAGATCTTTACAAAGCCAGAGCAAAAGAGTGCTGTCAATTCCGCCTGAAAAAGCAAGGTATAACCCCTGCTTTTTCAAATCGGATAAATAAATTTTTAATTGTTCAAATTTATTTTGCATTTTCATCTACCAGATTTTTACTCAACCGAAGTCCAAACAGATATACAATTGCAGCTACAACCGCAAGTCCCGCTAAACTTCCTGATGTATATGGCATATTTGCAAAAATAGACATCTTAGCCTGCAACACTTCAGATATATTGTACAATACACCTTGTGTCTGCATAACAACAGAATCAGATATATTTAACAAAGACCATTCCAGTCCGTCCGGCTTTTGTGAAGCGTATTGAGAAATTACACCGGCAAGAATAACCGAAATACCTGCAAAAGTATAAGATAATTTTTTGCGGTCAACGACACTTGCAAGTGCGGCAATTATTCCTGTTACAACACCTTCAACAACTCCGATAGGGAAGTGTATAGCCTGCATTAAACCCGTAAAATTTAATACCGCGGAAGAGGCAACGGCACCTGAAAGTGCGCCTTCAATAACAACTGCTATAGAACCTAGTTGTAAAGCCGCAATTGAGGCAATAACAGCGCCTAAGAAAGTTTTATTTCTGTCAGCAAGCGGTTTAAACAATAGCGGATAAGCAACAAAACATGCTAAAAATCCCATATTGAAAATATTGCACCCGAGAGCCAAAAGTCCTCCGTCTGCAAAAAATACCGCCTGAACAAGCAATATTGCACACATAGCAAGAAATGCAGCATAAGGTCCCAGAAGTGCTGCAAGTAAAATTCCGCCTACAATGTGACCGCTTGAACCTGTTGCAGGTATTGCAAAATTAATCATCTGTAGAGCAAATACAAGTCCTGTAATTGCAACAGTCGGCAAAACCTTGTCTTTAGTAAAATCTGTTTTTGCTTTTTTATAAGCGTAATAAGCTGTTGCGCCTGCTATGGCAAGCATCGGCAATCCTGTTACAGGACAAATAATACCGTTTCCTAAATGCATAATATCCTCCTTTACTTTATACTCATAACTCTCAAAACAGGGCTTTCATAATGACGTTTTCCGGCGCCGTAACCTGTTTTTTCTATTACAAATTCATCAGGCAGTTTTTCGCCTGTATATAGTGCTGCGGCAATCGCGGCTCCTGTAGGAGTCACCATTTCGCCGTCATTATCAGATATCTTTAGCGGCAGTTTGTAAGCCGCTACAATTTCGCATACAGCAGGCACCGGTACAGGAATTTTGCCGTGCTGGCAGGTTACAAACCCTTGTCCGTCAGTTAGTGTTGAAAAATAGACTTTGTCAGGCGACAAATCATCGAACAAAACCGCAAAACTTACTATATCAGCGATTGAATCTATTGCTCCGACTTCATGAAAATGAACATCCTTTATATCTTTTCCGTGCACTTTGCTTTCTGCTTCTGCTACTATTTTAAATATCTTTTTCGCAAGATTTTTCGCGTTTTCAGTAATGTCTGCTTTATCAATAACCGCGTTAACATCATCAAGGTTTCTGTGTTCGTGTGGTGTATGTATGCCGTGAGATCCTGCATGGTGATGTTCATCTTCGCAATGACAGTGTTCACAAATTTCTCCCTGATGGCTATGATGTTCAGTGTGGTGTTCCGCTAAAATAACATCAAAATCAGTCGCCATAATTCCATTGACCGATTTTTTAGTGATACAGTAGGAAAACTCATTATCAAGTTTCATAGATTTAAGTGCTTTTTCAAGTTTTTCTCTGTCAGCTCCTAGATCCAAAAGTGCAGCAACTGACATATCACCAGAGATCCCTGATTTACATTCAAAGTATAAATTCATTAGTTTTTTCCTCCTGATATAAGTCTATTAATTTGTGCCGCGCTATATCCGGCATTAAACCCGTTATCTATATTGACAACGGTCATCCCTTCAGCGCAGCTGTTTAGCATAGTTAAAAGAGCAGATACGCCTTTAAAAGACGCCCCGTATCCGACAGAAGTCGGAACAGCTATCACAGGAACATCAACAAGTCCGGTTAAAATTCCGCCGAGTGCTCCTTCCATGCCGGCAACCGCAATAATTACATTTGCCTTACGTATTTCATCAATTTTATCAAATAATCTGTGTATTCCGGCAACACCTATATCATAATATTTTTTGACATTACTCCCGTAAAATTCTGCAACTGCCGCAGCCTCTTCCGCAACCGGGATATCTCCTGTTCCGCCTGTACAAACAGCTATTTCGCCGACTTTCTTAATCTCATTTTGCAAAAGAGTAACAACCCTTGCTGCTTCATTGTAATTCATTGTCGGAAAATTTTCCTGCAAAGATTTAGCCTGTTCCGGTGTAACCCTTGTTCCTATAGCATTTTGTCCTTGTTCCTGAAATGTTCTAAAAATCTTTATTAATTGTTCGGGCGTTTTGCATTCACAAAATACTGCCTCAGAACAGCCGCGGCGCTCTTGGCGTTCAATATCAAGTTTTGCAAAATCAAGTTCTACATACTTATCACTCATTTTCCACCTTCATTTTTTTATTATTTATCCTTGCAAGCAAAAGTCCAAGTTCAAACAAAAGGTAAGTCGGAACTCCAAGCATAAGCTGACTCACAACATCTGGAGGTGTAAAAATTGCCGCAAGAATTAGAATTATTACAATAACATAAGGGCGTTTGTCGCTTATTGTTTCATAAGATATAACGCCTGAACGTATCAACGCTATAGTAACAAGCGGCATCTGAAACATTATCCCGAAAGCCATTGACATCATCAGAGTTAAATTCATTATATTTGAAATTCCAAACACAGGTTCAACATTTGCCGCAGCAAAGCTCAAACCGAATTTTATCACAAGCGGGAGTATAACCAGAATACAAAATGCCGCCCCGCATACAAACAGTAAAGTTGAGGAAAGCACAGCAGTCTTTATAAACTTTTTTTCATTATCATAAAGTGCCGGCAGAATAAAATCCCATACTTTCTTTGCCATATATGGAAATGCGACAATTACAGCAAGCACTAGAGCTGTTTTTATTTGGATTAAAAACACTTCGGCAGGAGAAAAAAAGTTAAGTTTAACATTACTGTCCTGCAATATAGTCTTAATAAGCCAATCCAGAACAGCAGGAGCCGCCCACAATGTAAACGGCAATGCTGCGCACAGTGAAACAATACATTTAAGCAAGGTTTCACGCAACGCTTCCAAATGTGTTATTAAACTTTCTTCTCTGTCATCTGTCTGCATAGTTTACACATCTTTAGGCTGGTATTCTTCGGGTTTTTCAGCAGAATCCTCTATTGCATCTTTAAGTCCCTGAGCTTCCTCTTTTAAAATATTCTTTGCTTTTTTATACTCATAAGACGCACGCCCTAAAGCTCTTGCTATCTCAGGTATTCTTTTACCGCCGAACAGAAGTAAAATCACAACCAGTATAAGTAAAATTTCTGTAATTCCTAATGACATTTATTATTTCTCCTTTAATTATAATGTTTTTTGTTCCCTTATCGGGAAAACTTCTATTGCGCCAAAGTGGCAGGCATGTTTGCAGGCACCACACCCGATACACTTTATTGCATTTAAGGCAGGTTTTTGCCCGTTTTCTTTGATTATAGCCTGTACAGGACACGCCTCAACACACAAACTGCACTCATTGCATTTATCAGAATTTATCATTGCCATTGCAATTCTGGTATGCTGTTTTTCTTCAATATCAATACGTTTGATAGCGCCTGACGGACAAATTTCAGAACATCTGTTACAGTCAAATTTACAAGGCGCTTTTGAGTAATTCAGATGTACTGCGCCATATTCATTATCTGCTTTTTGAATAATCTTATTTGGACAATTTTCCACACAGAGGTTGCAGTTAAGGCATTTATTCAAAAACCTTTCTTTATCTCCGGCGCCCGGCGGCAAGATAACATCCTTGATTTTTTCGACAACTTTGTCCTTAATTTCAATACCCGCCTTAATCATTCCGCCAAATAATGCAAGTGCCGATGCTGCAATTATAAAATCGCGTCTTTTCGGATTAAATTTAACCTCACTTTTGGGTTTAATGCCATATTTTATACCGCTTTTCGGACAAACTTCAAGGCATTTCAAACACTTAACGCACATTTCATTATCAACAGTTCTGTTTTTAGAATCAATGCAGCCGGAAGGACAATTTTTTTCACATTGCCCGCAGGAAACACAGACATCAGAAATATAAATTTTGTTGAGTGAAACTTTTGATATAAGCCCGAGTATCAAACCAACCGGACAAAAATTTGTACAAAAAACTCTGTCTTTAAGCATTAGCGCAATTGCAATTATTATAACAGCAATAATTCCGATATTGTTGCCAGATACTAAAGCGCCGAAGAGTGTATAAGGGTCAACATACCTGAACGCCAGTACACCGCCGCCGAAAAGTATCCCCCAAGCTATTGCGCCGACAAAGTATTTGAAAGGCAAATTAACCTGCTTTTCGCAATGATTTTTATTCATTCTGACTTTTAAAACAGCTCCGCAAAGTTCCTGGAATATTCCTAACGGACAGATTAATGAACAATACACCCGTCCGCACCAAAAAGTTATACCAACAAGTGCTATCAATATAACGAGCGCTGCAATCGAAAAATCAACAACTACGCGCTGAAAAACAGGCAGCAGTTGAAAATCAAAGAGTTTTATCGAATAAAAAACGCCGAACATCCCGAGCACTGCCAGTATAAAAACAACTATAGAAATTAAAAGTCTTATTTTATATATATGCTTCATTATGACATACTCTTTTCAACTTCCTCAACTTTTTTCAAAACATCCGCAAGCAAATCCGGAATATTAAGCCCCTGAGGACAATTTTTATTGCAAAGCCCGCATTTAATACATTTGTCAGCGCGCTCTTCCTCTTTTAATGCATTATAATTTGTCACAAACATAAATTCAGCATTCGGTTGTGCACTTGCTTTATACAAATTATAAAGCCCGAAAATCGCCGGAATATTTATTCCGCGCGGACAAACTTCCATACAGTATTTGCAAGCTGTACAATTTATTGCGCCCTGAGATTGAATAATTTGTGCAATTTCGTGCGCGACTTTTTCTTCTTTTTCTGTAAAAGGTCTGTAATTAACAAAAGTATCAATATTTTCTTTTACCTGCTGCAAATTACTCATTCCGCTCAAAATCGTGAACACTAACGGTTTATTGGCAACCCAGCGGAGTCCGAAAGAGGCTTGAGTATCATCCGGACATTCAGCTTTGAGTTTTTCGGCAGCTTTAGCAGGAATATTGCACAAAGCTCCGCCTCTTAATGGCTCCATTACAATAACCGGAACATTTGCTTCTTCTGCAATTTCATATAACTGATCTCCATTTATAACTTCCCAATCAAGGTAATTCAACTGCAACTGGCAAAAATCCCATTTATGTTCATTAATAACTTCTTTAAGCATTTTGGGATCCCCGTGGAAAGAAAATCCCAGATACTTAATCAACCCGTCATTTTTGAGTTTCAAAAGTTCGCCATACATATCATTATCACGATAATTGCTTATAGTACCTTTATTTATGTTATGAACCATATAATTATCAAAGTATTCAACCTGACATTTTTTCAACTGTTCTTTAAATATTCTGTGAACATCAGCAGGTGAATTAACAAGATAAGAAGGGTTTTTATCTGTTAAAAAGAAACTATCGCGTTTATATTGTTTTAAAATTTCTCCTATGGCATTTTCGGATTTACCTTCAACATACATATAAGCAGTGTCAAAGTAATTTGCACCGTGCTCCATGGCATAAGCGACCATTTTGTCAAGTTCTGCCATATCAATTTTTCCATCGCGCATAGGCAAACGCATACACCCGAGCGAAATTAATGGCATTTCCAAATTATCAAACTTTCTTCTGACCACCTGATTCACTGATTTTTTAACCTCTTTTTTCCCGCAGCCGGCAAGCAAAGCTGCCCCGCCAACTGCAAGTGCTGAATTAATTATAAAATCCCGTCTTTTCATATTTGTCCTCTAAAATTTTAAACTGTTAATCCAATTTTTTACATCGTCAGTTTTAGCCGAATTTTCATAAGATGTAAAACCTTCTGTTACAACTGCATTCGGGGCAAGTTTTTGCATATCCGTATAAGTTGAGGAAGCCCCGCCGCCTCCGTGTGTACAGAATGGCGCAATAGTCTTTCCGTCAAAATTGTTATTCTTGATAAATGTTTTGACTGGTCCTGCCATTGTGTACCACCAAACCGGTGTTCCTAAAAATATTATATCATAATTCTCAACATTCCCGTTATCTGTAAGTTCAGGATATACATTGTTTTCTTTTTCCTGTCTGCCTATTTCAACAACTGCATTGTACTGCGCCGGATAAGGTTTAGCAGGTTTTATTTCAAATAAATCCCCGCCTGTAACGCCTTGAATTTTTTCAGCAACTGCTCTTGTATTGCCCGAATGTGAAAAGTATGCAATAAGAATTTTTTTACCGTTCATATTAACCTCCTTGTTTTGATTTGCCAGAACTCTGTATACGCCTGTGGCGCATAATACTATAACTAAACCTAATATAATAAATATCCTTTTGTCCATAATTTCTCCGAAATTATTTTTACTTAATTATACTACAATCTGGAGTCTACTCTAAGTCAAGTGTTTTTTTACATTTATGTTAAATTTTTTGAATATGAAATCTTGACAATGTGTAGGAGATATGCTACAATAAATATATGAAAGAAATCGAATACTACATAACACCAGATGGGAAATGTCCATATATAGAATGGCGTGACACTTTAAGTAATGCGTTTCAAGTACGCATTGCAAAACGTATAAACCGTATGCTTGACGGAAATTATGGAGATTGGAAACGATTACAAAACAGCCAATTGTCCGAAATACGGTTAGATTTTGGCAAAGGATATCGTATTTACTTTAAAGAACTTGATAATGTAATAATTCTTTTGCTTGCAGGTAGTGATAAATCTAATCAAAAAACTGTTATTAAACAAGCGGACAAATACTTAGAAGAATATTTAAGCAGGAGTATAACCGAATGAATAGTATAAATTTTTTAGATGATTTAAACAGACAATTACAGAATCCTGAATTTCAGCGGGAATGGATAAGACAAACAATAATTGAATATGCTCAGGACGGTGATTACATTGAGTTTTTCAGAGCGCTGGAACAGGTTATCAAAGCACGTACTACAGTAAGTAAATTTGCCGAAGATGTCGGTATGAACAGAGTACAGCTTGTTGATATACTGCACGGACGTACAAAAACACCGAGTCTTGTTACAATAAATAAAATATTGGGCGGGCTTGGTTATACTATATCTATTGATGAATTAAAATCAGCTTAGGATATATTATTTTCCAGACATATCATCAGGAGTCATAAACCATAAGGAGATATTGCTATCTTCTGCAACTGTTTTGAGCCTGTTGATATATTTTGCATCTTTTGTGCCGTTTTCCACAATCAGTACAATTCCGGGTTGTTTATTTAACTTTTTACCGTAATACAAGGATTGTCCAATTGATTCAGCCCATTTTTGCGCAAAATCAAATTCAATAGCATGAGTTTCAGTAACACAATCTACTCTGGCTTTGTCTGGCAGAACATATTCTGTCGTGCCGCCGGATGCAGAACACCATACGCGCTGGTAATCTTTCTCATAATATTTATGAGATTTGCAGGTCGCGGCATGTGCCATGCCTGTGAATAGGATTATTAAAGCGATTGAAATAAATTTTTGCATCATACTCCTGTCATGATTATCTTATTATGACAAGAAATTTTGCAAAATGTAATTAGCCAATCGGATATATTTTTAATAAATTTTGCAATTTGTTTTAGTAAAATTTTTGAACAACTGGCAGCTCAATACCAGCTGCAAATGAACGCTCTGTCAGACGTATTCCCAGGCAGCATTGTTTACGCTTAAATTGAAAGCGGTGTATCTTGCGTATTACTTCATCAACAGTTTCTTTGTTGTATTTTTCATAAATTTCTTCTTGCGAAATATTTTGTTCAAGATACATTTCTATAATATCATCAAGAATAGCATACTCAGGCAGCCTGTCTGAATCTTTTTGTCCGGGGTGCAGCTCTGCTGATGGCGCTTTGTCTATAGTGTTTTGCGGAATTACTTCACCATTGCGGTTGATATAATTTGCAAGTTTATAAACATTTTTCTTTGTAAGATCGCAAATCAAATTCAATCCGCCTGATAAATCGCCGTATAGGGTTCCAAATCCCATTGCAGCTTCTGACTTGTTGCCGGTTGATAAAAGCAGCATGTTTTCTCTGTTTGAATAAAACATTAAAATCAAAGCTCTTAGTCTTGCCTGCAAATTTTCTTCTGCTAAATCATTTTTTCTTTCACGACCGCTCATAAAAGCTTCAAAAAGATTTGTAATCGGTTCCTTTACTGTTTGAATGCCTAAATTAGCAGCTAATGCCTCAGCATCAGTTACGCTGCCTTCTGATGAAAACATACTCGGCATTAATACACCAAACACGTTTTCTGCTCCGATTGAATTAACTGCAAGAGCCGCTGTCAGTGCACTGTCAATACCGCCGGAAAGCCCGAGAATTACCTTTTTAAATCCGGTATTTTCACAATATTCTTTCAGGGCAAATGTTATAACTTTAAATATCTCTTCCTCTTGAATAGTGTCAACTAACTCTACTGCTTGTGAAAAGTGTTGTTCAGTTATATCAACAACACACTGCGGAGCCTGATAAACAATTAGATTGTTGGCATTTTTGACAAAGCTTGCTCCGTCATAAATGTTGGCATCTGCCATTGCTACTGCATTTATATATACAAGATTTTTATTTGTATTAATACTTTCGACAAATTCGCGGTAAGTGTTCATTGCATAATATCTGTTATGTGCAAGTATATATAAGTCGCATTCTACCTCTTCTTCAAATGTGTCGGAAACATATATTTTTTGTCCGTCAATTTCATAAAGTCCAAATTCGGACATATCTATTTGTCCGCCATACAGGTGAATATCCCCGAGAAAAATATGTTTTTCCGGAAAGTCTGCTGCTATTTTTTCAAAAAAATTATTTTGTGCTATGCGTATTTTTTCATCTAAAATAATATCGCGTCCTCCCAGGGCTTCTAAGTCAGCCATAGGAAGTACAACAATATTGCTTTGAGATTTAGCAACTGCATCAGCTATACTTTTGTAATTAAAATCAAAATCACCTAATTTATATCTAACCTGTGCGAGTGTAATGTTCATAAATTTACTCCAATTTCAAATAATTTACTTTTTCCCAGCTTAAATCAAGATATTTAATCTTGCTGTCCAGAAGTTTAACCTGCGGTAAAATAGACGGCAGACGTGCAATTCTGGTAAAGATTTGACCGTCAGGTTTTCCGACTCTTATATTAACAGTCTGAATTTTTACAAAAATATCATTCGGGTCGCGGCAGTCGATATATTCGACTTTTTCGTGCGAATAAGTTTCGATATAATTTGCTATTTTCAATAACTCATTAACTCTTGTTAAATCCCATTTCTGATAATCATCACCCTTGTTGCCGTAAGAAAGAACTAATAACGGTTTTATATTAACTTTTAACGGAAGATACTCACGCCCAACGAGTTTTCCGTCCTGTGTAAAATAAGCAACAGGCTGCGCTTTTACATCAGGAGCTATGATTATGACCGGAATACGTTCTTTTATTATAATCTGCATTCTGGCAGGGAAAATATATCGCCTTACATAGACATCTTCAATCGGTGTAAGCTGTTTTATAGCTTTTTCCATATCATTTGTTTTGGCAAGAAATATAGGTTTGTCCGGTACTTTAACACTGTTCAAAACGGTTAATATTTTGAGTGTCGGAACTATATTGTTGTTCAGAATCTGCACCGCATCACTGTTCACAATGCTAAAAGCATTGTGCGGAAGCCGCATGCAAGGCATTTTGTAAACAAAATACATAACATACAAAGAGGCAAGTACAAAAACAAACCGCAAAAATACCCGCAAACGTTCACGACGCATTCTGCCCTTGCGAACCTTGCGTTCACGGCGCTTAGTCTGGACAAAATGCTTGTCGCCTACTATTTCAGGATTTTGCGGATTTTTTTTGCCTTTATTCATTATTTATTCAGTCCTGCACTGTTTAAAATAAGTAATACCAGATTATCATAATCAATGCCCATTGCGGCAGATTGAGCCGGAAGATCACTTGTTTCTGTCATGCCAGGAGAAGTGTTTATCTCTAATACATAAGGGATATCGTTAACTATCAGAAAATCCACACGACAGACACCGCTGCATCCGGAAATTTCTGCGGCTTTAACTGCAAGTGATTTTACGCGCTTGGTCATTTCATCGCTCAGTTCAGCCGGCAGAATAAATTCTGTCATTCCTTTTGTATACTTAGCCTCATAATCGTACCATTCGTTTTTCGGTCTGAGTTCAAGAATTTCAGTTGCAAAAGGTTCACCGTTACATTCCAGAACTCCTACTGTGCAGCCTGCCCCCACAAGATATTCTTCTATAAGAACATCATTGTTGAATTTAGCAGCTTCATTATATGCGGCAAGCAACTCATCTCTTGAATTAACTTTTGTCATCCCGAAACTTGAGCCTTCGCAAACCGGTTTTGTAATAAGCGGGTATTGTAAATCTTTTGTCAATTCCATTACATCATCGCCTTTGCGGACAAAAACAGATTTGATAAGCGGAATATCTTTACAAGAAGATAATATGCGCTTTGTGTATTCTTTGTTCATACAAACAGCACTTGCCATAACTCCGCAGCCTGTATAAGGAATTTTTAATATTTCAAGTATCCCCTGAATACAACCGTCTTCACCGTATTTACCGTGTAGAGCATTGTATGCAAGCTCATATTTTCCTGCTTTAAGTTTTTCGGTTATATTTTTATCGACTTCAACCAGATCTACGTTTGTAAACCCCAGTCTTTTAAGTGCTTCATAGCAGCCTTTGCCTGATCTTCTTGAAATTTCTGCTTCTGATGACATACCGCCGTTTAGAACTGCTATTTTTACATCTTTACTAAATTTTGATACAATATTTTGCATATATCTTCCTCTTTCTTATTTTTGTTTCCAAGGTACCTGACTTCAGGCATTAAAGAAATTCCAGAGTTTTCTTTAACTGCCTGTTGCATTTTCAGCATAAGCTCCAATATATCGGTTGAAGTTGCCGTGCTGTCATTTATTATAAAATTTGCGTGATTTTCCCATACCCTTGCACCGCCTGTTGTAAAACTTTTTGCGCCCGCCTCTTCCAGCAAGCGTCCGGCAGAATTGCCTTCTGGATTTCTGAACACACTGCCGCAGTTTGGTAATGCTAAAGAAGGCTGATGCGTATGCCGAAACTCCAGATTTTCTTTCATCAGTGCCTTAATATCTTCTACGGGCTTTTCAGTGAGCTCAAAATCGGCACTTAGAACTGTCAAATTGTGTTTTTGGCAGATTGAAGTCCTGTATGAAAATTCCATTTCTTCTTTATTTAGCGTTATAATTTTATTTTGTTCTCTGTCAAAAAATTTTCCGCTTACAAATGCATCCTTAATCATTTGTCCGTGAGCGCCTGCATTCATAAAAACTTCACCGCCTATAGTCCCAGGGAATGCGACCATAAATTCCAGTCCGCTCAAGCCTTTTTCAGCCACTGCCTGAGATAATTTAGGACCTTTAAGTCCGCATTCAGCCGTAACTTTCGTACCTTCAATTGAATAACCGGTCATCTTTGTTGTTAAAATCAAAACTCCGTCATACCCGTCTGTTGATACGAGAGTATTTGTCAGGTTGCCGCAAACAAAAGCGTCCGGATATTGTTGCAGGCATGTGGCAAATTCATCAAGATATTCAGGAAAAAATACTTTTTGAATTTTTCCGCCAACCTTGA